>JALELI010000086.1 GCA_022768785.1 Arcanobacterium sp. | reverse complement strand
GACGTATGGTTCGATGTGGGAGCTGCGCAGCCGGTGCTCGTTGATGACGGGCTGATTCCACTTTCGGGAGCGGCGGCGTTTGGGGAGCAGGTGAACGGGCGGCAACGAGTGACGCCGGCAGACGATTACGCCCTGGCACGGCTTGAGCACGATAGCAACAGGTGGGCGAATGCGTTGCTCTACACTGGAAAGCGGCTCATTCAGATGGAGGCGCGCACGAATACTCCGCGGCAGCAGATTTTTCATGTGTTCGCTGCCAGCCAGCTCCAACGCCGCGCGCTTCAAAACGTGGCTTTGGAGCCCTGCACAGCGATGGCGAACGCTTTTAATCGGCCTGATGTGCTGAGTGAAATTGAGCTTGATCCGCGCGAAGTTCGCACGCTTGAAGTACATCTTGTTGTGCGGGAGGGAAGCGCTGCTGGCGTAGCCCACTGAGGCCTGGCACAGTGCGCTGCGCCAACGGGCATCGGCAGCGTGAAAAGAATCCGCGCAAAAGTGGGAAGGATCAGGAATGCAGCGAAGCATACTGCGCCGAATCCCGCTGGAGCAGGCAGCGCAACAGCCGATCAGTATCGAGCAACAGCGCTGAAAACAACTAATAAGAATAAATGAGAAAGGGAAAAGGAAGTGACTGAACAGACCCTTATTTTGGTGAAGCCAGACGGAGTGAGCAGAGCTCTCACGGGAGAGATTTTGGCGCGTATTGAGCGCAAAGGATATGTGATCCGCGATCTGCGATTCGTGCACGCCACTGCAGATCAGCTAGCTCGGCACTATCGTGAACATGTGCAGAAAGCTTTTTATCCGGAACTGGTGGATTATATGACCAGCGGGCCAGTGGTGGCTGCCATCATCGAAGGAGATCGAGTGATTGAGGGGGTGCGTGCGCTGTCGGGCGCCACGGATCCCACAGTGGCTGCCCCGGGTACTATCCGTGGAGATTACGGCCGAGACTGGGGCAATGGTGCCGTGCTCAACCTCATTCATTCTTCGGATTCGCCCGAATCTGCTGAATGGGAAAAGAGTGTGTGGTTCGGCTGACGGCGGCGTGACGCAGGCGCGGTAGCGCAGATTTCCCCAGCTTAGAGAGCAGGAGGGGCAGACTTTCAAAACAGCTTGGGAAAAAGTGCTTCTCAGCCTCGCGGTTGCCATATGTGCGGGCGTTGCCAAGTGGCTAATGCCTCCCACGGAGTGCAGACGTTTCCTGCGGCAAAAGTGGCTGGAGGGAACCCTCCACGCAGCGTGTTGCGCTCTGATTCGGGCGTGAGCATCGCCGTCAGCGCTGCCACGCTGGGTTGATGGAAGAGCACGAGCAGAGTGCGCACTTTGGCACCCACAGTGCGAATCAACGCCAGCGCCTCTTCCCAGCTAGCGGAGTAGAGCGAGCGCTCGCCGTGCGTGGCGCGCACAGCGAGCCCCACGGATTTCATAGCTTCGAGGGTTTGCACGGTGCGTGCTGCGCCAGAGGTGAGGGCTAAATCGATCTGCCCCCATCGCTGTGCGATGGTGGCCCCTTGGAGCGCGGCAATTCTCCTCCCGTGTGCAGTGAGCGGGCGGGCAAAATCATTGCCGCTATAGGCAGCCTCAGAGTGGCGCATTACGATGAGGGTGCGAACGTCACTAGCAGGCGTTGCGGCAGACATCACTAGTGGCGTGAAATCGGAACCTGGCTGCGGAGTGGCTGGCGGATGGTGGAACGGCATAGGTGCCCTTTCAGTGGCTGTGAGCGCTCGGGGAGCCAAAAATAGGTGGCGAGTGCGAGATATGGCTAGCTCTCACGCCTATCCGGGCGTACGGTGCACGCCGCGTGGCGGCGCGAGTAGACGTGGGCCAGCTGGAATAGCTTACACTGATGCTGTGTATTTAAAAACCCTCACGTTGCGTGGCTTTAAGAGCTTTGCCACTGCCACCACGCTGCGCTTTGAGCCGGGGATCAACTGCGTAGTGGGGCCAAATGGCTCTGGTAAATCTAACGTGGTAGATGCCCTCGCGTGGGTGATGGGAGAGCAAGGAGCCCGCGCCTTGCGAGGCGGCAATATGGCTGATGTGATCTTTGCAGGCACGGCGGCTCGGCCAGCACTTGGCCGAGCTGAAGTGAGCCTCACGATCGACAACACAGACGGGGCGCTTCCGATCGATTTCTCAGAAGTGACTATTTCCCGCACACTCTTCCGCTCAGGAGGATCCGAATACGCGATTAACGGCACTTCGTGCCGACTTCTCGATATCCAGGAGCTGCTCTCCGACACCGGCATGGGGAAAGAGATGCACGTGATTATTGGCCAGGGGAAGCTCGATGAGGTGCTCACCGCCACCCCGGAAGAGCGCCGCAGCTTTGTGGAAGAGGCTGCTGGAGTGCTCAAGCACCGCCGCAGAAAAGAAAAAGCGCTGCGCAAGCTCGATTCTATGAAGGCTAATCTCACTCGGATTGAAGATCTTGCCGCTGAGCTGCGCCGGCAGCTTGGCCCGTTAGCGCGGCAAGCTGCAACTGCACGGCGAGCACAAGTGATTCAGCGCGATGTGTTCGACGCTCGGGCGCGGTTGCTCGCAGACGATCTCGCTCAATCTCAGGCTCGCCTCTGCGCACATACCGCTGAAGATGCCGAGTTGGCTCAGCGTCGCACAGCGCTGAGCCAACAGGTGCAGAGCGCCCAGGAGCAGGTTCAACAGCTTCAGCATCAAGCAGATCAATTGAGCCCGCATACCGCTGCGCTCGCTGAGCGGTTCCAACGTCTCAATTCTCTGCTGGAGCGGTTTCGCTCGCTGGCGGATTTAGCAGCTGAACGAGAGCATTCTCTCAGCGTTGCTGCTCCAGCTGCGCAGCGTGGAGAGAGCCCTGAGCACATTCGAGAGCGGGCTCGCGCAGCGCAGCTGGAAGAAGAACAGCTGGCGGCAGATGTGCAGCAGGCAGAACAGAATCTCGCAGCGGCAATCGCGCACCGCGAGCAATCCGACGCGGCAGAAGCCGATGTAGATGCCCGGTTAGCGAGTATTCATCGCACTCTGGCCGATCGCCGGGAAACGGCAGCGCGAATCGCAGGCCAACTCACAGCAGCGCGCTCGCGCATTGAAGCCCTCACCGCTGAACGGGAACGCGTGGAAGCTGCTAAAGCTGAAGCGGAGCGCCGTGCCCACACAGCTGCGCATTCAGTGGCCGAATTAGAGCAAGACGCCATTGCGCAGGCTCCGGGGAGTGACGATCTCTCCGCCGCTCATCAAGAGGCAGCGCAGCGCGCTCAAGCGGCAAAAGAGGCGGAGGAATTAGCCCAGGCACAGCTCACGGAGGCGCAGGCAGCAGCGGTGCAGTGGCGTACAAAAGCTGATACGCTCGCGCTCTCGTTGGCTCCAGAAGATGCCACAGCGTGGGCTCTGGAAGAATACCGCACTGGGGTGAAAGGCTTGGTGCGTGACGCGCTGCGTATTAGCCCAGGGTGGGAAGCAGGGGTGGAGACGGCGCTTGCGGGCGGAGCTGCAGGAGCGGTAGTGGCTAGTGTAGACGACGCCGTAGACGTACTGCGTGCAGCGCGAGAGGCGGGCGCAGGGCATGTGGAGCTCATCGTCACGGATACTGCCGATGGCGTGAGCGAAACGGCCGCTGCGCAGCTAGTTCACGAGCGTGAGGCAGCAGCTGAGCACGCGATTGCCATCACTCGTGTCGGCGCTCCTGAGGCGGTGCTCGCTAGCTCAGTTATTGTGGGAGATTCGCAGGTGGCCGTGGCGGTGCGCACGGTGCTCGCTGGAACAGTGCTGTGTATGGATCTGGTGACGGCGCGCTTACTGGTGCACGCTGGGGCTCCATGCGTGGCCACATTGGCTGGTGATGTGCTCAGCTCGCAGCGCGTATGGGGCGGTGAGGTGCAAGCTGCTGCCGTGCTCTCGCGCCAGGCGATGTATGACGATGCCCTACACCAGGCGTGTGAGGCCGATGAGCAACACCAGAGTGCTGTGGCTGCATTGGCTGTGGCGCAGAGTGCTCACGCTGCTCGGGTGGAGGAATTCGAGCAGCTCTCGGCGGAGCTTAATGCGCGAGATTCGCAGCTGGCGGCAGTGACCGCACAGCTAGGGGTGCTGCGCCAGAGTTTAGATGCGGCTCGAGCAGAAGCGGAACGAGACGCTACTCGAGTGCAACAAATTGAAACAGAGCTGGCCACGCGGCAGGCAGATCTAGAAGCAATTAACGCGCAGCAGCTACAGCTGGCGGCTGAGCCAGAGGATCTGGCCCAGCAAGCTGCACATCTCGCTGGAGAGCGCGAGCAGGCTCATAGTGCGGCAGTGGCAGCCAGGCAGAAAGAAACGGAAGCGCGGCTGGCGCTGCGCACGCAAGAAGAGCGTCTCCACGCTGTGGCTGGCAGATCAGATGCTTTAGAGCGCGCTGCGCAGGCTGCCCAAGAGCGGATTCATCAGGAAGAGCGGGCGGCTCTCCGCCGTGCTGAGGCTCGGAAAGTTGCTCAGGCCGTGGGAGAGCGCGCACAGCGCGCCGTTGCCATTGCTCGAACGCTCGCTGATCGGGTGGCGCGCGAGCGCACGCGCCTAGAGGCTGAAGGGGCGCAGCGGCATACCGAACTCGTTGCAGCGCGCCAACATTTAGAGAGCGCACGTGAGCAAGAACGTACTCTCGCAGATGAGGGGCATCGTCGAGAGCTTGTGCTTTCGGAGCAAAAACTGAAATATGAGCAGCTTGCGCAACGGGCGATGGAGCTGCTGGGAATGGAAGTGAGCACGCTCATTAATGAGTTTGGCCCACATCTTCCGATTCCTGTGGGTGAGCCAGAGAATTCTGAAAATACGAGTGTGCCACCCGAGGCAGAGCTGGCTCAGCGCACTATTCCGTTTGTACGGGCTGAGCAGGAGAAACGGTTGGCGAAAGCTGAGCGAGATCTAGCCCGCCTCGGCAAGATCAATCCGTTGGCTCTGGAAGAGCATGCAGCACTCGAAGAGCGCCAGAAATTCCTCACCGAGCAGCTGCAGGATTTGCGCCGTTCTCGTGACGATTTGCTCACCATGATTCGAGATATTGATCATCGAGTGGAAGAGGTGATGCAATCAGCTCTCGCTGATGTGGCCGAGCAGTTCACCGGAGTGTTTGCGCGACTTTTCCCAGGAGGAGAAGGACGCATAGTGCTCACGGATCCCGATGCGATCCTCACAACTGGAATTGAGATTGAGGCACGACCGCCAGGAAAGCGCGTGAAGCGGCTGTCGCTCCTCTCCGGAGGAGAGCGCTCACTCACCGCTATTGCGTTTTTGATGGCAATTTTTATGGCGCGCCCCAGCCCGTTCTATGTGATGGACGAAGTGGAAGCGGCGCTAGACGATGTGAATCTCTCGCGGTTGTTGGATCTTTTTGAACAGCTCCATGAGAATTCACAGCTGCTCGTTATCACACACCAAAAACGCACAATGGAGATAGCCGATGCGCTCTATGGTGTAGCGATGAAAGAACGAGGAGTAACGAGCGTGATTTCGCAGCGCATGGCTGATGTTGTTGATGCCTAGGGGAGTGGCCTGATTATCGCCTGTGAACGCGAGCGTAATAGCGTGAACGGCGTCACTGTTTTTCCTTGATAGGCCAGGGAAAAGTGGCGTGCTCCACAAAGTTATGGAAAAGTGATGTGCGGTGACAAACTTGCAATCTGGATCAGGCGTGGGGTGCTTCCCATCGTCGGTTATTTACGTTTTAATTAAAGCGTGTGGGTAGCATTGATTATTTTCTTGGTGGTGGCTGCAGTGGCGCTGAGCGTAGTGGCGTTTTTCCTCAACGGTGGGCGCCCGATTGAAGAGCGCAGCAAATGGGTGAAAGATTCTATGCAGGCATGGCGCGAGGGGCAGCTTGAAGCGAACGCTTTTGAAGTGGAGCTGAAAGATGCGCATGTGAATGATGTGTTTTCCACTTTTGAGGCGGCCGATGAGGCTGCTTATCTCAGTTTTGATGAGATTGGTACTGCGCTCAAGCCCGTTACTGATCAGTTGCAGCATGTGCGGTTGCCAAAGCGTGAAAAGGCAGCTTGACGCATAGAGACGGCGCATAAGGCTGCGTTTGTGAATATAAATGGCAATATCGAGCAATAGTTGAATTGGTGGCTATGAGCTAAAGGGTTGAGTTAAAGGGGTGAGCCAGAGGTTCACCCCTTTAACTTGCCGCTTATTCTCTCCACCCGCTTATTCTCCCCACCACTGAGTGCGAGTTTTTCCTCTACTACCGAGTGCGAGTTTTCCCCTTACCGCCGAGGGCGGGCCCACGTTGGGAGGGAGCGCCGTCATCACAGGGCGAACCAGTACTCAACTCCACCAACACGTCTTGTTTATCGCTCTTTTATCTTAATTCCGTCTATTTTATAGCCGTCAGTGCAATCCTTGAGGCAGCTGATAGTGCGGCCCAGGCTCTTGCGGAGGGTAGTCTGAGGTAGCCCGAGATAGCCCCGAGATAGCCTGAGGTAGCCTCGCATGGCCGATATCCTGCCTCGCAGATGTCAGCAGGGCCGTTTTCCCATGTGGTATCGCTCTAGCGAGGCAATCTCGTAGCAGTGAGCATCAGCTAATGGGGTATGGCTAATGTGATATCTGAATAGGGAGCAATCTTGCAGCTGTGGGCGCCGGAGCTGGCGTTGGTGCGTGATCTAAGCGAAAATATGGATATGAACATCAATCAAATTCTGCTGATCGTGCTCGCTGTGGTGGCTGCAATAGCCGTGGTAGGCACGGTGATAGCGCAGGTGAAGCGCTCTCGGCATAGTGAGCTTCCGTGGGAAAAGCCCAGCGCTGGGGCTGCCCTGGAGTCGGATGAGGAAGCTCCGCTTGAGGGTGAAGTTGTGGAGCATGGCGCCATTCCACTGCCAGATTCAGGGTTGGGAGCTGGCAGTGGCTCCAGTGCGGCCAGTGGTGCGCAAGCGGCTGATGCTGCACAGGCGGCGGAAGGCGCGGCAGTTGGCAGCGCGGCTCCAGCTTTGGAATCGCCAGAATCTGTGCCTAGCCGTATGCAACGCTTGCGGGCACGGCTCGCTAAGAGCGGTGGGCTCGGGCATGCGCTGCTCACAATCCTTTCCCGCGGAGATCTCTCTGCGGCGGATTGGGAGGAGCTGGAAGACACGTTGCTCCTTGCAGACGTGGGCCTCGAATCCACCACAGCTATCATGGATTCGCTGAAGCAGGAGGCGAAGATCCGCGGCACTTCGGATCCGGCTGTAATCCGTGAAGTGCTGCGCACCGAATTGCTCAGGCTAGTGGATCCGCAGATGGATCGCAGCTTGCAGCTCACGCCTGCTGCAGACGGCGTGGCTGAACCACGAACGATCCTCATGGTGGGAGTGAACGGCACCGGGAAAACCACCACTGCGGGTAAGCTTGCCCGGTTGCTGGTGGCAGAGAACTACTCAGTGCTGTTAGGTGCTGCAGATACATTCCGTGCAGCGGCAGCTGACCAGCTAGAAACGTGGGGAGAGCGCGTTGGCGTGCCGGTGGTACGATCCGATAAAGAGGGTGCAGATCCAGCATCAGTGGCTTTCGAATCGGTGAAAGTGGCTGGGGAACGCGCCACTGATGTGGTGATTGTAGATACCGCAGGCCGTTTGCAAAATAAAGCTGGGTTGATGGACGAGCTCGGCAAGATTAAACGTGTGATCGAAAAACAGGCGCCGGTGCGAGAAGTGCTATTGGTGCTCGACGCCACCACTGGGCAAAACGGCATGCAGCAGGCAAAGGTATTTGCCGAAGTGACAGGGCTCACGGGTATCGTGCTCACAAAACTCGATGGCACGGCTAAAGGTGGCATTGTGATTTCAGTGCAGCGCGAGATTGGCGTGCCGGTGAAATTCATCGGACTAGGTGAAGGGGCAGACGACCTCGCTCCATTTGATCCAGCGGCATTTGTGGATTCACTGCTTTCCTAGTGCGCATTTCAGCGTTGTGCCTGAATGTCGGCGCTGTGCGTGCTCACGCTCCTGATCAGTGAGAAATTGCGTAGAATACGGCTAGTACCGGATTCTTGAGGTGTTCTCCCGCGGGGATCGCGAAAAAGCATAAGAAAAAAGACCAAGAAAGATACGTATGTTTAACTCCCTCTCTGATCGCATCACTAGCTCGCTGCGAAATCTGCGCAAACACGGCAAACTCACTGAGCATGATGTGGAGAGCGTGATTGGTGATATTCGCCGAGCGCTGCTCGATGCCGATGTGGCTCTGCCGGTGGTTCGCTCGTTCACAGCTGCAGTGCGGGAACGAGCTGTAGGAGCGGTGGTATCGAAAGCGCTCAATCCCGCTCAACAAGTGGTGAAAATCGTGAATGAGCAGCTCATTGAGATGCTCGGCGGAGAGGCGCGCGAGCTCCAATGGGCTGCGCACCCACCCACGGTGATGATGCTCGCTGGTCTACAAGGTGCCGGTAAAACCACTCTTGCCGGAAAGCTAGGCAAGTGGTTGCGTGAAAACGGGCACAAGCCGCTGCTGGTGGCGGCGGATTTGCAGCGCCCCAACGCCGTCAATCAGCTGCAAGTGGTGGGGCAGCGAGCTGGTGTGGAGGTGTGGGCTCCACAACCAGGAAACGGTGTGGGAGATCCTGTGCAGGTGGCACGCTCGGGTGTGGATTACGCGCGGGAGAACCACTTCGATGTGGTGGTGGTCGATACTGCTGGCCGCCTCGGCGTTGATGAAGAAATGATGCAGCAGGCGCGGAATATCCGCGATGCAGTGCAACCCGATGAAATCTTGTTCGTGCTCGATGCGATGATCGGCCAAGATGCTGTGAACACCTCAATCGCATTCCGTGACGGCGTGGGTTACACCGGCGTGGTGCTCTCAAAGCTCGACGGCGATGCGCGCGGTGGTGCTGCACTCTCAGTGCGCGGGGTGACGGGCGTGCCCATCGTATTTGCCTCTACCGGGGAGAAACTCGATGCCTTTGAACGTTTCCACGCAGATCGTATGGCATCTCGAATTCTCGACATGGGCGATGTGCTCACCCTCATTGAGCAGGCAGAAAAAACCTGGAGCGAGCAAGAGGCCGAAGATCTAGCAGCCAAGATGGCCGGTGGCTCATTTACGCTCGACGATTTCCTCGTGCAGCTGAACCAGATGCGCAAGATGGGCTCCATGAAAAAAATCATGGGCATGCTGCCGGGCATGAACCAGTATCGTGAGGCGCTAGACAATTTCGATGAACGCGAGATCAACCGCCAAGAAGCTATTGTGCTTTCGATGACCCCCGCAGAGCGGCGTGATCCTAAAATCTTAAATGGCTCTCGGCGGCAACGGATCGCCCGTGGCTCGGGCACCAGTGTGCACGAAGTGAATTCGCTGATGGAGCGCTTCGAGCAGGCAAAGAAAATGATGCAGGCAATGGGGAAGGGTGGCCGCGGTGGCCTACCCGCAGTTCCCGGTATGCCTGGAATGGGTGGGGGCTACACCAAAAAGCAAAAGGCTAAAAATAAGAAGAAGAGCTCCGGGTCGAAGAAGGGGCGCAGCGGGAATCCAGCAAAGCGCCGGCAACAAGAGTTGGCGGCGCAGCGGGCAGCAGAGCTGGGAGAACGAGCTGATACGCCGCTCGCTTCTGTGAAAGGATCGGCTTTTGGGGCTCCGGCTGCTCCAGTAGCGCCACCAACGCCAGGGCCCGACACTGAACCGCAGGTGGATTTGGAATCGCTCAAGCGATTTTTGCGCTAATGCAGTGAAGCTGTCTGAGAGCTGCCTGATTCCAACTGCTGGAATACCAATAGCGCTCGGTATAGCGCTTGCGCGGCAGTGCCCACAATAAGAAGAGGCGTATCCTATGCGCCGTGAGTAAAAGAGAGCGGGGCCAACAATGGATCCAATTATTCAGCTCACGGGGACGCTGCGGGGCACAGATCTAGCTCAAGTGTGGGTGTGCGACGGCGTAATTCGGCACTCTCTACCTAACGACGTTGCGGCGCGAGTGGCTACTGATGCTAGCATCGTCACTGAATTACGTGGGTTCATTTATCCTGGCCTAGTGGATTCGCACCACCACCCGGGCATGAGCCACACCGCTGAACTTCCTAGCGATGCACAGATGCTCCACCGGCTCCAGGTGTGCCGAGCGAACGGCGTCACTCTCATTCGCGATGCCGGTGGGCAGCGCGATGCTGGGCTCGTTTCCGGGCCAGGGCTGCCGAAAGTGATTCACGCTGGCCGGCACATCGCACGTTTTAAGCGCTACACTCGCTATCTCGCTGCGGAGGTGGAACTCGAAGATTTTGTGGCTGAAGTGCGCCGGCAGGCGGCAGCAGGATCAGGCTGGGTGAAAATCGTAGGAGATTGGATCGATCGATCGTTGCCGCAGCCGGATCTTACGCCGTTGTGGCCTCCGCAGCTGCTGTGCGAAGGGGTGCAGGCGGCGCATGATCTTGGGGTGAAAGTGATGGTGCATACGTTTGCTGCGGAAACAGTGCGCAGCGTGCTCGATGCAGGAGTGGATTGTATCGAACACGGCACTGGAATGAATCTTGAGCAGCTAATTGAGGCGCGAGAGCGCGGTGTGCTGCTGGATCCCACAGTGGTGCAAGTGAATCATTTTCCAGAATTCGCTGCGGCAGGAGCAAAATTTCCAGCGTATCAGCACCGAATGCTTACGATGCACGAGCACCTTGATGAGCGGCTGGCGCAGATGGTGGAGGCAGGATCGCTATTCCTGATGGGCACGGATACCGCTGCCAATGTGGACGAGCGGCCGCTTCCCGTGGAGCTAGAGGCGGCAGTGCAGCACGGCATGCCGGCGCAGCTCGTGATGGAGGCGGCCAGCTATGGAGCTCGTGCACGGCTGGGGCTTCCGAGCTGGGAAGATGGGGCTCCGGCAGATTTTGTAGTGTATAAAGCTGACCCCGAAGTGGATATTCACGCGGTGCGGCACCCCAGTGCAGTGCTGATTGATGGGCTGCCTGCCGACGGGTCACTCGCCTGAGTGCTGTGGCTGTGAGTGCTGCGGCTGCAGCGCATCGAATGTGGTAGTGAGCGGGATATATCCTTCAGGGATATCGGCATAGGATCGCGGATCCTCGATTGGCTCTACATGTACAGTTACTTCTGCATCGGGGAGCACTGCACTGATTGCCTCCCCGAGCTCTTCCCCGAAGGAATGGCCGCGTGCTACCGTCCAATCCCCAGGCACTTGAGCATCTACCCGCACATAGCGCTTGCGGCCGCTCTGGCGGGTTTGCAGGCCGTGGAAAGTGGTGGTGGGGCTAATACGTTCACGAAGCACGGCGATAATACGTTGGTTTTCTTCTTCGGGCAGCGTGGCATCGAGTAGGCCGGCCATCGAAGAGCGCACGAGCCCGATTCCGATCACAATGATATTAAGTGCCACAATAATAGCCACGATCGGATCGAGCTGTATCCACCCCGTGAGTGCCACAATTATTACGCCGATTATCACGCCAGCAGTGGTGATCACATCGGTGAGCAGATGCTTTCCATCTGCCGTGAGAGTGGGAGACGACGTGCGAGTGCCAGTGCGCAAGAGCACAAGGCCCACAGCTCCGTTGATGGCGGCAGCCACTGTGGAGATTGCCAAACCCAAGCCCACCTGTTCGAGCGGAGCTGGGTGCATGAGACGATCAACAGCAGAGACGATAATCGCCGCAGCGGCCACGAAGATCATGGCTCCCTCAATAGCGGCTGAAAAATATTCAGCTTTTGAGCGCCCAAAAGTATATCGGGAATCTGCGGGGCGCCCAGCCACTTTTAAGGCAATGAGGGCAACAATTGCAGCCACTAAATTCACAATAGATTCGAGAGCATCAGAGAGCAACGAAACGGATCCAGTTAGTAGATATGCTCCGTATTTCAGTGCCATTGTGGTGAGCGCTGCGGCGATAGAAAGCCACGCAAACCGAGTGAGGTTCACAGATGTTGAGTTGGCGGCTACGCTAGCGGTGCGTGCAGCCGGCACAGTGTGCTGTGCCGGTGGTTGAGTGCTATTTGTCGTCACATATCTAATTGTGGCGCGCGTGGCAGATTTTGGCTAATAGAATACTGGCCGCACAGAAGGCCGCACTGCACCGTATATCTATGCATAGATGTGCAAAAGCTGGCGAATCATGCACTGCAGGGGAAAGCGTATGCCGCGGAATGGGAGAATTCCTCTGAAGAAATGTCCCAAAAATGTCTCAAAAAATTAACGAATACTTCGGACGTTGCTACACGGCCAGCTGCGAATGTGATATTGCTGGCTTATCTGAGCACAAACTAGCGCCACATCGGCTATATCTGGCATTATTGATGAGTTACTTAGGCGCCGGCGGGGCCCTCTCAACTCGCAGGCATCTCAGTTCGGAAGATTTCAG
>JALELI010000062.1 GCA_022768785.1 Arcanobacterium sp. | reverse complement strand
AATCGCCCCGCACAAACTCAAAGCGCACACGTTCGTGGTTTTTACCTGCCGGATAGTGACGAGTGGCAGCATCAAACGAAGCATCGTCTATCAAAAGCTGACCAGACATTCCCAAATGAATAACGAGCCCCCGCGTGGCTCGTTTTCCATGCTTGCGAGTGCTTACTTGCTCCCATAATTCATGGTTGTAAAGAGCTTCGTGCGAGGAATCTTCGTGCGGGAGAGCCCCACGTTGGAGATTCTCATATGGGAGAATCTCAGGCCAGGGAGCACTATTCTGGGAACTTCCGTGCGAAGAATCTTCGTACTGAAGACTCCCATTTCGGAGCTCACCTGAGCTCACACTACCACCGGCTTCCCCATCGGCAATGGAAACTGCTGCTCTGCTCTCATCTTTTGCTCTGCCCTCATCAGACACTTCGGCATAGGAGGTTTCAGCCTTTCCTGCGCCAGCACGATCAATGCCAGCAGGCTCAATTTCAAGCCACATAAATTTTCCGCGCCGCTCTACTCCGCACACTCTATGCCCCACTATGGCCTGCGCTAATGCAGCCGCACCACCCGGAATTTTGCGCACTACCCGTTCGTGGAGCACAGTCACCTCTGTAATGCGCGCACCCACAAGTTCTGCAGCTACCCCAGCACGAATGGATTCCACTTCTGGTAGTTCTGGCATTCCACCCTCCAATCCACGAAAACCACAGCAATCTGTGAAGCTACAGCAATCACACCTTATAAGGAGCACGATTAGGAATTATTCACAAAGAGCGCAAAGAGCGCTTAAAAGCACACACATCAGTAACAGTACTGCCCCATCGCCCTAACCCCTAGCATATGGATTTCACTCACGGCCAGAATGCCAGAACTCAGCGAATATACCTTTACCCCCTAGCGCGCGAAACTTACTGACTGACCTACCATTTTCAGCAAAATCCAATTTGCTCCTAGTGTGCGGAGCTTACCAATTTCTTTTTGCCACCTCTTTGCCACTTACACCCCTAACCCTTAGTGCGCGAAACGTACTGAGGCTATGCCGAGGTGCGCAGCTCTGGTCACTTTGCCCCTCCCCGCAGCGGAACTTACAAAAATTTTCGTGAATAATCGCTTGAGAACAGAATAAAGTCAGTTCAGCTTTAAAGAGCTTGCGCCTGCACATATCCATCTATACACTGAGTGGATAGCAGAGGTATTCACTGAGTGACTAGTGAAAGTAGCAGCACGAATGGAAGCTCAATATGCATTTCTTGGTTTGCTCACACGCGAACCGAACTACGGATATGAACTTAAAAAACTCTATGATCACTACTTTGCAGGAGACAAACCCATCCTCGCAGGCCAGGTGTACTCCACGCTCGCGCGGCTTGCTCGCGATGAAAAAGTTGTTGAAGTCGCTGACGCCGGAACACCTGCCGGCCCAGCCCGCACCCGTTACGCCGTCACTCCTTCCGGAAAAGAAGCACTGCTCAAGTGGCTCTCCACTCCGGAAATCCCCTCCCCCACGCTCCAGACTGTGCTCTATGCAAAAACGGTTTTGGCGCTGCTCATCGAGGGTGACGCTGCAGGCTATATCATGGCACAACGCTCCGCACACCTACAGCGCATGCGCGAGCTCACTGCGCGCCGTCAGCATGCTCCGCTTGCCGAAAAGCTGCTGCTCGACAGCGCTATTTTTCATATAGACGCCGATCTGCGCTGGATGGAACTCGCAGCTTCACGGCTAAACAAACTGAAGGAAGAGCTATGGACGAACTGATCCTCACAGGCCGCGATCTCGTGAAAACGTATGGCGCTACGCAAGCCCTTCGCGGCGTCTCTGTGGCGATACACAGCGGCGAAATTCTGGCGGTGATGGGGCCTTCTGGCTCTGGTAAATCTACTCTTTTACACGTGCTAGCTGGCATTGAGCTTCCCGATTCCGGATCGGTGCACTACCGCGAGCGCGAACTCACCACGCTCACCGATGCGCAACGCACAGTCTTACGTCGCACTGAGTTTGGCTTTGTGTTCCAATTTAGCCAACTCGTTCCGGAGCTCACCGCGCTAGATAATGTGGCCGTTCCGCTCTTACTCAACGGTATGAAGCGCAACGCGGCATACGAGCAGGCTCGCATGTGGATTGCGGAGGTGGGGCTATCCAGTCATGAGAATTCTTTGCCTGGCCAACTTTCGGGAGGTGAAGCACAGCGCATCGCTATTGCCCGCGCGCTGTGCCCACGCCCCTCCGTGCTCTTTGCCGATGAGCCCACTGGCGCTCTTGACTCACTGAATTCCGAACTGGTGATGACGATGCTCGTGAATCTAGTGCGGGCGCACGGAATGACGGTTGTACTCGTTACTCATGAACCCACGATTGCCGCCTACTCTGATCGTGAGATTGTGGTGCGAGACGGGCGTGTGGAGGCATAGCCATGTATCTTCCGTTCACGTTGTTACGCCGTTCGCTCCGGCACTCTACAGGGCGTTTAGCTCTTATCTGCACTTCGGTGGCTTTCGCCGTGTATATATTGCTCACGTTTGCCGCCTATTTCAATGCTTTCAACAACCACAATGCAGATGAGTGGAAATTGGCTATCGGGAAAGCAGCGGAACAGTCTGTTGCCTCCCCCAATATGGATCTCACTGGAGCGGTAGTCGTTTATCAAAGTTATGAATCATTTTTTACAGTGGCCGGAGCTAATATTCATGCGCTCTATATTGATTCCGCACACGTGAACCACGGTGGCTCACAGCCCACCGATCTCAGCAGCTCGCAACCTACCCACCCTAACAGCGCGCAGCCTAATCACGGCCACAGAAACGGATCTGCTCCCTATCTCTACGGGCTCACGTGGCCTCGCCAGGGAGAATACCTTGTGTCGGAAGGGTTGCGTACCCTCATAAAAAGCCACCCTGAATATGAGCTCACTCGCCGGTTTGGCTCTACCCCGATAGGTGCTCTTCCCTATCAGCTCACCTCTGGCCCTGATGATCTACTTGTTTTTATTGGTGCAGATTTAAGCGCTGTGGAAGGCGCTGTGCCCGTACGAGATTTTTCCGCTCGCTCACCGCTGCTCAGTGGCGCCACACTAAATCAAGCTATTTTGGTGATCGGCCTTGTGGTGGTGCTCTTTCCGGTACTGTTGCTGATCTCGATTTCTGCCACTCTTGGGAGTTCCCAGCGCGAACAACGCTATGCAGCGCTCCGGCTCGTGGGGGCCACCCAAACTCAGATTTTACAGATTCTCTTAGTGGAGGCACTGCTGGGGGCGCTGGTGGGATATGTGCTTGGAGCGATGCTCTTCGCACTCACCCACTCCCTTCTCGGCGGTATTCCTATTGCCGGGAAACGGCTCTGGCTGGCCAATTTGGAAGTTCCCGCATGGCAGTATCTACTGGTTGGAGTGGTCACCTTACTACTCGTGGTGGGAGCACATGCCAACGGAATGAGGGCAGTGAGTACCTCTCCGCTGGGGGTGGTGCGGAGGCAGAAAACGCAACCTGCGCCAAGCCCACTTCGGCTACTGCCACTGTGCGCAGCTCTCGCTATTTTTCTCTACCTCTATATCACAGTGCCCCACAATCGGGGAGCAACGAATGACACGTATCCTTTGCTAGCCGGAGTGCTATTAATGATGGGTGGGCTGGTGCTTGCGAGCCCGTGGATTGTGCGGGCAGTGGCGCAGCTCGTGGGCGCCCAGGCGCGAAGTGCTCCAGTGGTGATTGGCACAAAATATGTAGCAGCTCACGCCTCTCGAATCTCGCGCTCCGTAGCTGGGGTGGTGCTTGCTCTCTACGCCGGAACGTTTTTTATCACCACAGTGTCTGAAGCTGGATCCGTGCTCAGCGTCGCCCAGGAGAACACTTCCATCATTCAGCCCACTGCCGCTGTGATCTCTCAAATCCCCAGCGAGCAGACGGCCAGAGCCCTCGCCGCCCAGCTCTCCTCACAGCCGTACGTGCTCCATGCACAAACCGCACCGCAGATCGCCGGGGCGTGGAGTGTCATTCCCTGCACTGATGCTCCGCGCTATTTTTCCCTTTCGTGCTCTGCGAAACTCGTGGGAGTACACCCGTGGGCACCTGCAGGAGAAGCACAACAGGTGGTGGAAGCTGCCACTAGTGCAGATTTTTCCACAACCGTGGCACAAAATTTCGGAGCAGACACCACTCATTCTAGCTTCGCAGTACTCGTGCAACTCGATCGACCCACCCACTTAGAGCAATTCCGCAGCGAGCTGGCAACTGCTCGCAATTATCCGCTTAATTCTCCGTGGCTGTTGGCAACCGGAGAACGTGACACGCGCACAGAGGTCACATTCACTGGCTTTATGACGTACGTAGTGTACGGAGCTATGGCACTCACGTTGGTGGTGGCAGTGATATCTGGATTGGTGTCTACCTACGCCAGTATTCTCGAACGGCGTCGTTCTCTACTCACATTGCGGCTGGGAGGTATGCGCGTGAGCGAACTCACCCGTATGCTACTCATCGAGTCTGCAGCCCCGCTCGCAGTGATCGCTACGCTAGCCACAGCGCTCGGCTTTGGTTCTGGCTGGCTGCTAATGCACATCTTCTCTACAACTCTCGATGCTCATTTCACACCAGCGCTGCTCGGGGCTCTCGTGGGTGCGCTCGCCCTCGCCACGCTCTCACTGTTGAGCTTAGTGCCTGCCCTCAAAGCGGCGAGCGCTCCAGCGAATAATCGCAGCGAGTAGCTGCAGCCAAGCTGCTGTATACAACCGGAGCAATGCGTAACTACATAATTCACAGTGTTTCGCCGGTGCTGCGATTGCGCCAAGTGATGCGAAAGCGCGGATCATAGTGCCGCCGTAGGCTGCTTCCCGTGAGCTGAGCGGCAGCCCGCGCACACTCAATACAGCTGGCCGCGCCGATTGGCTTTCGGTAGCGGCCAAATATATGGCCAGCTGGGCAGCTTCCCTCCCACAGCGGCGGGAGTTGGGGCGCGCCACTCAGCTTCGCCTGCGGATCTGCCCCAATAGTTTGTGCAATACGTTTCCATTCGGCGTCGTGATGGTGCCCTGCCCCAGCGAGCACGTGGGCGATCTCATGCAAGAGCACGCCGCGCACTTCACTTTCAGAGTAGAGGCGCATAAGCGGCGCAGAGAGTGTGATCCGCCGCCGCGCAAAATCAGTTTGCCCCGCTCGGCGGCGTGCATGATCAAAGCCAAAACTCCAACCAGAGCTGCCTACTATCCCATGCTGTGCCATCAGCTCATTGGCGAGCGCGCGCACGCTATCGATATCTACCACAGCTCACGTTGCCCTTCCACGAGGGTGAGCACATATGGCTGCGCCCTACTACGCTGCGTGCAGGCGCCACCCGCACGGCCAGCCGCAGCAAGTTCCACACCGCATAAGTTTCCACGTTCCACGAGAACATGGGCGAAATCGGCTAGCTCCTGCGCAGTTTCTGGAAGAACGTCCGCACGTAATAGTTCACCAGCTAGCAGTCCCCGATAATATTTGGCACGGTGGCTCACCACGCTACGCTTGCCATCGTGATCTCTCACCACCTGCACTTCTACCTGCTGTGCGGTGGCTGGCGGATCCCACACTCGATATGCACCCGAGCGGCAGTCCACCACCAGTTCATCGTCTGTGAGCTGCTCCGGAGCAAGCTCTCGCTTCCAGAAAGTAGCGACACTCCCCAGCTGTGGAAGCCCCACCCCCATTGCGAGGCGGTAGGCAGGAATGAGATCTGTGAGCGTATGGACGCCGAACACCCCGGAGAATACCAAAATCATCGTGCGTATCCGATCATAATAGTGAGAGGAAACCGCAGAAGAATCGGGTGCCCCGAATAGCTCCTGCACAGCCATCGCTTCATAGAGCACTCCAGAATACACCTGCCAAGCCAGAGCGCAAGGCAGCTGCATCAGATGTGCTTGCTCACCCACAGCAGCGCTGAGCGATTTTCCCACCTTGAGAACGCTCAGTGCGTCACTGCGCGCGCTCACCCGTTGCAATTCCTCAATAACGGCTTGGCGCTGCTCTGTGAGCTGTGGAAAACTCAGGCTCGCAAGGGCCAATGGCGAGCCAGCGGGCGGCGCAGTTTTCCTTTCTGACGGCGGAAGTAAGATTTTCATTCTCACAACCTACCACCCGCACCCGGCTCACAGGGCTCAAGAAGTTTTATTCAGTATTGGCAATAGCAACCTACCACCCGCACCCGGCTCACAGCCTACGAAAATCCGCATATGCACGGCCACATACGGCGAGCAGGAGAGTATCTATGCGGAGTATCGGAGATACCAGCATGTTCGCAGCCGGCCCACTTCTTCGCAGCTGGCCCACTTCTCCCTACGCCCATCGCTAGCCTGCGTGGCCGCATTCTCTGAGAGGGGCTTTGCAGCCCACTTCTCTCTACGCCCATCGCTAGCCTATCCCGTATGATGAAAGCCGTGCACACATCACGAGATTTAAGCAAAATTCTGGCAGCGATTGACGGGCGTGGCTACTCTAGTTACCGCCAAATTGAAGGCTCATATCGCCTTGAAAATCACACCACTAATTTACCCAACTCAAGCCACGTTCCTCACCAGGGCGATTCCGTTGTGCTTTCCATTGATCATGCACAAGTGGATCCCTATGCTCCTCCCTCTCGAGTACGAGTTTTTGTGCCAGCTTCTCTCGCGCAGATCCCAGCTGATGTTTTGGCAGACCGCCTAGGGCGCATCGCCGCGGGAGATTTTCTCACCCGCACATTCGCCAAAGCTGCTCGCTCTGAGCGCAATATCTCTATCGCTCGCCCCGGCCAAGAAATCCTTGAGCGAACCAGCGTGATCGTGGATAGCGATGGCGTGGAAGCACGATTCACCGTGAAACTTCCAGCTGCTGGCCGACGCGTGCGTGGGCGCGAAGCCGAGCAACTGCTCCTTAACCAAATCCCCAGTATTGTGCACAATTCTTTACTCATAGGGGCATTTCCCCAGCACACATCTGAAGCCCTTGCACACGCAGTGCACTATCTGCGCGCCCGTGAATCGCTGCTCACACAGATGGCTCAGCAGCGCATTATCGCTTTCGTGGCCGATGGCGCTGTGCTTCCACGCGCCGCCGGTGATTCAGACCAACCACTGCACGATGGAGCTGTGCCGTGGATTACTCCCGATCACTTGCGCCACACGTTCTCTCTACCCGCCGGTTGTGAGACGGTAGACGCACCCACTTCCGCATCTGATCGCACAATCTCTGGGCTCGCAATTCCGGCTGGTATCACAGTGATTGTGGGCGGCGGGTATCACGGAAAATCTACCTTGTTGCGCGCCTTAGAACGCGGCATATATCCGCATATTGCTGGCGACGGGCGCGAGTGGGTGGCCACTGATCCCAGCGCCGTGGCTATTCGCGCAGAAGATGGCCGCTCCGTGGCGAATGTGGATATCTCCGCGTTTATCAACGATCTTCCCTCAGGCAAGAGCACCACAGATTTCACCACCACTAATGCCTCGGGTTCCACATCGCAAGCCACCAACGTGATCGAAGCTCTGGAATCCGGTGCACGCGTGCTTCTCATTGACGAAGACACTTCTGCCACGAATTTTATGATTCGTGATTCTCTCATGCGCCAGCTGATTCCCGATGAGCACGAACCGATCACACCGCTCGTTGATCGTATTGAGGCGTTACGCGATCGCCATGGCGTTTCTACGGTTATTGTGGCGGGTGGGTCAAGCGCATTCTTCGCAGTGGCGGATCATGTGATTGCAATGGATTCGTATGAGCCTCGTGACGTTACCGAGCAGGCTCACACCCTCGCCACAGCACTGCCCATCACCGCGTCTGATACAGTGCCACAAGCTGCAGAAGCCTTGCAGGCTGAGGGAATGCCACATACCGCAGAAGCTCCACAAGCCACAAGCGCACCGCGCCTTGCTCCTACGCTAGAAAGCAGCGCTGCAGCCCTTGGGAATCCACACCTCAGCTCTACTTCGGAGCTCTTTGATCCATTCACTTCTGCCGTGCACCACCAACGGGTGATTACCCCTCGCTCTCTGCACCCAGCAGATAAGAAAAAGTCTGCGAAAGCGCAAGGCCTCTCAGAGATCCGTTATGGGCACGAAAATATTGATCTGGCAGCAGTGAGCCAACTGGTAGACCCAGCACAAACTGCCGCTATCGCAGAAGCTCTCGAATGTATCGCCCAAGAGGCAGACGGCCAGCGCACTGTGCGCGAATTAGTAGACTCCGTATTGCAGTGGATAGACGCCGATGGGCTCGACGCTTTGACGCCGCGCGGGCGATTTTCTGGTGCTCTTGCTCGCCCTCGGCGCCACGAAATTCTCGCTGCTCTCAACCGGCTCCGGATTGTAGTGGTGCGTTAGCGGAGTAAGTAGCGCATTTACGCTGGCCGTATCACACATTTCAACCCGCCCTCACCTCGCTAACGAGCCATAGGCCAACTAGGCACGCTAATGCGAACTCGAAGCGTATTGAGAGGCGATGCATATTCTTCACGTTCCCTCTTTTCAGGGGCGGCCGCCGCGTCTTTTCAGAAGCTTTTCGGGAGCTTTTCAGGAGACATCACTGTGTAGCGCTTTAGCGCCTATACCTGTCATCAGCCCCAACGCCTATCGATCGGGATATTCCATAGCCCGCTAGATTGCACTATCCATAGCAAAAACGGCGGTGTTCCCCACTTAAATTGGGGGAACACCGCCAGTAGAGCTCTTTTCAGATAGCTCTCTCAACACGTGAGAGCCACAAAGCCACGCCCTTGAGCGGGAGCTGCAAAGGCTTGGCTTCACTAGCTGTTAGCTTCAGGCCACTGCCTTCTTCAAGGTGGAACCAGCCGAGATCTTCACGCCATAGCCAGCAGGGATCTGGATTTCTTCACCGGTGCGTGGGTTACGGCCTTTGCGAGCAGCACGCTTGGTGCGCTCCACGCTCATAAGACCAGTGATCTTCACAGCTTCACCAGCTGCAAGCGAATCCACCAGCACAGTCTGGAGAGCCGAGAGAGCTTTATCTGCATCAGTCTTGGTGATGCCAGCTTTGTCGGCGATCTTAGCAATGAGTTCAGTACGGTTGAGGGACATCGAATTTCCTCTCATAGATTTTTAGAGTTATCCGGGCTCAATTGAGCCACCAGAAGAAATCTAACGGAATTTCAAGGAAAAGAGCGAATTCCCGCCGCGTGTTGTGAGATTTGACGCCCTCAATCACTCATGAATGCTCACTCTTTTTCACATAATTCACATCAGGCTCATCTGTTACTGCTACAGGGGCGCCTACACCAAGTGCTGAATCGAACGCTAGCCCCTCCCCTAAAACAAGCTTCAACACGTCCGATCAGACGCACATTTGGGCCTTTAAAACCTTTGTTTGCCTCCCCCAAAAAACAAACCACAGACAAGGGTGGGGTGGCAGCACAATTTTGTGCTG
>JALELI010000036.1 GCA_022768785.1 Arcanobacterium sp. | reverse complement strand
TCCCACGATGAGCACCACTGCAACAATCACAGTTATCCCCATGGGAATGAGCACCGCCATCGCAATTTTCCCTCGCGCACTACAAACGATGAGGAAGCCCACCACAAGTAACGCAGCGATAAACGCCGTATGCCCACTCGGAAAAGCCCAATCATGTGGCTGAAAATGGCTTGGGTGCACGAGCAGTGCCGCTGCTGGCCGAGGGCGGTGAAAAACAATTTTGATTAACCACACCGGAAACCATATGAGAGCCACCGACACGCCATAAGCGATTCCCAGCCACCAATCTCTGCGGATTAGAGCCACCGTCAAAGAAATCCCCAGTGCAATCAGCGGAGCATACCGCGGCTCGCACACGGCATAGATAGTTGTAGCAGCAGCGCCAATCGGGCCAGTATTCCATGAATTAAACCACGCCGTCATGCCGACATCTCCGGTATAACTCTGCACGCACGCCCCGAGCACCATCACACTGAGCAAGCCGCATAACGCCACTACGCCAGTAAATTTACTGTTTTTCTGGAGATTCACACTAGCACCCTAACATCTCACGAAACGCAGACGAATATGCGCTCCAGCTGTCGCACAGAATGCGAAAACAATGCGTCCGGCTGTATCTTGCCAAAGAGTCAAGGCCGCTACACCACTCGGTATATAGCTTCCACTACTATAGTTTCGATTAGATTGCCTATCTGAGAGTTTTCAGAATCAACACTCGCTATACATTAAACCTAAATTCCACAACGTCGCCATCTTGCATCACGTAGTCTTTGCCCTCCATGCGGATCTTTCCGGCAGCACGAGCCTCATGCATACCCCCGAGCTCCATGAGATCCTCAAAACTCACCACTTCAGCTTTAATGAATCCCCGCTCGAAATCGGTGTGGATCACACCTGCTGCCTGCGGCGCCGTCCACCCCTTGTGGATAGTCCAGGCACGCGATTCTTTCTCCCCCGCCGTGAGAAACGTCTGTAAACCAAGGGTGTTAAAGCCCACGCGAGCTAGCTGATCGAGGCCAGATTCCGTCTGCCCAGCCTCACTCAGCATCTCCCGCGCCTCATCTGGCTCAAGCTCCACCAGATCTGCCTCAAATTTAGCATCGAGGAAAATCGCTTCTGCCGGAGCCACTAGCTCCCGCAGCTGCGCTTGCATCTGTTCATCTGCCAGCCCGGCATCGTCAGTGTTAAACACATAAATAAAGGGCTTCGCCGTCATCAGCTGGAAATTTTTAATCACATCTGGATCCAGCCCACTCTTTGGAGCTTGCATCGCCGCATACAGCGTGGTGCCCGTTTCCAGCACCTCCATAGCTTTTTCGGCCTGCTCCACCACGGATTTATCGATCTTCTTACCCGTGAGTTCTTTGTGTAGGCGCGGAATTTGCTTCTCAAGCGTCTGAATATCAGCCAATACCAGCTCAGTGGTGATCGTCTCCATATCAGAGGCCGGATCTACTTTGCCATCTACGTGGGTAACATCTGGGTCGGCAAACGCACGGGTCACTTGGCAGATAGCATCAGCCTCACGAATATTGGCCAGAAACTGATTGCCCAGGCCTTCCCCTTGCGAAGCTCCTTTCACAATGCCAGCGATGTCTACAAAACTCACCGTGGCTGGCACCACTTTTGCCGAATGAAACATCTGCGAAAGCTGATCGAGCCGCGGATCAGGAAGCGGCACAATCCCCACATTCGGCTCAATCGTGGCAAACGGGTAGTTTGCCGCCAGCACGGTTTGGCGCGTGAGCGCGTTGAAAAGGGTAGACTTCCCCACATTTGGGAGCCCTGCGATACCAATTGTTAAAGCCACGTGCATATTCTACACGCTTGGCGCGCACCCCAGAGCTGCGCATTTTCTCTGCACTCGTGCGCATTTCCCCGTTCTCAAGCTCAGTGCGCTCCCGAGCCCTAGATTCGGTGCGCCGGCTCCGCTAAAAACCACATCACTGATGCCTCAGCTCCGCGCAAACCACCAGCGTTGCCCCAGCCCAGATACACATCAGCAGCACCTGCGCCACCTGTGGCTCCCCGTATCCCCGCATACCGAAAATCCACATCAGCGCTGCATAATAGAGCTATGAAGAAAGCAATTATCACCGTAACTGGCGCCGACCACCCCGGCATCATTGCGGCCGTCTCCACTGCACTCGCGCAACGCAACGTGAATATTGTGAACGTTTCCCAAACGCTGATGGATCAATATTTCACCATGATTATGCAGCTCGAATTCAATGATTCTCAGCTCACTATCGCCACGTTGCAAGAGGGCATGAACGCCGTGGGAGCAGCGCAGGGACTCGTGATTCGAGTACAAGATGAAGAGCTCTTCACCGCTATGAATAAGCTCTAAGTGCAGTGCATGCGCCAGCGAGCCGCAGTGGCACTCGCCAGCAGGTAAGCCCCCCCCCACACGAAATCTCACGCACGAAAGAGGCACACTCATGGCAATGGACGCCGAATCCCAAATTCTCGACACTATCCGCATGATCTCAGAGGATAATCTCGACGTGCGCACCGTAACGATGGGAATCTCGTTGCTCGGCTGCGCCGATTCCAACGTACAGCGCGCCTGCGAGCGCATTGAGCGCAAGATCGTGCGCTCTGCGCGTGATCTGGTAGCCGTGGCCGATGCGGTGGCGGGAGAATTCGGGGTGCCCGTGATTAATAAACGTATCGCCGTCACCCCTATTGCGCTCGTTGCGGCAGCCAGCGGAGCCACCACCGCCGCAGATATGCTTCCCTACGCGCAAGCTCTCGACCGAGCAGGAAAAGCCGTGGGCGTAGATTTTGTGGGTGGATACAGCGCGCTCGTGGAAAAAGGGCGCACCGGAGCCGATCAGGCCCTCATCGAATCAATTCCCGAAGCTCTCGCCAGCACCGATATCGTCTGCTCTAGCGTGAATGTGGGATCCACACGCACCGGAATCAATATGGCTGCCGCCGCACAGATGGGGCGGCAAATTAAAAAAGCTGCTGAGCTCACGGCCGATGCAGATGGTTTAGGCGCAGCCAAACTCGTGGTGTTTAACAACGCCGTGGGAGATAATCCCTTCATGGCCGGCGGTTTTCACGGCGTGGGCGAAGCCGAAACGGTGATCAACGTGGGAGTTTCCGGCCCCGGAGTGGTGGAACGCGCACTGCGGGCAGTGCGTGGCAGGCCGTTTGAAGATGTGGCACAGGCGATTAAAACTGCGGCGTTTAAGATCACTCGCATGGGGCAGCTAGTAGGCACCACGGTGGCTGAGCGCCTAGGAGTGCGCTTCGGCATTGTGGATCTTTCTCTCGCCCCCACCTCGGCCGTGGGAGATTCTGTGGCTGCCATTCTCGAAGAGATGGGGCTTGAGCAGGTTGGCGCTCCCGGCACCACTGCGGCACTCTCACTGCTGAACGACGCCGTGAAAAAAGGCGGCTTGATGGCGTGTGGCTCCGTGGGAGGCTTATCAGGATCCTTTATCCCGGTATCTGAAGATATTAATATGATCAACGCCGCTGCTGCGGGCACGATTTCAATCGCCAAGCTCGAGGCGATGACGGCGATCTGCTCGGTGGGCTTGGATATGATTGCAATTCCTGGGGATACTAGTGCCGCAGCGATCACCGGTCTCATCGCTGATGAATGCGCGATTGGGATATCTAGCCAAAAAACCACTGCGGTTCGCGTGATCCCAGTGCCTGGAAAAGGTGTGGGAGAAAAGGCCGAATTTGGTGGGCTGCTCGGGTGGGCTCCAATTATGGCGGTGCCCGCAGCCTCCAGTGAGCGGTTCGCCGCCCGAGGCGGCAGGATCCCCGCGCCAATTCACGCTTTCAAAAACTAGTGCGGCAATCTGGCAGCGCGGTTGTAGCTGCCCATATTTGTGAGCAAATACGGCTCACGGGCTCAAAAATGCACTTGTTGCGCCCTTAAGGTGCTACTCTCGAACGCGTGAATATGTGTGACGCCACGAGCAATGATCCAGCCCCTTCTACTGCGGAGAACCAGGCTGAGCTATCGCAAACTGACAGTAAAACGATCACATTCGTGATTCCGTGCTACAACTCGGCGGAATATATGGATCACTGTATCCAATCCATTCTCGGAGTTGGCCAGGATATCGAAATTATTATCGTAGACGACGGCTCCAGTGATTCCACACCCGAGAAAGCCGATGTGTGGGCACAGAAATTCCCTCAGATTATCCGGGCAATTCACCAAGAAAACGCCGGCCACGGTGGAGCCGTGATGGCCGGGTTGCGCGCAGCACGAGGCAAGTACTTCAAAGTGGTGGATTCCGATGACTGGCTCGACCGCACCTCTCGAGGGGTGTTGCTCGCCCGTCTGCGCCACTTTATTTCCACTGGAGCAGATGTGGATCTGGTGGTGTGCAACTACGTATATGAGCATGTGCTCACCGGATCGCGCAAAGTGATCCGCTATCGCGGTGCACTACCGATGAATAAAATCGTTTCGTGGGACGAAATCGGCCTTTTCGGCATTGGCCAATACATTATGATGCACGCCGCAATTTACCGCACCCAGGTGCTTCGTGATAGCGGGCTGGAGCTGCCGAAGCACACGTTCTACGTAGACAACATCTTCGTATATCACCCGCTGCCATACGTGAATAAGCTCTATTATTTGCCGGTGAATCTCTACCGCTATTTCATTGGCCGCGAAGATCAATCTGTGAACGAAAAAGTGATGTTGGGACGGCTCGATCAGCAGATGCGGGTTACCAAAATCATGGCGGAATCCTATGCCTTGCCAGAAGATATCTCTTCCCCGCGGCTCGCCCGCTACATGTTTAATTACCTGATGATTATCGTGACGGCGAGCTCCATTTTTGCATTGATCCGCGGCGATAAAGAGGCGCTTGAGATGCGCAAGCAGATGTGGGAAAACATCGAGGCAAAGAGCCCGAAGATGGCGAAACGGCTGCGCAGGCACCCATTGGTGTGGGGAGCGAACCGCGAAAGCCCGATGGGAACTGCTGCCGCGAAACAACTCTACCGCCTCGCCCAACGGCTCTATCACTTTAACTGAGGCACTTAAACTAAGACGGCTCCACGTGGGTTCACGTGCTACCGGCTCGTGCTGCGCGCACGATGTGGCTGATCCACCGGCACTCCCGCCGCTTTCAAATCGGCGCGCAGATTCTTGGGCAGCGAGAAATGCACTTCTTCTTGCGCTGTTTCCACCGTTTCCACCTCGGTGAAACCCGCCTCTTTAAGCCGCGACACCACATCACGCACCAAAATCTCAGGCACCGATGCGCCCGCCGTCACCCCAATAGCGCGCGCACCAGCTAGCCATGCAAGATCGAGCTCGCTCGCCTTATCCACGCGGTATGCAGCGCCCGCCCCCGCCTCGAGAGCCACCTCCACTAATCGCACTGAATTGCTGGAATTAGCCGAGCCCACCACAATCACCACATCAGAGAGCGGAGCCATTGCTTTCACCGCTCCTTGGCGATTTTGGGTGGCATAGCAGATATCGCTCGAAGGGGGATCAATCAGCTTTGGAAACCGCTCTCGCAGCGCGCGCACAGTTTCGTTAGTTTCATCTACGGAGAGCGTGGTCTGCGAAATCCACACCACATGCTCTGGATCGCGCACCTGCACGTTAGCCACATCGTCTAGAGAATTCACCACATGAATATGGCTCGGCGCCACGCCCTGCGTGCCTTCCACTTCTTCATGGCCAGCATGGCCGATCAGCAAGATATCGTAATCTTCGCTGGCAAAGCGCACCGCTTGCTTGTGTACTTTCGTGACGAGCGGGCATGTGGCATCAATGGAGAGCAGCCCACGCCGATCAGCCGCCTCATAGACGGCTGGCCCCACACCGTGCGCAGAGAACACCACCCGAGCTCCAGGGGGAACATCAGCCACGCTATGCACAAAGATCGCACCGCGAGCGCTGAGCGCCTCCACCACGAATTTGTTGTGCACAATCTCTTTGCGCACGTATACGGGCGCTCCGTACAGGTGAAGAGCTTTCTCTACGGCATCGACAGCGCGATCCACTCCAGCGCAGTAGCCACGCGGCGAGGCGAGCAGGATTTTCTTGCCGTCGGGCGAGGGCTCAGATGCCACGGGAGCGGGAAAAGCCGAAGCTCCAGCGAGGGAAATTTCACTCATGTGCACAGTATAAGGTTTGCTGTAGGGGCCTTTCTCGCTGGCGGCCAGATATTTTACGCCAGATCGTGTCACTAGTTTTAGCAGCAGATAGTGCCAGTAGCGCCCGTACCCAGCTAGTTGAAGCTCGTTGCTGGCCAGCCAGCACCTACCTCTCAGCCTGCCTGCCCACTATGCCCGCCCACTTGAGGCGCTCACATATACTGCTCACTTGAGGAACTCATAGCGAAGCGAAACAGCGAGCGCACACACTCTCAGCGGCTCTTGGCAGTATGTTTGCTTAGCATAGCGGTGAACCCGCTAGGATAGCCTTATGCAGCAAAACATTCCGCTCGCCGTGGCTATCCAAACCGTCGGCTCGTTTTGCTTTGCGTTGGCTGCCCACCTGCAGGATAAAGCGGTGGTAGGCGAGGTGCATGCAAATGCCGAAAAAACTCGGCTCACCGCGCGCGACCTGCTCAAAAGCATGAAGAATCCGCGGTGGATGCTGGGGTTAGCGCTGATGGGAGCATCTCTCGCATGCCAGGTCACAGCACTTTTTTTCGCTCCAGTTTCGGTGGTGCAGCCGGTGGGGCTTCTCGCACTGCCGTGGTCTATGGTGATCCAGGCACGCGCTGATCACCATAGAATTCCCAAGCGCATGATCACTGCTATGTGCGTCACGGTGCTCGCCACGTTTGGCTTCACTGCCATCGTTTCTGCCAACACTGGAAACGAGGCCGATTTGGCCACCTGGGCAGTATTTCTCGGGGCGGTGGTGGTGTATGCCGTGGCCGG
>JALELI010000030.1 GCA_022768785.1 Arcanobacterium sp. | reverse complement strand
GCTGGATCGCTACCCACCAGAATCGTGCCTAAACCCGGGAAAATCCCACGCTCTGCCAGCTGCGCCACACGCTCTTTCACATCGGCTTTGATCGCTGCGGCCGCTGCCTTACCATCGAGTTTAATCGCCGTCACTACGCCTCCCTCAGGCTGCAAAGTGCGTTTGATCCAAACCAGGATAGAGCGGGAAATCAGCAGTGAGCTTAGCCACGCGAGCCGCGAGGGCAGCCACATCTGCTGCTTGCCCATCGCGCAGCGCCGTGGCAATAATGTCTGCCACTTCTGTGAACTCCTCTGGCCCAAACCCGCGGGTGGCGAGCGCCGGAGTGCCGATGCGCAAGCCAGACGTGACGCGCGGTGGGCGCGGATCGAACGGCACCGCATTGCGGTTCACAGTGATTCCCACCGCGTGAAGCAAATCTTCTGCCTGCTGGCCGTCCATCTGAGAGTTGCGCAGATCCACGAGCACGAGGTGTACATCGGTGCCACCGGTGAGCAGATCAATCCCCGCCGCGCGCACGTCGTCTTGCATTAAACGATCGGCTAGAATGTGCGCCCCTTCCACAGTGCGCCGCTGCTTTTCACGGAATTCTTCTGTGCCTGCTACTTTCATTGCCACAGCTTTAGCCGCCACCACGTGCATGAGCGGGCCACCCTGCTGGCCTGGGAACACCGCCGAGTTGAGTTTCTTGCCCAATGGCTCGGCATCGCGAGCGAGGATCATACCTGAACGCGGGCCACCGAGGGTTTTGTGGATCGTCGTCGTCACCACATCGGCGTACGGGATTGGGCTCGGGTGTAACCCTGCAGCCACGAGCCCCGCGAAGTGTGCCATATCCACCCACAGATACGCGCCCACTTCATCGGCAATCTCACGAAAAGCCTGGAAATCTTCAAAGCGTGGATACGCACTCCACCCTGCGATAATCAACTTTGGGTGCGCTGCAAGGGCTTTCTCCCGCACGTCGTCCATATGGATTCGGTGATCATCTGGAGAGACGCCGTAGCTCACCACGTTGAAGTTCTTGCCAGAGAAATTGAGCTTCATGCCATGTGTGAGGTGGCCACCATGCGCGAGCTCCAAGCCCATCACGGTGTCGCCATGCTCCATGAGAGCATGATAGATAGCCGCATTAGCTTGGGCACCAGCGTGTGGCTGCACGTTCACATACCCCGCTCCGAATACTTCTTTAGCTCGATCTCGCGCCAAATTTTCTGCCACATCAACAAACTCGCAACCGCCGTAGTAGCGCCGCCCGGGATATCCTTCGGCATATTTGTTGGTGAGCACGGATCCCTGTGCCTGTAACACTGCACGCGGCACGAAATTTTCCGAAGCAATCATCTCTAGCGTATTGCGTTGGCGGTCTAGCTCTTGATCGAGCACCTGGGCAATCTCTGGATCTAGCTCAGCGAGCGACTGATTAAACAGGGCGTCTTGCATGAAATAACCTCCCAAACGTTCATGCTCATGCGGCACCGCTATTATTCCACGCGCGCCCGCTCTCCCCAGAGGCGGCCACATTCTGGGCGCGGTACTCCCAAAATATGAGAAGTTCTCTTCCAGATATTGATCTGAGCAGCTCACTATGGCGCCTGACTTTTAAAATTAGGCTCGTGCTTGCAACGGCTCGGTAGAACGTGCTCACAGACCTCTGCATTACTCTGCGCCGTTAGCCAGCACATTAAATTTGCACACAATATGCACGAGTGAAAGACGTTCCTGATGAATAATCCGGGGAAATCCTCGAACCAATCCGCGCCCGCTTCAACTGCCACGCACCCCGTGGATCGCGTGCCCCCAGCTGGAAAACTCACGTTGCTGTCTATTCAGCACGTGCTTGCCTTCTACGCCGGCGCCGTGATTGTGCCGCTGCTGATTGCTAGCTCTTTGAAACTAGATCCTGCCACCACTATTCACCTCATCAACGCCGATCTGCTCACATGCGGCCTTGCCACCCTGATTCAATCGGTGGGAATCACCAAGTATATCGGGGTGCGGCTACCCGTCATTCAAGGGGTTACCACCACGGCCGTGGCTCCAATCATCGCCATTGGGTTGGCGGCCACTGACGGCCGTGGAGGAGTGGCTGGGCTCCCAGCCATCTACGGCTCCATCATTGTGGCGGGCCTCTTCACTTTCTTCGCGGCGCCGTTTTTCGCTAAGCTTCTCCGCTTCTTCCCAAGCGTTGTGACCGGCACTGTGCTCCTCGTGATGGGCACCTCGCTGCTGGCCGTTTCGGCGAACGATTTCATCAATTACGCTGACGGCGTGCCCAACCCGCGCGATCTGGCATACGGTTTTGGCACGCTCGTAGCCATCGTGCTTGTGCAGCGGTTTTTCAAAGGCTTCGTAGGCACAATTGCGGTACTCATCGGCCTGGTGGGCGGCACTGCTGTGGCCTACATACTCGGCGATGTGAACCCCGATAAGGTGGCTGCCATTGGCACTTCGGCCCCTGTGGGTATCACCACCCCTTTCTACTTCGGAATCCCAGTATTCACTTTCACAGGTATCGTCTCAATGATCATTGTGATGATCATCACGATGGTGGAAACTACTGGCGATGTGTTCGCCACTGGCGAGATCGTAGGCAAACGCATCTCAAAGAATTCAATCACCGCGGCGATTCGGGCAGATGGCCTCTCCACGTTGCTCGGCGGCGTGCTCAACTCTTTCCCTTACACAATGTTTGCTCAAAATGTGGGCCTCGTGCGCATGACGGGCGTGAAATCACGGTGGGTGGCCACCGGAGCCGGCGCTCTGATGATTGTGCTCGGCCTCGTTCCTAAAGCCGGAGCTGTGGTGAACACAATCCCCTCTCCGGTGCTTGGCGGCGCATCGCTCATGCTCTTTGCCAACGTGGCCTGGGTGGGGCTACAGACAATCGCAAAAGCCGATATGCGCGATGGGCGCAACGCCGTAATCGTCACCACGAGCCTCGGCCTGGCCATGCTCGTTACTTTCAAGCCTGAAGTAGCGCAGGTGTTTCCCAGTTGGGCTCAAGTGTTCTTCTCTGCCGGCATGGTGGTGGGATCCATCTGTGCAATTGTGCTCAATATTTTGTTCTTCCACATCGGCTCTTCCGCTCAACGCTCAGCAGAGAGTGAAGCTATTGCCATGGCCGGCGGGCAGCCGGTGTCGCTCGCAGAAGTAAATGCCATGAGCCGCGAACGCTTTATCGAGGTGTTTGGCTCGCTCTTCAACCAGCAGAAATGGCCACTTGAAGTGGCCTGGGAACAGCGCCCATTCGATTCCGTAGCCGCGCTGCGCCTGGCTGTACAGAGCGCCGTGCTCATGGCCCAGCCAGGGCAGCAGCATCGGCTCGTGGCTGATTACCCATCAATGTATGAGCTCGTAACCGCTGAAGATACGCAAGCTGCTGCGATCTCTTCCGATTCTGGGTCGCTCGCTCTGCAGAGCGCCACAGCGCAAGAGATGGAGCAACTCAAGCAGATATCAGAACAGTATCTGGCGAAGTTTGGTATGCCTTATGTGGCGCGGCTCGTTCCTCACGATTCGATACGCGGAATCATCGATACGGGTGCTCGCCGGCTCTCCAATTCCGAGCAGCAAGAGCAGCTCGTGGCGCTCACTGAAGTGGTGGAGATTGCCAATGAGCGCTTAGATATTCTGTTGCGCGATGCCAATCCGATTCGCAGAGAATGGCAGGTGGATTAAAGCCTCAGTGTATGTGGGTGGGGGGCTGTATGCATTGCATACAGCCCCCCACCCACATACACATATATTTTCTCAGGCGCCCACAGCAGTGGGGTCGCTCACCGGCGGGAGCGTGCTCCACGGGAAGTTAATCCATTTATCGGTGCGCTTCCACACGTAATCCGGCACGATCACGGAACGGCTCTTGTGGTAGATCGTAGCGCAGCGCGCCTCTGCCACTTTCACTGGGGTGCTGCCATCGGGCTGTGGAATCCCCAACTCGCTAATCATGTTCATCACTAGCTGCAGCGTTTTGCCAGAATCTGCCACGTCGTCGATCACAAGCACTTTCTTGCCGTCCATCACGGACGTATCCATCAGAGGCGGAATGAGGATTGGCGCATCTAGCGTTTCGGCAATATCTGTGTAGAATTCCACGTTCATTGCACCGATTGATTTCACCCCCAAGGCGTAGGAAACCGCTCCAGCGGGGAGTAAGCCGCCCCGCGCAATTGCCACAATCAGATCCGGCATCCAGCCGGAATCCCATACTTCTTGCGCTATTTCCCGCGCCGCATCACCAAATTCTTGCCATGTGAGCACCTCGCGCTCAGCCAGATCTGGAGTGCCTGCCGCCTGAGCAGCGCCCGCATCGCACCCCTCAGAGCTAGCTATGTGATCATGATTCGGAGATTCAAACACATCATCAGCCATACGCACAGCATACGCGATTGCATATTTTGCTGGGGAGCACTCATCCATGAGAATAATCACGGCTGTGGGCACCCCTCTCGCTTTATGGGCACACACGCTACTCTGGAAGCTATGAATGAAGATATTGTGCTCACCGTTTCATGCCCGGATAAGCCCGGGATCAGCTATGCAATCACTGGCCTACTGGCGAGCGTGGGCGGCAATATATTGGAATCACAGCAATTTAATGACGCCGAGAGCGGGCTCTTTTTTGTGCGAATTCGCGCGTTTATTCCAGGCGGACGAGAGACGATCGCCGCCGCTTTCGCCCAGTTGGCCCATAACTTCTCTATGAACTACACCATCGCTGAAACTCAAGCCCCTATGCGCACTCTAATCATGGTAAGCAAAGAGCCACACTGCTTGAGTGATTTGCTCGGGAAACAGCGCGAGGGGCGACTTCCCATCACCGTGACGGGTGTGGTGAGCAACCACGAAGAGCTGCGCCCACTAGCTGAATTTTACGGCGTGCCGTTTCACTATATCCCCATCACTGCGGAAACTAAGCCGCAGGCTGAGGCAGAATTAATGCAAATTGTGGAGACAACTAGCACTGAGCTCGTGGTGCTCGCCCGCTATATGCAGATTCTTTCCCCCGCGCTCACTGAGCGCATGGCCGGCAATATCATCAATATCCACCACTCTTTCTTGCCGAGCTTCAAAGGCGCACGCCCATATGAACAGGCCTATCAGCGCGGCGTGAAACTCATTGGAGCCACTGCACACTATGTGAATGCCGATCTCGATGAAGGCCCTATTATCGAGCAAGATGTGGCCCGAGTTGCACATTCTGAAAATCCCGCCCAGCTCCAGGCAAAAGGCGCGGAAGTGGAGCGCGTGGTGCTCTCTCGGGCAGTGCTGTGGCATGCTGAGCACCGTATTCTGCTCAATGGCACACGCACCGTGGTGTTTAGCTAACCGTGGTGTTTAGCTAACGGCTCTCTATAGCTGCATAGCTCCTGGCTGTGTCGCCAAAAACGCATCAGCCACGGGGAAAAAATATATCGCCCGTAAAATATATCGGCAGCCGCGTGAAATGCGAGACGCACTGGCGCTCGCTCCCTTGCCACCGCCAAGCGGAGCGCTTTGCTCGCCGCCGCAGCGTTCGAGCGCTTTGCACGCGATCAAGAGCAGAGCGCTGCAGGTGCAGGCTCTAGGGCGCAACTACGCTCTCCGAGCGATCTCAGCGAGCAGTAGTTCGACCCCCATGCGAAAACGATCCGGCTCCAGCAACAACGAAATGCTCACAAACCCAGGAATCGGCATATCGAAAAAGTATCCTGGCTGAGCAGTGATTCCACGCTGAATGAGTGCAGTGATTAACTCATCTTCAGCAATTGTGGCAGGAAAGCGCAGCAGTGCGCTCCACCCTCCTTCTGGCTCTAGCACACTCGCCACCCCGCTCGGCTCACGGCTCACTAGCTCACGCAGCGCAGCTAAATTCGTGAGGCAGCGGCAGCGCACAACCTCTTGTTGCGCCGGAATCTCATTGAGGAGCTGCGGCAGTTGGGCACAGATAATATCGCTCATCGGCAAGAAAGTATCAGCGATACCATCGAGCCGCATCTGAGCCTCGCACACATCTGGCAATGGCCCACTCACCTGAATCCATGCCACTTTCGCCCCCGGGGCAGCCAGATTTTTGGAAAGCCCATCAAGCCCGAACGTGAGCACTCGAGCGTCTCCTGATAAGCGCACCGGAGAGGCAGCACCCGCTGCAGCGCTAGGGGCTGTGCTGCGGGCACTCATAAGCGGATAGTTGAAAAACACTTCATCAGAAATCAGAGCTACCCCGTAGCGAGCACAGAGCTCCACTAGCCGCTCCCGCTCGAAGTGATGCGTATACGTGCCCGTAGGATTGCCAGGATTGATCACCACCACTGCGCGCACCCGGCCACGCTGATGCGCCGTTAGAACTGCTGGAACTCCTTGGGTCCCCGCAATTTTCGGAGCCACATCACCACGTTGGCACACTGCTTCTGAAGAGCCCCCATCGCTGGCATGCTCTGCTAGCAGCTGTTCCAAATGAGCTGTGTCTATCGCCCACCCCTCGTGAAGTCCAAGGCGATAATAGCGCACCTGCACGCCCGATAATCGAGCGATCTGCTCCACTAGCGGATATCCCGGAGCTGGAGCCAACACAATATCTCCCGGATCACACAGTAGCTGCATTAACCAGGCATACGCTTGCGATGTTGAGCTCAGAAGATAGAGCTGCGCGGCTGGTACAGCGTGGCGGCGCTCGGTGCTTATATAGTGCGCGAGCATTTCCCGCGCACTCAGCGGGCCGCGCGGATCTGCGCGGTATACCTGCGGCAGCACCGCCGGGGCGAGGCCCAATCGAGTGGGATTAGAATCGCTGAGATTGAGCAGTTCCACCCCACCAGAGCGCGCTCGTTGCTCCGCGAGTGCCACGGTATTGGGAGTTGCTGCAGCACCAGAGCTACGTTCAGAAAAATTCACCATAGTAACTCCACGCTACTCGAGTTATCTCACGCCATTCGGTGGCGCCCCACGCTATTGAACAAGCTCACTTGCCAGCGCGGTGCGACCACTGGGGATACGCCCCTCACGCTATTGAGCAAACTGCTCCAGCGCCAGCTACCCCGGAGGCACAGGTGGTGCTCCCTACTGCGCGAGCCAGTGAAGCCGCCGAACCCTGCCGAGAAATCGGGGTGCTTCCTCACGTTACCGAACGAGCCCTCCCTACGAGCTTTTATCCCTATAAGCTTCGGGAATCCCTCACGTTACCGAGCGAGCACCACCGCTTCACGAAACATCACTGGGCTCCTACCCAACTGAGCTTTCACTCAGCTAAGCCCTAGTTTTGGGCCCTTGGTGGCCCATACTCACTCAGCTAGTTTTTCAGCAGCATGCCGCTTTCCATATGCCGCACCCATAAGCTCTGTGCCTGCAGGGGCTGAGGCAGGTGATGCCTGCTCCAGATTTGTGCCGCGCTTCGTGGAAATCCAACGCATGAGGTGGTAGATGATAATTGCTCCAAATGAGCCCATCGCAATGCCCTCAAATGTGGCTCCGCCGAGCACTAGCGTGTAGTTCGCAATGGCCATCACCATCGCCACAGCAGCGGTATTCAAATTCACAGGATCGGAGAAATCCACTTGATTTTGTACCCAAATCCGCACTCCGAGCATTCCGATCATGCCGTAGAGCACCGTGGCTGCCCCTCCGAGCACCCCCGCAGGAATAGTGGCGATTGCCGCACCAAACTTGGGCAGCATAGAGAGTGCCAACGCCCCAATTGCTGCCACAATATAGGCCACGGTGGAATACACGCGAGTGGCTGCCATCACACCAATGTTTTCCGCATAGGTGGTGGTGCCAGATCCCCCTCCAAAGCCAGCCACCACCGTGGAGATACCATCTGAGAAGAGCGCCCGCCCAGTGAGTTCATCGAGATTCTGACCGGTCATCGCAGACACGGATTTCACATGCCCAATATTTTCAGCGATCAGCACCAACACCACAGGTAGAAACAACCCGAGATATTTTGGATCGAATGCCGGAGCGTGAAACACGGGAAGCCCCACTGCCGGAGCCGCACCGATAGCTTCAAAATTTACTTCGCCGCGCACGATAGCGCACACATAGCCGATCAGCACCCCGATGAGAATGCTTAGACGCCCAATAATGCCCTTAAAGAGCACGGTGATCAGCACAATGGACACGACTGTAACTGCAGCAGTTACCGGAGCCTGCTGCACATTCTTCCAAGCGCTCGGGGCGAGGTTGAAACCAATGAGCGAAACGATTGCCCCCGTGACGATCGGAGGCATGAGTTTATCGATCCACCGTGCTCCCGCAAAATGAACCACCACCCCAATGACGGCGAGCAGCACTCCCACTGAGATCACGCCACCTTGAGCGAGTGCCTGCCTAGCTCCATCGAGCGGCACCCCCGCGTGCGGGTCGTAGAGAGTGACTGCCCCGATAGGAGCGATAAGAGCGAAACTGGAGCCCAAGTATGAGGGCAAGCGCCCCGCCGTCACCAGAATAAAAAGTAGCGTGCCGAAGCCAGTGAAAAAGAGCGTGGTAGATGGATCAAAGCCCGTGAGTAGTGGCACTAAGAATGTGGCTCCAAACATCGCCACAATGTGCTGCGCCCCGATGCCAATAGTGCGCGGCCAGCTCAGCCGCTCGTTTGGCATCACCACTTCTCCAGTGGCGATAGACTTACCATCTCCGTGGAGTTTCCAGCCGCGGAAACCGGGTTTTTCTCCTGATTGTTGAGCCATGTGCTTCCCCGTTCTGGCTCAGCTATGCGAGCAGTGCGCACACTGCGCAGCCACTGAGCCCAGAAAATAGTGATCCCACGAACCGTGGAAAGCACGTAACCGGCATTGCCCCGGTTCAATCTGTCGCTCCTACATTAGTGAAGCCACACGGCGATTCCAAACGGGTATCAATTATGAGACGCATCTCGCTGAAATATATTCATTGAGAGGAAAACATGAAGCGTTTCCTCTCCCCTTCTATTGCTCTTCATATTGTTCGGCGTCTCTCTCACCACTCAGGAGCCGCCATAGTGAGTGCCGGTGGTAATACCTCACTTTCCCCGCATACACCGGTGGTAATACCTCGCTTTCCCCAGAGGTAAATCTTCTGGTGCCAATGCCGAACCAACCACCGAAATAAACTCCCCGTAGTGAAAGGAGCTCCCCGTAGTAGCGCCGCCCACACTTCGAGCAGACATTTGACGCCGCCGCACGCTCCAGATATCGTAATTAATAGTTATACATGATTGCGAATTTTTATTGTTCTGGAGGTTGGCGTGGATTACAGCACTCAGCACCACAGCG
>JALELI010000074.1 GCA_022768785.1 Arcanobacterium sp. | reverse complement strand
TGAGATCTTTCCACTCTCCCAAATAGAAAGAATTGTGGCGGTGCCACAGATCGAGATGTGCCCACGTGTGAAACAGCCCCAGCCCCTCAAATCCCTCGAGATCAGGAGAATCCATGCCGTCGCCAAAAATCTCCACCGAGTTGCCAGTGGCAAGTATGAATTGGCCAGCGGCAATGCGCTCGCGGATTGCCGCAGCATAGGGGCGGAGTGCTTCTGCCACTAAGCCTTGTGCGCGCTCGGTCATTGCCCCAAGATACACTAGATCCACTCCGCCGCTGAGAAAACGTGGCTGCTCATCAAGTGCCGTATTAATCACGGTGGCCGCCACGCCAGATTCCTTAATAGCTCGGGCGAGATATTGCACATTTGCCCCTTCGCCAAAGAGATTGGCGAATTCCGGGAAGAGCACTTCAATCGCTATCTGCTTCATGCGTTGTTCCTCTCTGCTGTAGAGGGGGAGCTCGCCCCGTAGGTGATCCCCTGCGAATCAGGGGCGGGGGTGGAGGCTCGCTCAGCGGCTTTCTGCTTCGCAAGCTCTTGAGTTTTAGCCAGCACTTTCCCCGCGAGCACTGGAGAATCCACTTCATGCAGCACAAACACGTGTTCCCCGGGCACAAAGTGTAACTGTTCAGGGGCGTCGATTTCGCGCTTCACCCAGGTGATGCGCTCATCAGGCACTCCAGCGAGTAAGAGCCGCAACCGATAATCCTTACCGCGCGGGCCAGTCACCACAATATGTGTAATGCTCGGGTTTGCTAGATATTCAAAATCGGCATCGTACAGCCAGGTGGGATTTTCTGAATAGTGCGCCTCATCGCCCAGATCACTCATCATCAAAATGAGCTCTTTATCGCCGGGCAAGTGAGAGATATAGTCGAACGCACGCGAAGAAGCCACCCCATTGAGCCCCTTGGCGAGTTGATTTCCCACGTACACATCACCGTATTTCTCTTGTGAAAAACGGCTTTTCACAATGGAGATTTTTGCTAACGCGCTACTCGCCTGCTGGCTCGTGAAACCAAACTCGCGCAACGCCGCGAACGCCGTCACCACGTTGTAAATATTGTGCACGCCGTCATTCAAGATCTTCAAAGTGGTGAGGGTGCCATCGAGATCGCGTACATCGAGCACTCCTTTGCCCACGCGCACATTCGTGCCGGCGTAATCATACTCGGGAGAGTGCCAGCCACAGTGTGTGCAGTATGCCTTTCCAATGTGGTGATAGCGCATATATTCATATGTGAGCGCGAGATGGCAGCGAGGGCAGGTGCGGCCATCATTCACAATATTGTGGGTGTGCTCTACATCGCTGGGCATTCGCTCAATTCCGAAGAAGCGGCGCTCGTTGTGTTCGCCTAGCTGGCTCGACACTACGTCGTCAGCGTTGAGAAGTAGCTTTGTGCTCGCTGGCAGCCCTTGATCAATTACCCAAAAAATGTAGCCCGAATGGGCGTTGCGCTTTGTGGAATCCCGGAAAAGATTCGTGACGACGAGCAGATCTGGGGCAAGATATGGGAAGATTCGAGGGGTGGCGCGCTCGTCGAGCTCAAATACGGCCACCGAATATCGAGACTTGTTGAAAATGCTCGTTCCCATAATGAGAGCAGAGGCCACACCGGTGTGCAGGTTGGATCCCATCTTATTGCTGAGCACTCGAATGCCCGAGGTGGTGAGCGCATCGTTCAACAAATTCACCACAGTGGTTTTCCCGTTCGTACCCGTTACCCCAAGAATTTTCTCGGGGTGGGCGATCCGGCCGAGAAAATCTGGGCAGATCTTAATAGCCAAGACGCCGGGGAGTTGAGTGCCGTTGTGGCGTGTGATTTTCAATCCCAACATGGCGAGTTTGGCCACGAAAAGCGCTGCAAAAAATCGAATACTGTTCACTGCTTCATCATTTCGAGTGGTTTGGGCAATCTTTCTCTCTGCTCAGCATACCTGCCAAATGATGTGAATGGAGAGCACAGGGGAGTGAGGGAAAATGCAGCGGGAAAAGAATATATAGCAATAGAGCGGTATAGCGGTAGATATGCAATGGGCGGTGATGTGTGCACCAATATGCCACTAAGTAGTGATACCTGTGCAGTGGGGCGGTGATGTGTGCGGTGTGGAACGGCGGCGTAATCGAGCGGTGGTGGCGGCAACTGAGCAGCGGAGCAGGGAAGCTATATATGCAGTGAGGTGGCGATATCTACAACATTAATGTGAGCGTGATCAATGCAATATGGCCAGAAATAGATTACATTTGTCGCAAGAACGCATTGGAGAACACATCATTATGGTCACTTTCCCCAGGGTCGTGATAGACGACGACCAAATTGTTGCAAATGCCGAGCGCATTGCCGAACTAGGCGCTCAGCGTGGCGTGGATATCACAGCAGTGGTGAAAGGCGTGGCGGGATACACCCCGCTGATTAAGCGGATCGCCCAATCACCGGTGCGGGCACTTGCCGATGCCAGCTTGGAGCATGTGCGTGCCTATGCCGATGTGCCCAAAGAGAAGTGGTTCATCAGGATCCCTATGCTGGGAGAAATTCCGCAGGTGGTAGAGCTCACTCAGATGTGTATGATTTCTGATCGCATCACCGCAGATCGCATTGAAGAATACTGCGAAACCCACAACCTGCATTATTCAGTGCTAGTGATGGCGGAGGTAGGGGATCTGCGCGAAGGCGTGGAAGATAATGAACTCGTGGCGCTCACCCGCCATGTGGAATCGCTGCCGCGAGTGCAGCTCGCCGGAATCGGCACCAATGTGAGCTGCTACGGCAATATCCTGCCAGGGGCAGAGAATATGGCTGATCTCATAGCTAAAGTGGAGCTGGTGCAGCGCGCGATCGGGCGCGAGCTTGAGATCGTGACGGGCGGCAACTCCAGTTCGCTGCGCATGCTGGAAGAAGGCACTCTCCCGCCCGCTGTGAACAATCTGCGCTGCGGAGAATCGATTCTCTTCGGGCGTTTGCCGTGCTATGAGGAAGATATTCCGTGGCTAGAACAGCACCCATTCACCCTGGAAACGGAGATTGTGGAGTTGAAAGAGAAGCCCTCTTTTCCTTGGGGGCAAGTGGGCAACGGCGCTGCTTTCGGAGAAGAGCCAGAATTTGAAGATAAGGGCCGGAGGCTGCGAGCTCTCGTAGTGATGGGGCGGCAGGCGATGTATATGGACGGCGTGTACCCCCTTGATCCGGGGGTGGAGATTCTCGGCGCTGCCAGTGATTACACCGTGTGTGATGTCACCGAGAGTGCACGTACTTATCAGCTCGGATCCACAATGGAGTTTTCACTCGATTATTCTGCAGTGGCCAGTGGTTTCACCCACGGGGGAATGGATATTCGGCTGCGCTCAACACTGCAGCGCTAGCATGGCTCAGCACTGCAGTGTTGGCGCTACAGCCGCGCTGGCCGCCCGCCGCGCCGCGGCCGGCGCGCGCTAAGAGCGATTGCGCTAAAAACGGCGCTGCGCGGGGCACGCTGTAGGGTGTGCTCGGAGTGGCGCGCTGTGGAGCTGTAGGGCGCTGTAGGCTGTGGGTGCGCGCCGTCACATACCGTGCACGTATTTACGGATCGTGGGCATAATGCCAATCTTGGAGGGATTCTGGCCGGGGAGCTGCCAATAATCGTGGGCGCCGTAGTTATTGCCCTCTATAATTGCGGGGCCGTCCGGCGTCACAGCCACGTCCCACCCCACGTAGCGGGTTTGAGGCACCAGCCGTGCCGCGCGTAGCACCAGTTCTTTGGCCTCTTTGAAAAGCGGGGTGCGGAAACCCACGAGCGGCACTCCAGTGTCTGGGTGCTCCGTGTAAGAGATGCCGTCTTTAATCACGCCGTGGCGGGCAGGGTAGAGGAACTCGCCAGTTTCGAGATCCACGGGGCCATGAGCGCCGTAGACGTCTACAAAACGGCCGTTAATCCCAAATTTTTGCACCGCAAAGAGCAGATGGGGTTCGCCAGAATCGTCGATGAGAGTGATCATACGCAGCGTGTTGAGGGAGCCATCGTACACCGCTGCCAAATCTGGGTGATTTTTGAGCACCTGCTCTACCACTCCAAATTTCTTGCCACGCACATATGCGGCGAACTCTTGGGCGTCTGCATAGTTTTCTTTTTTCAGTAGCTCTGCCCCAGCGCCAGCTTCGAGGCCGTCCATCTTGGCGAAATACTCGTCATGAGCGTTGAAGAAGCGCTCAAAATCCGCATCGCTGGCGCTATCCACTTTCAAAAAATCGCGGTGAATGAAATCCCGAAACACTTCGTTGAACAGGGATTTACTATCAAAAATAACGGAATAGTGAGGATCGTTCACTTTCACCAAGAGTTTCTTGGAACGGAAACGGGTCATATAAGTTTCGCGCTGCGCATCAGTGAGCTCAAAGAAGTTGAAGTTGGAGTAGTCATAATATCCAGCGCCATATTTGATGAACGACTTCACCATATCGGCAGTGAGAGCAGGTTTTGAGAGCCCAGAGCGCTCATGCACCTCGTTGAGCACTGTGAAAAACTTTTTGAAGCTTGCGTGTTTCACCACTCGGATTCCGTAGGCCACCAAATTTTGCTTCATCTTTTCCCTTTTCACGTTGTCAGTGTAGGAACTGCTTGTGCGAGCAACTCCTGCTTCTTTTCATGAATAGTGTACATATGAATGGGCTTAGAGATTTATCTCTGAATGGGCTTAGAGATTTATCTCGGGTGGGGTGCGGGGAGTGAAACTATTTGCCCGATGAAGCAGCTAGCGAATAGCTACACGGTGTGATGCAATCTGGAACGGTGGTGCGATCTGGAATGGTGGTGCGATCTGGAACGGAGTTGGCCGGCGCCTTGGCTAGTTGGCTGTGGAGTTAGTGCTTTCTGGGCTGGTGAGCTGGTGGGCTGGAACGGGGGCGCTGGTAGGGGGCGGTAGGGCCGGTTTGGCTCGGGTGAGGCTCGGTGGCGGGTTGTGTTTGGCGCCATCAGCGCCGGTTTGACGCTGATGGTGGTGATGGGGTGGGTTCGCTCCGGCTCGTGGGAGTGGTGGAGCCTGGCGCTGGCGGAATTAGCTTGGCGGTGACGATGGGGTGGAGCTTGGCGCTGGCGGAATCAGCTCGGCGGTGACGATGCCGGCTCCCCTGGCGTGTCGTCACCGGTAACTCAACCCATCGGCTCGCTGGTGGCGGGGCTGGCTCAGCTAAGATGTGGCTATGAGAATTCGCCTAGATATCGCCTACGCTGGCGCGGGATTTCACGGTTGGGCTGCACAGCCGCATCAGCGCACGGTGCAAGGAGAGCTGGAGACGGCGCTCGCGGCGGTGCTGCGCGAGCCGGTGGCGCTCACTGTGGCTGGGCGCACCGATGCGGGTGTGCACGCCCAGGGGCAAGTAGCTCACGCAGATGTGAGCGCTGCGGCGTGGGCGGCGTTGCCTGGGCGATCTGATCGTGAGCCAGGATCGGCTCTCGTACGGGCAGTGAATGCAGTGCTGGCACGTAATCTAAGCTGCTATGGTAGGCCACCCGTTGGAGAGGCCGGATCGCAAAGCTCACAAAATCCACAAAAAGCCTTCGATCCGTATGTGCTGGGTTTGGGGGAGCGCAGCCCGCGCGGATATTCCGATGTGATCGTGGGCCGAGCTGCAGCAGTGCCAGAGAGCTTCGATGCCCGATTTTCGGCGTTGTGGAGAGCGTATCGCTATCGGATCGCGGATTCCGCAGCGATGTGGAACCCGCTCTCCCACGATGTATTGTGGCTCGCTGAGCCCCTCAATGTGGCCGCGATGCATCGCAGTGGAAGGCCGCTCCTGGGAGAACACAATTTCTTGAGTTTTTGCAAACCTCGCGCCGGAGCTTCCACTGTGCGCACGCTCCAAGAGTTGCAAGTGGAGCGCGGTGCTGACGGCGTGATCACTATTAATGTACGCGCTGATGCTTTTTGCCATTCTCAGGTGCGCGCTCTCGTTGGGGCGCTTATTGAAGTGGGAAGAGGAGCAAAACCAGAGAGCTGGCCAGCTGAGTGCTTGGCTGCTGCGAGCCGAACTTGCGGTGTGGCTGTAGCGCCAGCTCATGGCCTTACTCTCGCCCATGTAGAGTATCCCGAAGATCCGGAAGAGTATGAGAAGCAGGCGCTCCGAGCTCGCGTATATCGTGGGCAGTGATAGCAGTGATACGCGGGCATGGCAGTGAGGAATGGACTTCTCAGAGTGAATATCAGAGTGAACAACGGTGCGTGAGCAACAAAAGCGCTGCCTGCAAAAGTCTGCAAAAGATATAGTGCCTGCAGAATTAGGTAGTTCCAGCGAGAGTTGGAAGTCTCAATGAAGTCTCAAACTATGGCACCTGCTGCTCAAGGTCTTTTTATGCCATCTTTGAATGCCTGCGAGCCATGTGAAACTCGAATAGATCGCTGCGCCATGAAACCGCTCACAGCTAGCTGTGAATCTTTGACGCCACACCGCGCCACGCCGTAGAGTTGATAAACGTTGTGTGAGCTGTGCGAAAGTACTATTCCCACTCCTCTTCGCAGGCCGCATATACGCAAGATTTTTAGTCCATTGGGCTGGAGGCAGCAGGCTGGCAAAAGCCATCGCTAGCTGTGTTGTTTTCTGCTCACGAACAGAAATGAAGGCTACGCAAGTGCGCACGTATACACCCAAGCCAGGCGATGTTGATAAGAAGTGGTACGTTATTGATGCCACAGACGTCGTTCTTGGCCGTTTGGCAACCCATGTTGCCACCCTGCTCCGTGGGAAGCATAAGCCCCAGTTCGCTCCGAATGCTGATACTGGCGACTACGTGATTGTGATTAACGCCGATAAGGTGGCTCTCACCGGTGCGAAATTAACTCAGAAGATGGCATATCATCACTCGGGATATCCGGGTGGGTTGAAAGCTACTTCATATGCAGAGCTTCTCGCCACTAAGCCGGAAAAGGCAGTGATGAAGGCAGTGGCTGGCATGCTTCCGAAGAATTCGCTCGGGCGTGCTCAGCTCACTAAGTTGAAGGTGTATCGCGGTAGCGAGCACCCACACGCTGGGCAAAATCCAGTGCCTTACGAGCTCACCAAAGCTACTCAATCGAAGTGACCAGCAGGCGCTCGCTCTCATTGCTGAAAGGCGTGAGGCGCGGGGCATCAAATTTTAAGGAGAATCGTGGCTGAGACCACTACAAAAGAAGAGCTGGAGCTCGAAGAAGCAGCTCCGAGTTCGTACACCACGGAGACTGAAGCTCCGAAGGAAGAAGGCGCTGGTAAAGGTGCCTCAATCACCGCTCCTGGCCAGGGGCTTGGGCGTCGTAAGGAAGCTGTTGCCCGGGTGCGCTTGGTTCCCGGCTCTGGTGAATGGAAGATCAATGGGCGAGAGCTCGAGGATTACTTCCCCAATAAAATTCATCAGCAGCTTGTGCATTCGCCATTTGTGCTGCTCGATCTCGAAGGCCGTTTTGATGTGATTGCTCGCATCAATGGCGGTGGCCCCTCCGGGCAGGCAGGCGCTTTGCGCTTAGGCATTTCGCGCGCCCTCAATGAGATCGATCGTGAGGCGAATCGCCCAGCATTGAAGAAAGCTGGATTCCTCACCCGCGATGCTCGTGCGGTGGAGCGCAAGAAGGCTGGCTTGAAGAAAGCCCGCAAGGCTTCGCAGTTCAGCAAGCGCTGATTGCTGCTGCAATCTCACGCAGGTGGGGTGCAGATGCTTGGCATCTGTACCCCACCTTTTTCTTGTTGGGGAAAGTTCTTCTTTGGGAGAGCTTTTCTTTGGGAGAGTTCTTCAGAGGATTTCTCCCAGGGCAGAGATGCCCTCCCAAAATGATCTCTCCCAAGGCAGAGGCTTTCTCCCAAAAGGCTTCTCTGAGCCGCTGTATGTGCCCTGTATACGCGTGGCCTAGCCACATTGCGTGAGCTTTTGTGGAGTGCGAGGCCCCTTAGGCTTATCCTGGTGAAGGAATATTTCATCGAGAATGAGGAGAATTTTATGCCTCGACTTTTTGGCACCGATGGTGTGCGTGGATTGGCCAATAAAGAGCTCACTGCGCCGCTGGCGTTAGAGCTGGGCGAAGCCGCAGCGCGCGTGCTTGCTAAAAACAACCTAGGGCATCGCCCTAAAGCAATTATTGGCCAGGACACCCGTGAGAGCTCGGGTATGCTGAGCCAGGCGGTGGCGGCCGGCCTCGCCAGCGCCGGAATCGACGTGGAGCATGTGGGAGAAATCCCCACCCCAGGAGTTGCCTATCTCACCGCCGAGCAAGATTACGACCTCGGCGTGGTGATTTCCGCCTCTCATAATCCGTTCCAAGATAACGGCATTAAATTCATTAACGGCGATGGTTTTAAGCTGCCGGATTCTTCGGAAGATGAAATTCAAGCAGTACTCGGCCAGGAGTGGGATCGCCCCACCGGCGACGGCGTGGGCTTCATCAGCGAAAACTCCATGGTGAGCGACAAAGTGTACATGGATCATTTGATTCGATCGGGTCATTCTCTCAAAGGGCTGCGCATTGCCCTCGATTGCGCCAACGGTGCCGCAAGCGATGTTGCTCCGCGCGTATTCCAGAAACTCGGCGCCGATGTGGTGGTGATTAATGCTGCTCCTGATGGCCGAAATATCAATGATAAAGCTGGCTCTACTCACCCCGAGCAGCTGCAGGCGATGACGGTGGCCACCGGCGCTGATTTTGGTTTTGCGTTTGATGGTGACGCCGATCGCTGCCAGGCTGTGGATCACGAGGGCAATCTCATTGACGGTGATCAAATTATGGGAATGCTCGCGGTGGCGATGAAAAACGAAGGACGGCTCAAGCGCAATACGCTCGTGGTGACGGTGATGAGTAACCTGGGCTTGCACTTAGCAATGCGGGAGCAGGGCATTAAAACGGTGAGCACTAAAGTGGGAGATCGCTATGTGCTCGAAGAGATGCTGGCTCATGGCTACAACATCGGTGGTGAGCAAAGCGGGCATGTGATCAATCTCGATCATGCCACCACTGGTGACGGCACGCTCACAGCTGTGCTGGTGGCGAGTGAAGTGGCTAAGCAGGGCAAGCCACTCGCGGAGTTGGTGGAATTCGTGAAAGAGCTGCCGCAGACGCTTATCAATGTGCCAGGTGTAGATAAAACACGGGTAGACGCCGTGGCTGCTGAGGTGGCTGATGTGGAAGCTGAGCTCGGAGAAACCGGCCGCGTGCTGCTGCGTGCTTCGGGCACCGAGCCGCTGATCCGTGTGATGGTGGAAGCTGCCACGCAAGAGCAAGCTGACGATTGTGCGCAGCGGCTTGCCGATGTGGTGAAGAGCAAGTTGGCGCTGTAAGGCTTTTTCTGTGTACGCGGCCTCAATCTACTTGCTGTTGCTGGTAGATTGAGGCCGCGTACACAGTGAATGCTTTGAGTGCTAAGAGGTGGCGCCAGAGCGGGCGGAGCCCTTCTCGCTGTGATGGGCACCCGGGAAATAGGGCTGGTGAGCGCTCCACAAAACGGAATCACCGCCCCATACTGATTGCTCGCTATCGAAATCGTGCAGGAACGCCCCGCACAAACGGAATCGCCGCAGCGGTTCGTTCGTTCGCTTCGCGCCACGGGTGTTCGCCGTCATTCTTGCGAGCGAGAAGCGGGCACGCCTGCCTGAGAGCAGATGGCAGGCATGGTGCCCTCTTGAAGCATGGTGCCCTCTTGAATCCCACTCATTGAGCTTTCTCCCGCACCCCTTTGCGCCAGAATACAAACGTGATCAGCAAATCCACGAAAATAATCGCTGAGATCACGCTCAGCGCGATTGCAATGCCAAAGAACCAGTGTGCGCCCGAGCCATCAGGAGCCATCACTCCACGAGCATTGAAGAACACCGCCGTCACTAATGCGATACCGATAGCTGTGGCCATGCGTTGCCCAGTTTGCAGCACTCCGCCAGCGGTACCGCCAGATGATGCGGGCACGTCGAGCATTGCTTGAGTTTGGTTTGCGGCTCCCATAGCGCCTCCGCCAATGCCGAGGAGCAGTGTGGGCAGGAGATACCACCAATAATTCATACCTTGCGCGGCGAGGAATGTGAGGCCAATCATGCCGAGCAACCCCACTAGATAGAGCACTAAACTCCAAAATTGGATAGCTCGGCCGTGTTCTACGGCGTATTTTCCGGCCCACAGCGAGGCAAAAGCGGCAAGCACTGAGTTGGGCACAGAGAATAATCCGAGCTCAAAGGGGGTGGCGCCCATAGCGTTTTGCAAGAAGATTAAGAACACTGCCCAAATAGAGGTCATGCCCAGGAAAAATACGGAGATAATAGCGATTCCGTATTTGAATGTGGTGATAGAGAATAGCGAGAGATCCACCATCGGGAAGCCACCGCGCGCTTTGTAGTGTTTTTCCCATATCACCCACACCACCATCAGAACTGCGCCGGCGATCACGAGCGTGTAGATCCACGGATTCCCTGGCATCATAAACGGCAGCATGATGCCGAGCACGGCCACGCTAAGCAGCAGCATTCCAAAGGGATCGAGATCTATTTTGGTGGCTGCAGTGCGCTTCACCGGGTGGTGACCTTTAGCGATTTCAGCAGCCTCGTATTCAGCTTCAATCTCATCTTTATGGGTTCCGATAGTTCGTCGCTCTTTGCCGAATGGAAGCCAAAAGAAAGCCAGAATCACGCCGATTAATCCGATTGGGAAATTCAAAATAAAGCTGGAGCGCCAGCCAATTTCTGGCCCGAGAAGTTGAATGAGCCCTCCCGAGAGCACCGGCCCAGCAGCCACCGAGGCAGACACCACTAATCCGAAATAGCTGAATGCGCGAGCGCGATCATGCCCTTGGAAATACTGCTGGATCAGGCCTGTGGTTTGTGGCGAGAGAATGCCTGAGCCGATGCCCTGTAGCACTCGCAGCAAGTTGAGCTGAATGGGATCATTGGAAAAGCCGATGAGGAGGGAGGCGATAGCAAAGATTACCAAGCCGGTGACGAACCCTCCAGAGCGGCCAAAGATATCGCCGAGGCGCCCGGAGGGCACCAAAATAATGCCGATAGTGAGGGCGTATCCAGAGATCATCCACTGAATTTCGGCGTCTGATGCGGCGAGCGACTGTTGTATTGTGGTGAGTGCGGTGTTAATTGAACTCACTTGCATGAGGCTCATCATCAGTGGCACAAGCAACACTACAAGGAGTTTATTGCGGCTGTATGACCGCTGTGAACCGGGTACGTGGATAACGTTGGGATTTTCGCCCACTGGAGTTCCTTCCTGTAAAGATCTGGCTAGGCCTGGCCTGCACAATTGAAACGCAAGTGGCTCCACCGAGTTTGGTTCAAACCCACATAGCTTAATACCGAAACTTCCCTAGCCATTCCACAGCGGGGCTGTGCACTCCATCGCATTTTTCTTCTAAGATAGAGTTTATGGGAAATACGAGTGAAAGCCACACGCCTCAGCGGAGAGTGCTTTTAAAACTGTCTGGTGAGGTTTTCGGCGGTGGCGCAGTAGGGCTGGATACGGGTGTACTCACCTGTGTGGCCGCAGAGATTGCAGCAGCCGTGAATCACGGAGTGCAAGTGGGCATCGTGGTGGGCGGTGGAAATTTCTTCCGCGGTGTAGAGCTGCAAGAAAACGGAATGGATCGTGCCCGCGCAGATTACATGGGTATGCTTGGCACGGTGATCAATGCTGTGGCACTGCAGGATTTTCTAGAGCAAGCTGGCGTGCCCACTCGTGTGCAGAGCGCTATCACAATGACTCAAGTGGCCGAGCCGTATATTCCGCTGCGGGCGATTCGGCATCTGGAAAAGGGCCGTGCCGTGATTTTTGGAGCGGGGGCTGGAATGCCGTTCTTCTCCACGGATACGGTGGCTGCACAGCGGGCTTTGGAGCTGCGTTGTAACGAACTGCTAGTGGGGAAGAATGGGGTGGACGGCGTCTATACGGCTGATCCACGCACTGATCCGAAGGCCACAAAACTAGATCATCTCACCTATGATGCAGCGCTGCGGCAGGGGCTGAAAGTGGTAGACGCCGCGGCTTTTTCGTTGTGCAAGGATAACGGTATGGCGATGCGCGTGTTTGGAATGCAAGGCTCAGGAAACGTGACGAGCGCTCTGCTCGGCGAAAATATCGGTACGCTAGTGACGCGCTAACGAAAGGATCATAATGATAGACGACGTTTTGCTCGAGGCCGAGGAAAAGATGGAAAAGGCGCTCGAGGTGGCGCGCGGAGATTTTCAGAAGATCCGCTCGGGGCGCGCTAACCCTGAGATGTTTACTTCGCTGATCGTGGAGTACTATGGTGCACCCACGCCGCTGCAGCAGCTCGCCACAGTGAGCATTCCCGAGGCCCGCACAGTGGTCATTACACCGTATGATCGCTCGTCAATGAAAGATATCGAGAAGGCAATTGCGGAATCAGATTTGGGTGTGAACCCCACAGATGACGGCCAACTGTTGCGGATCAATATGCCGCCACTCACTGAAGAGCGACGCAAAGATTACGTGAAGCTCGCCAAAACTAAGGCTGAGGAAGCTCGAGTTTCAGTGCGGCACGTGCGGCGGAATGCCAAAGATGAGCTCGATAAAATCAAAAAAGACGGAGATGCCGGCGAAGATGATGTAGCTCGCGCAGAAAAAGAGTTAGATTCGCTTACGAAGAAGTTCACAGACCAGGTGGATTCGTTGCTAGAGGGCAAAGAGAAAGAGCTGATGGAGATCTGATCACGGCGTGAATGGCTTTCTTGCGGCAATCACGCCGCACCCACCTAAACCTTTGCATCAGCAGCGCACTCGCTCTGGGCGCAATATGCCAGTTGCAGTGGCAACAGCTATTGTGCTCATCGTTATTGTGGCTGTTTCTGTAGCATTCCACCCATTCTGGTTTGCAGTGCTGGCCACAGTGGGGTTTTCTATCGGATTGTGGGAAGCTGCTGGCGCCTTTCTCACCCGTGATATTCACGTGCCGGTGGTGCCGATGATCTTAGGGGTGGCGTTGATGACGGCGGCCACCTATTTAGATGGGCTCGCGGCAGGTTTCCTCACGTTTTGCTTCGCTGCTTTCTTTGTGGCGGCATGGCGAATTTTTGGGCGTCGCCCGAATGCTGTGGTTGATGGGCTTGTAGGGATTTTTGCCTTGGGCTGGGTGGGTATGAGTGGAATATTTGCCGTGGCAATGGCCACGCTTCCGCATGCCGCGTGGTGTATCGTAGCGTTAATTTTGCTGCCCGCTGCCTCCGATACTGGTGGTTTAGCACTGGGAATGTTTCTGGGAAAGCACCCTATTGCTGCCGATATTTCCCCGAAAAAATCGTGGGAGGGGTTCGCGGGTTCAGTGCTATTTTCTGGTGTGGCATCATGGCCGTTTATCCATCTGGGATTGGGGCTTAACTGGGGGTGGACGCTGGTGTTTGCGCTGGTGACGCCAGTACTAGCCACAGTGGGAGATTTTGCGGAATCGCTGCTCAAACGCTATATGGGGATCAAAGATATGGGCACTATCTTTCCGGGGCATGGCGGCATGCTCGATCGGATTGACGCGATGCTTTTTTGCGCCCCTAGCTTCTATCTGCTTTATTTGGTGGCATTCGGCCTAGAGGTGGGGCCTCGCTAGTGCAGAATTATCGGACGTAGCGCAGGGGATTGGTGTGGTGAGAATCTCCGCGCACTGTGCTGATTTGCCAGGAAATTTCAGGAATTGAGAGTTAGTTTGGGCATATGAAAAATGATAAGCCGCAAGTGCTCCCGCGCGTGGAGCATGGAGCAATGCCAACGCTCAGCTTCACAGAGCAGCGTTTTGGCAAGCCAGCGTGCCACCTAGCTGATCTATCTGGGGCAGAGCGGCGAGCTGCCCTGAAAGAGCTCGGCTATCCTGCTTTCCGAGCCGATCAACTCTCGCGCCACTATTTTGAGCATCTCACTGTGGATCCGAATCAGATGAGTGATCTACCAGCTAGCCAGCGCGCTGAATTAGCTGAGAAAGTGTTTCCAACGTTGCTCACAAATGCCGCAAATCAAGTGGCTGATAGCGGCGCCACAGTGAAATCGCTGTGGAAACTCTTCGATGAAGCCGTGATCGAGAGTGTACTCATGGCTTATCCTGATCGCACCACGCTGTGCATCTCTTCGCAGGCTGGCTGCGGAATGGCTTGCCCGTTCTGCGCTACCGGCCAGGGAGGGCTGGTGCGCAACCTCACTGCCGCTGAAATCGTAGAAGAAGTGAGGCTGAATATGATTGCGGCGCAGCACGGTGCGGTATATCTTCCCGCCGATACAGCTGGGCGAAAAGGGAGCGCGCAGGGCGGTGGTTTGCACCGCGCCACAGTAGCTTCTCACGCGTCTGCTGCTGCGCCGTTTGCTGCACCTGCCCGGCATATCACTAATATCGTGTTTATGGGAATGGGGGAGCCGTTAGCCAACTACAAGGCTGCCACTGAAGCAATCCGGCGCATTACACTTCCAGCGCCCGAAGGATTTGGTATCTCAGCGAGAAATATCACCGTTTCCACCGTTGGCATTGTGCCAGGGATTTATAAGCTAGCGGAATTAGGCTTACCGCTCACGCTCGCGGTGTCGCTCCATACCCCAGATGACGATCTGCGCAACGATCTCATTCCTATCAATTCGCGGTATAAGGTGGGAGAGGTACTAGACGCCGCACGGTATTATTTCGTGCGCACTGGCCGGCGAGTGAGCATCGAATATGCCCTGATTAAAGATATGAATGATCACGTGTGGCGTGCTGAACTTTTGGCAAAAGAGCTCAACAGCCGTGGCAAAGGGTGGGTGCATGTGAATCCGATTCCGCTCAATCCCACTCCGGGGAGTATTTGGACTGCTTCCACCCGCCATGCACAAGATGCTTTTGTACAGGCGTTGATCGCGGCGGGAATTCCTACCACAGTGCGCGATACCCGCGGCTCCGATATCGACGGTGCGTGTGGGCAGTTAGCTGCTAAAGTGATCGATCCTGAACATATCGCGGTGCGAGCTGCCAAGGCGCAGCAGGCAGTGCGTAATCGGTTGGCGCGGAAATCTCAAGGGAGCTGGGCGGATATAGGGGAATCGAGCGAAAGGAAATCTCGATGAAGACGGCTTTTGCACGAGTAGGGCGAGGTTCGCTCGGCTATTCTCCGCAGCATGTGAATCAGTTTCTCGCCCGTGCTCAACGCGAATACTCTGCCTTGCTCACTCAGTCTGCTCAGGGGAATGCCAGAAGCGCGCGAAAAAGAGTGCGCGGCTCGTTTGTTCCTGAAGCTGCACGCACTAAATGCGGGCAGGAGCCCGATGCTGGATCCCGCACTGATGTGTATGCCTCTGAAACAGATGGCAGTTCCACGCGAGTTTCAGAAAAATCCAGGATAACTGCTGCCAGTGTGGCTAATGTGGCTTTTCCACTCGTGCGCAGAGGATATGTACCAGCGGCGGTGGATAAGGAGCTTGCACGCTTGCAAGCTGCATTTATTCGCCGTCAGCGGGCCGCTGTTTTAGCAGAAATGGGGGAAAACGCCTGGCTAGACTCCACGTATGAGCGCGCTTGTAAGCTCTATCCGCGCCTTAATCGCCCTCGCTTAGCTCGTTTTGCAGATGCCACGCACAGTGGCTATTCGAAAGTGGCGGTGGATAAGTTTCTCAATCGAGTGAATGCCTATTTTAGTGGCCGCGCCAAGCTCACAGCCAAAGAAGTGCGGGCAGTGGCTTTTCCAAGTGCCAAGAAGAACGAAGCATATGCCGAGGCTGTTGTAGACGTGTATTTAGATGAGCTATTGGCAGTGCTTTTGGCGGTCGAATAGTGAAAAAGAGTGGGTGAATAATGCGAAAAGTGTGGTTACTAGGAGCAACGGGTTCGATCGGCACCCAAGCTCTCGATGTGATCCGGCGTAACCCGGAGAGTTTTTTAGTGGCTGGCTTGGGAGCTGGCGGTGGGCGTGTGGAGTTACTCGTACAGCAGGCCCAGGAGTTCCATGTGCCAGTGGTGGCGATTGCACGCCCTCAGGCAGTGGAAGAGTTTCGTGCACTATGGGCGCATAGCGCTGCAGGCGCACCGGAGCCGGAGATTCTCTCAGGAGCAGATGCTTTGGCTGATTTGGCTGCACTTGCAGAAGGAGATGGGAAGAAAGACGGTTCGCAGCTGAACTCCGCTGCAGCAGAATGCGCCACTAGCATCGTTTCAGCAAATGCTCCGGCAAGCTCTGCTAAGGCGGCTGTTGGTGCCAAATCTACTGTTTTCTCCCCTGTGCAACCCACTGCTCAAGTCGGCCACGATAGCCCTGAGAGCACACTAGATGTGGTGCTCAATGGAGTCAGCGGATCTGTAGGGTTAGCCCCCACACTCGCTGCGCTTAAAACTGGAGCCACTCTGGCCTTGGCAAACAAAGAATCACTGGTGGCTGGTGGAGCTCTGGTACAGAACGCGATGGTGCGCCCTGGCCAAATTGTGCCGGTAGATTCGGAGCATTCCGCGATTTTCCAAGCCTTGCAATCTGGCACACATCACCGGGGATTAACGAGCGCCGATCTCGATGGAGAATCGAATGTGCGTCGGATTATTTTAACGGCGAGTGGTGGGCCATTCCGCGGACGCTCTCGCGCCGATCTGGCCGGCGTCACCGTGCAAGAAGCTCTCAATCACCCCACATGGAATATGGGGCCAGTGGTTACGATTAACTCGGCTACGTTGATGAACAAAGGCCTTGAACTGATTGAGGCCGCTTACCTTTTTGATCTTGCGCCTGAGCAGATAGTGCCAGTGGTGCACCCACAGTCTGTGGTGCACTCAATGGTGGAATTCATAGATGGCAGCACAGTGGCGCAACTTTCACCTCCCGATATGCGCCTACCGATTGCGCTGGGGCTGAGCTGGCCGCAGCGAATACCTGCAGTGGCGCCCGCCTACAGCTGGGAGCAAGCGGCGAGCTGGAGCTTCGAGCCTCTTGATAACGAGGTTTTTCCAGCGGTGCAACTGGCTCGTGAAGCACTCACTGCCGGCCCGCTTTTTCCCGCTGTGCTCAATGCCGCTAATGAACAAGCAGTGGAAGCGTTCACACGGGGAGAACTGAGTTTCTTAGGAATCACTGCCGTGGTGAAGCACACGCTGGAAAGTTTCAGTGAACACATTGGTGAGCAATTAACCGATGTGCTATACACGCTCGAAGTGGTGAAAAAAACTGAATTGTGGGCGCGGGCCTGCGCCGATGCCCTGATTCGCTCCCTATGAGGGGCACATTGCGGCGAGCGAAAGACGCCGGTTAACGGTGAAAGCTAACCCCCGTGCTTGCGGCGTGGGCGAATAAGTGCGGTGGGCGATAAGTGCGCGCTGGGCCAATACATCGGCGTAGCGCGGGAGGAAGGTAGTGCGATGCTGATGATTCTGGGGATCGTGCTCTTTGTGGTGGGGCTGCTCATCACAGTAGGGCTCCATGAGCTCGGGCACCTGCTTCCTGCGAAAAAATTCGGAGTTAAAGTGCCTAAATACTTTATTGGTTTTGGCCCCACACTCTGGAGCGTGCATCGCGGTGGCACCGAATATGGGATTAAAGCAATTCCACTTGGCGGCTTTGTGCAACTAGCTGGAATGCTAGCTCCCGCGCGTGCTGGGGCGCGAGTGGTGAAAGCAGATGGCACGCTCACTATAGCTGAACAGGCACGGCGAGATTCCGCTGCGGAATTGGAAGCAGGGGAGGAAGATTCAGCTTTTTGGCGGTTGCCGGCACGAAAAAAGCTGGTGGTGATGTGCGGCGGGCCGTTTGTGAATGCGGCACTCGCGGTGGTGCTCACCGTGGGAGTGATGTGTGGCATTGGAAGTGGAGTTTATGGCACTACCGTAGCGTATGTACAGCAGTGCATTACGGGAGCGAACACGTGTTCGGCAGAGCAATACTCTCCAGCTGTGCGGGCGGGATTGCTGCCTAGAGATCGCATCGTGGCGTGGGGCGATCGCAGCGTGAACACTTGGGAGCAAGTACAAGCTGCTATTGCTAACGGAGGCACTGATCCGGTGGCTGTGCAAGTGGTGCGGCCAGCTGCGGTTAAAAACCAGACTACAGCTGCACAGCCAGCTGCGGAGCGGGCAGCGAGGGCGAGTGCTGAGGGCGGCTCAGTGGGCGTTGCTGGTGGTTCGGACACACAAAGCAGCATTGTGACGCTCACAGTTTCTCCAGTGCTTGCTGAGCGTCCGTTAGTGCGTGGCGGGGTGGTGGTAAAAGATTCCCACGGCACAGTTCGCACTGAGCTCACGCCGTATGTGGGGATCTCCCCTCAGCTAGAATTGCGCAAGCAGCCGCTCGGAGTAGCTATCACTCAGGTGGCTAAGTTGGCAGTGGGCACGATACAGATTGTGGCAGTGCTGCCGGTGAAGCTGTGGGACACTGCGGCGCGCCTTTTCTCAGGCGCTCCGCGCGATCCGAATTCAGTGGTGGGAATCGTAGGTGTGGCTGGCATAGCTGGTACGATCACCAGTGCCCAAGCTCCGGGCTATGATTTTGCCCAGCGAGCAGCAGATTTTCTGATGCTCATGGCCTCGCTTAATATGAGCCTTTTTGTATTTAATCTGATTCCGTTGCTGCCGCTCGATGGAGGGCATATCCTCGGTGCGCTTATTGAAGGGGTGCGCCGGCAGTGGGCCCGCTGGCGGGGTTGGCCGGATACTGGCGCTTTCGATACCGCGCGTCTGTTGCCATTGAGTTATGCGGTGATTGTGTTTTTTATTGCTATGACGATTCTTCTGGTGGTGGCTGATGTGGTGAACCCACTGTGATGATCCACCGTGTGAGTGCCTAGAGAAACGTTTTTAGCGTTTGCTGCCAGAGTGCTCCTGAGTGGAATAATGAATACTATGAGTATTCCTGAGAGCCAGGTGTTAGCTGAGCGAAAGCCTACCCGCCATATTCAGGTGGGCAATGTAAAGGTGGGCGGAGGTGCGCCCATTGCAGTGCAGTCGATGACCACCACTAAAACCTATGATGTGGATTCCACACTGCAACAGATCGCTGCGCTCACTGCGGCGGGCTGTGATATCGTGCGTGTGGCTTGCCCAACGGATAAAGATGCTGATGCTTTAGCCACGATCACTGAGCGCAGTGCGATTCCGGTTGTGGCCGATATCCACTTCCAGCCCCGCTATGTATTTGCAGCAATTGAGGCAGGCTGCGGAGTGCGTGTGAATCCGGGCAACATCAAGAAATTTGATGATGTGATTCCTGAGATTGCGGCAGCAGCAAATGCGAATGGAACTTCGATGCGCATTGGGGTGAATGCGGGTAGCCTGGATCGGCGATTGCTGCAAAAGTATGGCCGCGCCACGCCGGAGGCGCTCGTGGAATCTGCTGTGAATGAGGCGAAGCTTTTTGAAGATGCAGGTTTCTATGATTTTGCTATTTCAGTGAAACACCACGATCCGGTGACGGTGGTGCGTGCATACGAATTGCTCAGCGAAGCAGGAGATTGGCCATTGCACCTCGGAGTGACTGAAGCAGGGCCAGCTTTCCAAGGGTCGATCAAATCGGCGGTGGCATTTGGTGCGCTGCTGGCCGAGGGAATCGGCGATACGATTCGGGTGTCGCTTTCAGATGATCCGGTGGAAGAAGTGCGTGTGGGAGAGCAGATTTTGCGTTCGCTCAACCTGCGCCCGAAAACTCTTGAGATTGTGAGCTGCCCTGGCTGCGGACGAGCCCAAGTGGATATTTGGGCGCTGGCGAATGCAGTAGAAGCGGGTTTGAAAGGTATCACGTATCCGCTGCGAGTGGCTGTGATGGGGTGCGTGGTGAATGGCCCTGGGGAGGCCCGTGAAGCTGATTTGGGAGTGGCTAGCGGCAACGGTAAGGGGCAGATCTTTATTGGAGGCAAAGTGGTGAAAACCGTGCCGGAGAGTGAGATTGTGAGCACTCTCGTAGAGCTGGCTCCGAAAGTGGCAGCGGATTTGGGCCTGATGGCTGATGCTGCTGCGCACCCTGAGGTGACGGTGTGAGGCTGATTTCGTGGCTGGCACAGCGGCTGCAGCTAGCAGCAGTGACGGCGAGGCACCAGCTATTGAAGCAGCTGGGAGTGTGCATAACGCCAGCGACGGGCGCGGAGGCGCGGAGCGTGAAAGGTGTGGCATAGATGCGCTGGCTGGGGCAGCGAGCTGCGGATCTGCGTATGCGTGCTGAAATATGGAGAAAGAAACGCGAACGGCGTGACGTAGGCTGCGAAATTCGCCGCCTACAGCCTGAAGATTATCCAGCTGCAGCAGCAGTGATGGCGTGTGCCCCGGTGGAGACGGTGCTCATGCGGGGGCGGCTGGAGAGCGCGCCGTCAGCCCATCAACATTTCCTTGGAGAATTTGATCCAGCGGGGGAGTTGTGTGCTGTGTGTTGGAATGGGGCCAACATCATTCCGTGGGGTTTCGACAGCGCTGGAATTGCAGCGTTGGCACAATCTCTTGTGAGCCAGCATGTATTTGCCAATTCGTTGGTAGGGGCTGCACAGCAAGTGTTGCCGCTGTGGAGGGCGATTCAGCCCCATTTCCATGCTCCACGGGAGGTGCGAGAACATCAGCTCTCGATGGTGTGGCAAGGACGGCCTGAGCCCGGGGTCGTGCCAGATTCTGAGGTTCGCTATGCCACAGAGGCGGATTTCGATATGGTCTTTCCGGCGTCAGTGGCGATGTTCATCGAAGAAGTGGGTTACGATCCCAGTGCCCAGAGCGCGTCTTACCGGCAGAGAGCTCGGGAGCTTATTGCTCAACGCTTCACATTTGTGCGGGTAGGGAGCGATTGGCGCGGCCACCAGCGTGTAGAGTTCAAAGCAGATATTGGAGCTTTTGCAGGGGAAGTGGCACAGATCCAGGGTGTGTGGGTGCACCCTGAGCTGCGTGGGCGCGGGTTGGCAGCGCCGGCGGTGCTTGCAGTGGCTGAGCAGATTCAGAGGCGATTGGGAGCCACAGTGCATCTATACGTGAACGATTTCAATGCTCCGGCAGTGCGCACGTATGAAAAAGCAGGGTTCACCACCGTAGGGGAATATGCCACAGTGATGTTGTAGCGCGTGGGCGCTGAGCCTGCTACGCATACCCCAAACCACGCTTTGCGATATTGAGCATGTGGGCAGTGCAGACGTGCATATGCTTCAGCGGGTGGCTGGCCCAGACAGGTGATACTATAGCGATTTTGCTGCAGGTGATGTGGAGTAGAGCAGAGGCTTGGAAGCGCTGTTTTTATTGCATACGCACCGAGCAGCTCGCCCGTATCGGGCAGCTCTCCGCCGAGCTATGCTTCCCTTTTATACTCGTGTGTTGTCTGTGGAATAATTTTGCAGACTTCCGTGGGATATCGTGCAGAAATCTAAGGATACGCTCACGGAAGTTTAATTCTCGTTCTACAGCTCACGCGTTGTTGCTCTGGTGAGCGCGTCCAGTGCTCGCCCGTGGAATAAATTCAATGGGCACTGTGATCGTTCGGCGTTCTCGTTGTGAGCGGTGGGTCGCTTGCCACATGAGGGATTCTGCCCCTTGCTGGCCAATTTCTTCGCTGGCTGATGAAAGTGAAGAGAGCTCAGGAGAGGTGAGGGCACAAATTGAAGAGTTATCTATGCCGATGAGTGACACATCATCAGGAATTTTGATTTTGCGCCGCTGTGCTTCTTTGCTGAATCCGGCAGCCATGAGGTCGTTGTAGGCGAGCACCGCTGATGCACGATGAGCTTCCCAGTTGTCCACGCCGGTAGCCCCTGAGATGATACTAGGTTGAGCATATGGAGTGCGATTTACCGCGATTTTGTAGTGCGCTGCAGTTTTCTGCAGTGCTCTCCAACGAATAGCATTAGCCCATGAGCGTTCTGGGCCCGCTAAATATAGCACTCGTGAGTGGCCTAAATCATTCAGATATGCGCACAGCTTCTCCATGCCGCGCACGGTGTCGGGCAAAATACATGTATGCCCTTTGAGGAAGCGGTTGAGCAATACGAGTGGAGTGATCTTTTCGATGGTTTTGATCGATCCGGCATCGAGGCGGCTAGAAGCGAGTGCCACGCCGTCTACTCCCGCCACAATTCTGCGCACCATCTTTTGCTCTAATGCCCCAGATTCTTCCGAATTGATAATAAGTGTGGTGTAGCCATTCTGGGTGGCTGTGCGCTGAAATCCCTCAAGCACTTGTGCATACATTGGATTGCCTAGATCGGCAATCACGATGGCGAGCGTTTTGGTAAGCCTAGCTTCATCGGCATACGCCGCTCCTTCTCGTGAGTACCCGAGTGTATCGGCTATTTGAAAGATCTTGGCAGAGGTATCGGTAGACACGCGATCTGGCTGCCGTAGTGCGCGCGATACAGTAGATGGCGATACCTTGGCAGCTGCTGCGATATCGTAAATCGTCACTTTCTTAGCCATATAAGAGATCCTTCCACAGCGGATCAGAGTATTAATCAACCCCCTAGCAACTCGGTAACTCTAGCAACTAGTTGTCGGTGAGCTACCGCCATAATAGAGAAATGCATTGTGATTCAACGGTTTCACAGCGCAATATCCTAGGGTGTGAACGCCTGATCAGCGCCATAGCGAGCGCTAGATGAGCCACCTAATAGGTGCCTCGATCGCCGCCCCGATTAGTTCCTGATGAACACTCCGATTTCTAGTACCCAAGTTCTTTTCTCATGGCTAGCCAGCGTTCACGCACCGCATACGCTGCTGGTTTTGGCTCGCGTTCGCGTGTAAACATCCCTTTTTTGTTGCCTGATACGCGCATCACCCCAGGAACCGTCATAAAATCAGCAAAGTTCCACATCTGCTCACCGATCACCTCGGGGTAGCTGTCAAACACTTTGTGGAACATGGCCAACACGTCTATTTGATACTCCTGGCTCCACGGGCGGCGATTGATATCGGCGAGACCGTTGAGGGTGTCTGCTCCATATTCGGTGAAGATAATAGGTTTGCCTGGATACCGTGTGAGCCAGCCGTCGATCTCGGCGCGCAGCGAAGCTTCAGCATCGGCGAGGTTTCCCGTGTTCACATACCAACCGTAATAGCGATTGAGCATAATGACGTCGAAGAAATCTGTCACCTGCTCCACCTCTGGGGTAGAGAGCATCACGTTTACATATCCGATCGGGCGAGTGGGGTCTGCCGCTCGTGCCGCAGCAGCCAGTGGCTCGAAATATGCTCGAGAAGCAGGAGTGTTTGTTTCGGGCTCGTTGGCAATACTCCAGATCACCACGCAGGGATGGTTTTTATCACGCGCGATGAGCTCTTCTATCTGTTGTTGATGTGCTGCTTGCGTGGCTGCATTCACAGTGTTTTCGGAGAATGTTGGCAGCGGTTGCCCGCCGAATATTCCGCCACTCAAACCAGTGTTGAGCCCCACGGCAGGGGTCTCATCGATCACCACGAATCCCATGCGATCTGCATAGTCCATCACCTCTTCCGCATATGGATAGTGTGATGTTCGGAATGAGTTAGCGCCTTGCCAACGCATGAGTTCGAAATCGTGCACCATCATCACGGGATCGTGTGCTTTGCCGCGTATGATGTTGTCTTCATGGCGTCCGTAGCCCCGAAAGTAGAATGGCTCGCCGTTGATTAATAACTGTGAATCTTTTACCTCTACAGTGCGAATCCCTACGTTGAGGGGATAGACGTCAGAATCTGCGTGGATTTCTAGAGTGTAGAGGTAACCGTTGCCAGGAGCCCACAGATGAGCGTTATTGACGCGCAGCGTGCCAGAAGCTCCGGCACTTTCGGCCACCATTGTGCCATCGGCATCATACAGGGCAACGGTGATGGTTCCAGCACCAGGAGCTTGTACGGTGTAGTTCAGTATTCCTGTGGTGTCTTCAATATCAGTGACGACGGTAACGTCAGCCACGTAGGCTGTGGGACGTGTATAGAGCTGCACGGAACGGTGAATGCCCGCATAGTTATAAAAATCGTGATAATAATTTTGCACTGCCGCACCAGTGGAATCAGTGGTGATGTAGCCTGGTGGGATAGTTTGCCAGCTCAGGCGGTTGTCTACGGCCACCGTGAGCAGAAACTCAAACTTTCCAGCGACTGCAGCTGTGATGTCAGTTTCGAACGGTAGGTAGCCTCCCACGTGCTCTGCCACTTTTTCTCCGTCTACCCACACAAGTGCAGCATGGGTGGCAGAGCCAAAATGCAATATGAGATGATCATCTCCCAACCCGTGAGGCACAGATACGCGCCGTTGATACCACACGTAACCAACGTGGTTACGCACGGACGGATCCACTGCCACATCATTAAAGCTAGAGGGAACGGGCATAGGCATGACGCTTGCGCCAGCAGCCTGCGTGAGCGGGGCGGTGAACCAGCCCTGTTCTATTCCAGAGTTGGCTGGATCGATGGAAAAATCCCACACACCATCGAGGCAGTAAACATTACGGCTGGGGCTGGTGCGAACAGAAAGCATATTTTCTCCTTATGTATGGTGTCTGCAGAGAGCTCCGATAGTGCTACCTTGCAGCACCGCTGTGGCCTCATTGCCGCATATATCTTTATGTCCTTATAAAACCAAGTTTGCCTATCGTGTGCGGAGGTTATCAATTGTTGCCAATAGTTGCATAGCTATAAGCTACCTCGGTGTGATTGTGGCAATAATTGGCAACAAGTTAGCGGGGCGTCCCTTTGCTGCGAGAATCAAAATCATCTAGCAAAAGCTAAGCAAACTCTTCCGGTGCAACGGAGCAAGCGAGAGAGAAGCACTATGAATCAAACACTCGATGCGGAAGCCAAACGGGTGCGGCCCTTTGGGTTTCGCGACAAACTTGGCTATATGTTTGGCGATCTCGGCAATGATTTTAGTTTCATGCTGCAAACAGTTTTCTTTATGATTTTCTACACCAATGTAGTAGGCGTCAATCCGGCCTACGTGGGCACATTATTCTTGGTGGCGCGTATCACGGACGGCTTCACAGACGTGCTCATGGGTGTGATCGTCGATAGGATGCCAGTAACGAAGAAAGGTACGAAGTTTAAGCGTTGGATTAAATATGTGATGATTCCAGTTGCTGTGGCTTCATCGCTGATGTTTATGAGCTTCGTAGCCGATTTCAACTCTGAAACTGCAAAGATCGTGTGGATGTGTGCCACGTACTTCCTTTGGGGCTCTGTGTGCTACACCGCGATCAATATTCCATACGGTTGTATGGCTTCGGTGATCTCTCCTGATCCCGATCACCGTGCTCAACTTTCCGTATGGCGCTCCACAGGTGCTAATATCGCTTTCCTCCTCGTCTCCTCACTGCTGCCACTCGTTGTGTACACCACCAACGCTGCGGGCGTATCTGTATTAGAGGGGCCGCGCATGACTATAGGAGCAATTATTTGTTCTGTATGTTCAGTGCTGTGCTATTTGCTGACGTACTTCCTCGTGGAAGAGCGCGTTGTTGAGGCGCCAGCCTCAAAAGCTGAAGATAAGCATTCTATAGGCGACATGGTAAAAGCTATTTTTACGAACCGCGCTCTCGGTGGTCTCGTGGTTGCCGCTTTGCTGCTGCTGATTGCCAACCTGTTCCTTTCTGGCATGCTTGGCTATCTCTGCGTGAGCTATTTCAACAACGGCAAGCTGCAGTCAATTGCCTCAGCGGCTGGCCTGCTGCCCTCGTTTGCCTTGATCGTGCTCGCTCCGTGGATGGCGAAAAAGTGGGGAAAAACTGAGGTGGGTACAGTCGCCATGATCGTGGCTGGAGTTATTTTTGTGGCAGCGTGGATACTACATATTTCTTCGCCTGGCGTGTGGATCGTGTTCTATGCCGTAGGTATGTTTGCAATCACGACCTTCAACTTTCTTGTGTGGGCCTTCATCATTGATGTGATCGACTATCAGGAAGTACAAACTGGCTATCGTGACGACGGCACGGTATATGCCGTATATTCATGGGCTCGCAAACTTGGGCAGGCGCTTTCCGGCGGCTTAACGGGTTGGGCGCTTGCGGGTATCGGCTATAATGCGGACGCTGCAAAAGCAGGCGTGGCTCAGGCTCAGAGCGTTTTAGATTCACTGTATATGCTGGGAAATCTTGTGCCGGGTATTGGCTGTATTTTAGTGGGCTTGGCGCTGTGGTTCCTCTATCCGTTGAAAAAGAAGGTGGTGGAGGCTAACGCGGCTGAGCTTGCAGCTCGCCGGGCTGCTCAAGCTGAAATTGCTGCGAAAGGAATTAGGGGCTGATGGTGCGATGCCGGTGTGCTCTTGAGCTACCGGCATCGCTCTCGGAGCGCTCTTGGGCATCGCATTGTTTGCGCACAGTAGCGTGAGGTATCAGATCACGTTTTCACTCAACGTGCCCACAACACAACCTAGATGATAAAAGGAGTATGCAATGGTAGATCTTGCCGCTAAACCGTTCAATTTAAGCTTGGAAGATATTGCGTGGGTGCGCGAGACAATCGCTGGAATGAGTGTGGACGAAAAAATTGGCCAGCTGTTTGTAAACATGGGTTCGAGCCGCTCCGAAGAGTATCTCACTGGCATGCTTAATCAGTATCATATTGGGGCGGTGCGATATAACCCTGGCCCAGCCGCAGAAATCTGGGAGCAGAATCATATTCTGCAAACGAAGTCAAAAATCCCGCTACTGATTGCGGCCAACACAGAAGCTGGCGGAAATGGTGCGTGTACTGATGGCACCTATGTGGGCTGGGAAGTGAAAATCGCTGCGGCACACGATGCTAAATGGGCGTATGAGATGGGGCGCGTATCTGGAGTAGAAGCGAGTGCAATTGGCTGTAACTGGAGTTTTGCGCCAATTGTAGATGTGATGCGCAACTGGCGTAACCCCATCATCTCCGAGCGCTCTTGGGGGTCAGATCCCGATCAGGTGCTGGAGCTGAGCCGGGAATATATGCGTGGCATTATGGAATCTGGGATTATGCCTGCGGCAAAGCATTTTCCGGGAGACGGCATCGACGAACGAGATCAGCATTTGTCGGCTTCGGTTAATTCGCTGAGCTGCGAGCAGTGGGACGCCACGTTTGGGAAAGTGTATCAGGGCTTGATTGATGATGGTTTGCCATCGATTATGGTGGGGCATATTATGCAACCGGCCTACCAAAAGCATTTCAACCCTACAATGAGCGACGACGATTTGCTTCCCGCCACGCTTTCCCCGGAGTTGATTGGTGGCTTGTTGCGTGGAAAGCTCAGGTTTAATGGTGTGCTCGTCACCGATGCGTCACACATGGTAGGGCTCACAGGGGCGATGAAACGCTCAGATATTCTGCCCGCGGTGATTGCAGCTGGAATTGATTTGTTCCTATTCTTCAACGATCCTGATGAAGATTTTGCGTGGATGAAAGCGGGATATGAAAACGGCGTGATCTCTGAGGCCCGGTTGCAAGAGGCATTGGAAAGAATCTTGGCGCTCAAAGCAAAATTACGGTTACACGTTGTGCCGCGCGAAGAAATCTTACCTCCAAAAGCCGAGGCGATGGCGCGCATTGGCCTAACAGAGAACAGAAAGATTGCTGCGCGCGTGGCAGATGAAGCAATTACTTTGGTGAAAAATAAGCAGCCTGAAAATTTGCCCATCTCACCTGAACGAACCCCGCGTGTGTTAGTGGTGGCTGTTAGTGGGCCACAAAATCCAATCTCGCGGGCTTTCGGCGGAGGCGGTGAAGAAGGCTCACACCCTGCTGATAAGGTGGCTGCTATTTTGCGCGACCGTGGGTACACAGTGACGCGGCATGAATCGTTGCTCGATAAACTGGCGCAGCTAGATCCCCAAGAGCAGGCAGAAGCAGTGAAAAATGTGTACGCCGGAAAAGCTCCGATTGCGAATCTAACGGATAAGTATGATGTGGTGTTAATGATCTCCAAGATCGATGGGCTCATGCAGCCGACAGAACGGGTGATGTGGCCGGCCACAAAAGGAACAGTGGATATTCCGTGGTATGTGTATGAGATTCCCACACTTTATGTGAGCACTTCAACCCCCTATGCGTTGGCAGATGTGCCGCAGGTAAAAACATATATCAACGCTTATGACGACAAGCCTTATACACTTGAAGCGCTCGTAGACAAGCTCGAGGGTAAGAGTGAGTTCAAAGGGGTTTCCCCAGTAGACGCCTTCTGTGGCAAGATTGACGCGCGGATCTGAGGTGAGCAAGTGATGATGGCAAATATTTCAGAGCTGGAAGCATTCACTCCGCAGCACAGCTATTTCATTGGAGTAGACAGCGATGGCTGTGCGATTGATCAAATGAATATCAAGCATTATGAGTGCTTTACCCCTGCCTATATCAAGGCGTTCTCGCTACAGCCAATTTCAACTATTGCACGCGAAACAGCAATTTTCGTGAATCTTTTTTCGGCTACTCGCGGAATTAACCGTTGGGCGAGTATCGATCGATTCTTTGATTTGCTCAAAGACCGCCCAGAGGTGGTGGCTGCTGTAGAAAGTGGCGCAATCACGCTACCTGAGGGGAACGATCTGAAGGCGTTTCTCGCATCGGGGGTGCCGTTGAGTTTTGCAGGGATTAAGCAGTGGGAGCGCGAATATCCTAGCGCTGAGATTCGGCAATGTATCGAATGGGGCCAGCTTGTTAATAAACTGGTGGCGTGGATGGTGATGAACACCCAGCCCTTCGAAGGAGTGCGCGAGAGCTTTGAAGAAATTACTGCTAGCGGCAAAGCCGACACAATGGTGGTTTCTTCTGCATCTCTCGAGATGCTGCACCATGAATGGAACGAGCATAATTTGGCTCAATACATGAGTGCGATCGCTGGGCAGGAAATGGGCACTAAAGCACAGCAAATTCACGCAGCGGCCAAGGGAAAATATCCTGATAACCACATCTTGCTTCTTGGCGATGCTCCTGGTGACGGCGTAGCAGCAGCTAGTGAAGGAGTGCTGTGGTATCCGATTGTGCCCGGCGAGGAAGCAGCGAGCTGGCTGCGTTTCCGAGAGGAAGCCCTGGGGCGTTTCTTTGCTGGAACATATGCTGGCGAGTACCAACAAGCGCTGATTGCTGAATATTCCACGTTGCTGCCAGAAAAGCCAAGCTGGCCCACAGTATCAGGTGGAGGTATGTGATCTAGCTTGAGATGTGCCGGCACACGGGTTTGGTGAGAGCTCACTGGGTATTCAGAGGTTTGCTCTGAGTTCAAAGCATTCTCTGTGAACGGCAAGCTGGGATTGTGTTCACTTTTCTGGCAATTTTCTTGCAACTTTCCGCAACAACGCTGTGATACGGCTCAGTGCGGATATGCTCAAAGTGATTTACCGTAATAGTAATACTAGCTCGATGGGGAGTGTGTGGGATGAAGATGACGTTTCGTTGGTATGGTGAGGGTTTTGATCCGATTCCGCTTCGGTATATTAGGCAGATTCCTGAGGTGAGTGGGGTTATGGGTGTGTTGTCTGGTAAGGCTGCTGGTGAGGTGT
>JALELI010000065.1 GCA_022768785.1 Arcanobacterium sp. | reverse complement strand
ATCCCAGTTATTGATGCTAGTGCTTGCCCAAGCCAAATAATTACTTGTGTGCTGTGCTACTTTGTAGTCATAAAATCCATAAGATCCCTTGTACCGCTCAGAATCAACTACAAATCCAAGGTGATCCCAGTCTCCATCTTTTTCAAAATCAAGCCCAATAATTGAGCCTTTGTTTACACGAGTGCTAAACGCTAAATGGTTTGTAGTCGTAAAGGAAACCCCCATGTAGCGCGCAAACGTATCTGCCATTGACCAAGATTCAGAATGTCTATGTTCACTCCCAATAATAGGGAAATGAGGATTCCCCGTAGTATGCCACCAGCCTTTGGCAGGGTCAGAAAAATATATTTGTTTCACCCCTCCTGCTTCTAAAATTTGGGAAATAAAGTTAGCGCAGTCGCCATTACGAAAATAATAGAAAGAATGTGAGAACACTTACCAGCAAGTGCTCTCACATTCTTTTTTGTTCTGCGGAAGGATTTCTATGCCTTGGGCATATCCGCAGCGCCATCTATCATCTTGAAATGCCTGAACGCGGCCACAATCGCGTCGTGCTTCTCAGACGGCACCTATGCTGACTGCTAGCCGCCACGCTATCATTCCTCCACGAAAACTGCGCGGCAAGCCCCAACTCGTCCTTCATGGCAGCAATGTACGCCGATGACATCTTTAACCCGTACGTTTCAAGCACATATAGTCTTGAATCTGCCTATAAGCGGGCTTGCCCGAAAGCCCATCCTGCCTGAACTTCTTCACGCCAACATCAATATATATTCTCCATTTTTCGGGTTAAAAGACAGACAGTCTCAATGTGGTGCGTGTGCGGGAAGAGATCGAGCACTTCACAGCTACGCACTCGCCACCCTGCATGAGCAAATACACCCGTATCGCGCGCCATCGCCGCCGGATCGCAGCTCACCAGCACCACCCGTTGAACGGCACTATCCACGGCAATCTCGCGGGCGCAGTCAATCCCCAGCCCGGCTCGCGGCGGATCCGCAATCACGAGCTCTGGCCGCGCCTCAGCGAGCGCTTGGCGCACCGTACGCGCATCGATCCACGCTTGGCGTGCTTGCGCCCACGGATAGCGGGATAGATTACTGACGCCGTTTGCCACAGCCCGCTCGGAGCCCTCAAGCGTGAGCAGCCTCCCCTGCGCTCCGATGGCACGCGCCATCGGCAGCGAAAACAATCCAGCTCCTGCAAACAGCTCTAGTACCCGTTCTCCACCGGCGAGCTGGGCGCCACGCATCACACGCGTGAGCAAAGCGCTGGGGGCGCGATGATGAATCTGCCAGAAACCAGCTGGAGCGAGATCGTAATCGTATAGCTCCCGCCCATCAGACGCCCGCTCGTGCAACACGCCGTCACTCTCTTCAAGAATGACGACGCCGTCTCCTATTCTGCGAAGCTCTGCTCCGATAGGGGGCGCTCCAGAAGCTCGGTGCCCGTTCCCCCGCCTTTCGTGCTCCCCCAGAATCACAATGGCGTTCGGCCCGCTCGCTGGCGCCACCACATGCAGCCGAGTGCTCGGTGCAATCACGCTATCCCACGCTGCCCCACATACCCCTAGCGATTCCAGCTCTCCCACAGCTAACGGCATACTATCGAGAGGAATCAGCTCATGGCTGTGCTCCCGATACATGCCCACACCGGTGGGCAGCTTCACCACATCAAAGCGGGTGCGGGTGTGCCAGCCTGGGCCGAGAGTGCCGCCGTGATGCTTAGCCTCCGCTTCCCCGCGAGGATCAATCGAACGCGCCGTCAGCTCCATATCAGCGAGCTGCTCTGCAAGTTCCGCCCCACCGATACGCTCCACTTGGGTGCGAATCACTCGCCCTTTGAGCTCGCGCTGAAAATCTAGATCAATATGCCCAAAATCTGCAGCTCCTGTGGCTCCAGCTGCTCCAGCTGGCCACGGGTGCGCAATCCGCTGCGGCACGGCGCGCAGCACCTGTTGCACCACTGCTGTGGCAAAGCGTTTCTTTGCACGCATGATCTGCACGCGCACCCGTTCTCCTGGGATTCCGCCGCGCGCAAACACCACTCGCCCATCTCCCGCGCGCCCCACGCACAAGCCACCGTGTGCAATATCTGTGAGGTCGAGCTCTAGTGAGCTATCGCCCAGGGAACGGCTATCCCACAGCCCCTTATCTACGTTAGTTGCCTCTGCGCCGGCTACTTCTGCACGATTAGACGCCATGTGCTGCCTCGTTATTGATACTGCCAGCACCGCCGTCTTCACGCGCAGCGCGCGGCGCGCTCTCGCTATGTGCAGCGCCCTCAGTATTTGGAGCATTCTCTGCCCCCAACAGAGCCTCTGAAGATCCCGCTGCCTCTGAATACCCCGCTGCACTAGCTCTGGCACCGCCAGCACCCGCCAGCTCAGATTGTGGCTCATTATCTGGCTCTGCGCCGTCAGAATCTGTATGAGAAGATCCGATTCGATAGGGCACTTCGGTTACCATCACCCCTGGTTCCAGTTCCAATTCGGCAATGATTGACGGCGTGATGTGGCGCACGAAGAATCGCTCCCAGGAGCCTGTGGAAATCAATTTCGGAATGTACACCATCACCACGTCTCCAGGGTGCATAGCGCGAAATGCGCGCACAAACTCGATCACAGGGCCACGCACGGCACCGGCCGGAGTGCCCACCACAGTGAGCGCCACCGGAATCTGGCGCGCCACCCACTCTTTGCGCAGTCTGCGAGTGCGCTCAGGATCCACATCAACGCACAGAGCCTGCAGCGGCGAGCCACGGTTAGCGCGCGCCCAATCCAGCGTTTTCAACGCTGGAAGATCAATGTGATCGATGAGCACAAACGAGTGCACGCGCGTGGGAATCACCCGCCCAACCGTGCCAGCCTCATCAGTGAGCACATCCCTAATCTTCCCGAGGCCCTTGCGGTGCACCACCAGGAAAATCACTGGCACGGCCAAGCTGAGCACAGCTGCACCAAACCACCACGGCTGCACAATCACCACGCAGACGAGCCCTGCAAGCAGGAGCACGCCAAATCCTCGATATGCCCACCGTGCCCGCACTGCCACAGAGCGCTCTAGTGCATCAGTGGAATCGTTCAGAATTGAGCGTGAACGCTCCACCATCGCTCCGCAAAGTGTGAAGCCAAAGAAAAAAGCAATCACGATAAAGATCATGGCGAGCGAGCGGGTGGAATCGAGGAACCACGAAATCACTGCCGCCAATCCCGCCACGATAAGCACAATCAAACGGCGCGGCACCACTGAATCTTTGGCAGCTAAGCGGCGCGGCAGCAAACCATCAATCGCCAGCTCACGCAACACTCGTGGCAATTGCCGATACGCCGCAGCAGACACTGAAATTCCAGTGAAGATAAAGAGCACCGCAAGCGTGGTTCTCCCTGTAGTACCCAACAGTGCGTATGCGATCGACAGCGCTGGCAAACCCAATCGGCGCCCCGGCAGCTGCAGCTCCACCACGAAGTAAAGTGTGATGGCAATCAAAATCAACATAGGAATCAGCACAGTGAGCATTCTGCGGAGCGGCACTCTCCGGCGCTGCGGGCTAGCCATCACTCGCTCGCTCACAACAAAGATCACGGCTGCTGGGAAACACGCCCCGAGCATAGATTCAAGATAGGGAGAATATCGGCCAGACACCGGATCTGCTTTAAAAGCGTCTTCACGGGCCAGCATAATATCCGGCAAATTCACTGCGCCGCGGAACTCTTGGATTAGCCCCCAGCCGAGCACCACAGTGAGCCCAAGGATTCCGATAAACGCCAGTATTCGAGGCCAATATAGCCCCCGCCCTGTGGCTGCCACAATCGTGGGAAGAGCCAGCACGAGCACCAGCATCACTGCAAGCACTTTTGCCCAGGGCCCCAGGCGCACAATAGTGTTCAGCGCCGTCACCACTAGTTCCACTCCCAGCAATACGAGCAGCCCGTGCAACAAAATCTTTGCTGCTCCTGCGAACACTCCCGCCCAGGCTCCAATGTAGTTCGTGGCTAGCTGATGTGTGGTGCGGCGAGGCGTGAGCAGAGTGACGCCGTTGACCGCCACGCACGTGAGGGCAAATACCGCTGCGCCCACAGCAAGCGCCAGAAAGAGCATGCCGTTTGCCCGCCCCACCACGAAAGCTCGCAAAGTGACTTGCGGGGTGATCAAGGCGGCGAGCGCAATAGCGGTGCAACTCGCCGTTGCAGACACCGAGCCGGGCGTACGGGTGGCGCTGTAGCGCTGCGTTTTTTTCAACATCACAGAATAGGTTACGCTTTTCCCTTGTTTAAGGTAACGTCAGTTTCGTGCATTTTGTGATCATGGGCTGCGGTCGAGTGGGGTCTTCGTTGGCGGTGAGCCTTGCAGGCCGCGGCCATTCAGTGGCGATTATTGATTCAAACGCCGATGCCTTTCGGCGTCTTCCCGAAGATTTTCCAGGGCAACAGGTGACGGGCATGGGATTCGATCGGGAAGCTCTCACGCAAGCAGGCATCGAGCAAGCAACTGGCTTTGCGGCCGTCTCTTCAGGAGATAACTCCAATATCATTGCTGCGCGCGTGGTGCGCGATACGTTTGGCGTGAAGAATGTCGTCACTCGTATCTACGATTCTTCACGTGCTGGAGTGTATGAACGGCTAGGAATCGCCACAGTGGCCACTGTGGCGTGGACGGCGGATCGCATGATGCGTAAGCTCATTGCTCTCGGCCCACATGTGCAGTACGTAGATTCTAGTTTCAAGATGGCACTGATCACCGCCGATCTCGACCCTTCCTGGTATGGCTACACAGTAGCTGATATTGAGCATGCCACTCGCTCCCGAATCGCCTATATTGGCCGGCAAACTCAGCCAGTGATTCCGCATTCTGAATTGATTATTCAAGACGGCGACGAGATCCATCTCTGTGCTCCCTCGGAGCGTGCGCAAGCGATTCAGCGAATCCTGAACAACCCCGTGAAGGAGGACAAGCTGTGAAAGTGATGATTGCCGGGGCTGGCTCTGTGGGACGCTCGATCGCTAAGGAACTCACTGGGCGGGGGCATAGCGTGACGCTTGTGGATTCCGACCCGAAAGCTATGCGCGTGGCACGCGTGCCCCAAGCTGATTGGGTGCTTGCCGATGCCTGTGAACTCGCCACCCTCACTGAAATAGATCTCGCCACTTGCGATGTGGTGGTAGCCGCCACAGGAGACGATAAAGCGAACCTCGTGCTCTCGCTACTCGCCAAAACTGAATTTGGAGTGCCACGAGTGGTGGCTCGCGTAAACAACCCCGCCAATGAGTGGCTCTTTAACGAACAGTGGGGCGTGGACTATCCGGTGAGTACCCCTCGAATTATGACGATGCTTATTGAAGACGCCGTCTCATCTGGCGAGTTGGTGCAGCGGCTCGATTTCCACGAATCCGGGGCGGGGCTCTATCAGGTGACGGTGCCGCAGGGAGCCGCCGCAGAGGGAGTGGCTATCTCTGCACTACGCTTACCTCCCGGAGTGCTGCTCACTACCTTATTGCGCGACGGTGTGCCTTTTATCCCTGAGCGAGATCTCACAATTAAAGCCTACGATCAGCTGCTGTTTGTGATTGCAAAAGAGAGCGAAGCTGATATTCCTATTGTGCAGGCGCTGGTGTCTCCCCCAGATCCAATGCCAGATTCAGAATCACACACCGACAGCGAGCAACCCCCTATAAGTGTGCCTGCAGAGGCTGAGTTCCCTACTGCCCCTGCGCGGGAGAGCCTCACTGAAAATGCCTCAGGAAACACCTCGGGGAGCGCCTCAGGAAACTCGGCCTCCCGCACATCAGAAAGCGCGCAGGAGAGCGCTTAGCCCCACTCGCTTAAGCTCTCTGCACCCCTAATCGCATACGCAAGCCTGCACCCCTAATCCCTGCACCTCTAATCGCGCTTGCTCAAGCTCTCACTATTCCCTCTTCAATCACGCTCTTGATTCTCTGAATGCTCTGGCTGAGATGCCTGGCGTATCGGCCGCGGCACGAGCACCCAGCTAAACCAAGCAGCTAACGCAAAAAGCGGCAATCCGAGAGCCAGCTTGGCGATCCCCAGAGCCTCTGTGAGTTGCGCGTAATACAGTGGAAGTTCCACAGCTAGCCGCACTGCGAAGAGGGCCACCCAAATCCAGGTGATGCGATAGTAGCTGGCTCGCACTAGCCGCAGTGCAGGATCTGTGCGCCACTGCATTCCCTCAGAGCGGAAGAGTGAGATCACCACTCCCAGAAGCGGCCAGCGCACCAGAATCGATGCCATAAGCACCACACCGTAGGCCACATTCGTGAGAATCCCCCAGAGGAATACATTTGAGGCCTCTCCAGTGCGCCAGGCGAGAAATACCGAAATTCCCATTGCGATGAGGCCGCTGAGCGCCGGAGCCACTGGCACTCTTTGTATAGCCCGCACTACGATCGCTGCGAGTGCCAACGCTAGCGCCATCAGCGCTGCTAGCACAGTGGCTCGAGTGGCCACATAAATTACCAAAAAAATCACCGTGGGCAGCACTGATTCTGCAATTCCTCGCCAGCCTCCCACTGCTGCGAATGCGTTAAAATCAGCCCCAACCACGGTGGCCGCAAGGCTGTTACTACGCTGTTCTGCTGGCATCACACTCGCCTTTCGATTGTGTAGCGCGGATTAAAAATCGTTGGTACTCCGTGCACCTGCACCACATTTCCTTGAGCACGCACCTGCTGCCCTATTTCAAGCGCCTCAATAGTGCTGCGCGATTGAAACACCAGCACAAGAAAACCGCTATGAATCTGCATATTCACGCGCACTGTAGGCACTTCTCCAGCAGCTGGATAGGTGATTGAAATCACCGTGCCCACGGTATCTGTGAATCGAGAATTCATCAGCAGCTCTCAACCGCCTTCCGTTTAGCTCGCACGCATAAGTTCATAGTATTTTCACTGAGGCCATCTGCTTTGAAGCGGAGCACCTCAGACACTACTATCATTCAGCTGCAGCGCTCCCGTGTATCATTCAGCTGCAGCGCTCCCGCGTATCATTCAGCTGCAGCGCTCCCGTGCGAAGCAGGGAGAGTGGGAAGTTCCAACGGCAGGAATTCTTGCGGTGGGTGCGGCGCATTGCCACGATGCACTACCACCCCTCGAATTAGCTCATAGAACGGAGCGGCCGCCTGCGGATCCACCGCGGCATCTCCTGTGAGCGTGGCTTTGAGGAGCCACCGCGGCCCGTCCACTCCAATAAAAAGTTGGGTGGTGAATGCTCCGCCTTCTCCGTTGGGCACCTGGGAGCGCAGTGCCGGCCCAAATGGGCTCTCTACCTCTTCGGAGAATCCACCTGAGTTCGCCAATGCTTCCCGCAAATCGCGGCGCACCGAATCCCAAATACCGTGCGAACGCGGCGCTGCATACGCCTGCAACTGCACAGCGCTCGTTTCCATCACGTAGAAAGCTGCCAGCACTAGCTGTGAAGCATTATCCATACCGAACTGTAGTAAAGCCTTATCGGAGAGTGGCAGCCACAGTGATCCCGCATCAACGAGATCGCCTAGCTCTCCGTATTCTTCCGAATCAAACGGCCCGGTGGCAGGAACCTCAGATGCGTTGTTTGTATACTCACTCATGTTCACGCCGCACAATCCACACACACTGGCAAACCATCTTCTTCGTACGCCAGCTGCGAACGGTGGTGCACGAGGAAGCACTGCGAGCAGGTGAATTCGTCATCTTGCGCAGGAATCACATCAACGGAGAGCTCTACGTTTGAAAGATCGGCTCCGGGGAGCACGAAATCTTCTGCAGCCTCGGTTTCATCTTCATCTACAGAGCCCGAAGTATGATCTGATCGGCGCGATTTCAGCTCATCGAGCGAATCAGTTTTCAGCTCTTCATCTTGTTTACGCAGGGCGTCATAATCTGTGGCCATGTGGTTGGTTTCCAATCGTCGTTGTGGCACGAATGTGCCCTTGTTTCGCAGTCTTTCTACCAGAGCTCTACAGTTTTAGCAAGAGGTGTTCATTCCGCTGTGAATGAACGGCACTCTTTCGCTCTAACGAGCCATTTGCGAGTATGCCTGTGAAAACCGATGTCAGCGCGCTTATGAGAGTGATGTGGCAGCCTCATGAGGCGAGGTGTGGCGAGCTATGAGAGGCGCCGCGAAAGCCATCGCCATAGCCCCAGCTATGCGGGTGCTACGATCAGTGGCAGGAGCACATGCCGCTTGCCGGAAAAACGATAGAGCACACAGATCAACCCAGTAGGTGTGGTACTGTGCTAGGCACCACAGCCGGTATGATTCTGCAGCGGAAACGGCCCTGCAATTCCAACACACCAGCACAAAATTACCCATCATTTGCCTCAAAATGGCACCCTTACTAATAAGGAGGAATGTGATGATTGAGCTGGAACTTCTAGGGGTGGAGCCGAACGGCGAAAAGCTGAACCTCAACGACTCCCTC
>JALELI010000050.1 GCA_022768785.1 Arcanobacterium sp. | reverse complement strand
GGCTTTTTGTCTGACGGCTCTTGGCCCCCACTGCCATTCACGATTGCGCACTATGCCAGCGCAAATGCTCCCGCTGACGCAGATCTTAGCGCTGCTCAACCAGAACGAACAGCGCATGTAGCCCAAGCAATAGCGCAAACGGCACGAGTAGAACGAACCACTCCTGCTGAACGAACTACCCCTACCGCTAGAGAAACCGAGCTCGCCACTAAAGAATCAGCTGCTGAGCAACCACCATCATTCACAGCCACTCCTATCGCGGCTGCTCATGCAAGTACAGGCACAAGCACGCCCGCAATGCTGAGCACTAGTGGGCCTAGCAAACGCACTATTCGCTGGGTGCGCCGGCTTGCCACTGGGCGCACAGCTGCCGCAGATCTTATCGCCGTCAGCACCAGAAAATTGCGCGAGCTCCCACTGCGAGCCCACAGGAAAATGCTCACTGTGAGCGCCACAGCGTTGCGGCTTCCCGCGCTGCGCACACTCAAAACACGGCGCTATCAAGGGGCGTGGATTATCTCAGATCGGCCGCAAGGGGCCGGAGATAACGGCGAGCACTTCTATCGATTTTTACGCGCTGAGTATCCAGAAATTCCAGCTTTCTTTCTGCTAGATCCTGCCAGCCCAGATCGCCGCAAGCTCGCCCGTGAAGGCTTTCGATTCCTCCCGAATAATCCACTCGGGCTGGCCGCGGCATACTCACAGGCAGCTGTATTTATCAGCAGCGATTGGGCAAGCCAGGATATTGCTCGGTTACATCGGCTCACCCCTCCACCGCAGCGAGTGCCGTTCGTGTTCTTACAGCACGGGATCACGAAAGACGATATCTCCGCGTGGCTCAATCACCTTCCTATCGCGCTCATCACCACTGCTCTTCCCGAAGAGCAGGAGTATCTCACAGCAGACGATTCCCCCTACCATCTGAAACACGGCAAAGCTCAGCTCACTGGATTCGCGCGTTTTGATCGGTTGCATGAGCTCAGCCGCAAGCAGGCGCGTGAGCCGCTTGCCATGCAGCACACTGCTATGCACCCTGATTTCTCCGATTTCAACAGCGCCTCCCACACCACACACAACGATACGGCTTATGCTGAAGAGCGCGGTGCAGAAGCACACTGCTGCACCCCGAGTACCACGCGGCACGGCGTTTCCCACATCGAGCGGAACGATCGTACTCTCCCCGCCGCGCACACAGCCAAATGCCCACATATAGCTCAGTTTGGCGGCAAACAGCAGCTCACTGCTGCCCATACAGCTGAGCACCTCGCTGCCCACAACCCCGCGCACATTCTCATTATGCCCACGTGGCGGCGCTCCCTGAACGATCAGCTTCGCACTGCCACTACTGCAGAGCAGCGGCGGCAACTACTCACCGATTCCCCTTTCCTGCGCGCATGGGCAGAACTGCTGCATACACCCCAGCTAGCAGAGCTCATGAACTCTGGAGAAGCCGATGTAACGATTGTTCTGCACCCCAATCTCGCTCCAATTGCGGCTGATATCGTGGCAGCCACGCGGGGCACAGCCACCGTGCTGGATATTCGCACAGTGGATTTTCAAGAATGGCTCACTCGCGCAGATATTTTTCTCACCGATTATTCATCAACGGCGTTCGATGCCGTTGTGGCAGGGTGCGAGGTGGCCTATTTTCAGTTTGATCGCACCGAGTTCTTTGCGGGAGCCCACTCGATGCTTCCAGGGTGGTTTGATTATGACCGTGATGGATTTGGGCCGTGCTTTGAGGATTCAGCAAGTGCGGCATCATGGCTCTCTCAGCGTGCGCACGCTCGTACCGGCGCTAATACGAGCGACACTCCCGAACCATATGCCAGCCGGATACGTGCCCTGTGCACAGCACTGCCCCACCATGCCTGCGCCAATATTTATGCTGCTGTGCACCGTCTGCTAGCACAACGCGAAAACTCTGAGGGAGCAGCATGAAAAGAAAAAATCCACGCTTCATCGTGGCAGCCGCGCATCGGGCTCGGGTGCTGCTGCGCGCACTTAATCCGCGTAAGCAACTCATTCAGCTAGCGCACCGACGCGCTCTCAACTGGCTCCACGTTCCAAATTTTCCAGCGCCCACAGCAGCGCGCTGGCCCTATTCTGGATTTAACCAGCGTTTAGCAGAGCCCCGCACGCTGCGCGTGGCCGCAATTCTCGATGAATTCAGCGCCACTGGCTTCGGCCTCGAATGCGATATGCTCGCCGTCGCTCCTGATCAGTGGAAGAGCCAACTCGATGCGTTTTGCCCAGATCTTTTTCTCTGCGAATCTGCTTGGGCTGGGGCAGATTCTGAAGCTCACCCGTGGCAAGGAAAGATCTATGCACGGCTCACTAGCCCGCTAGAGAACCGCCGTGAATTACTCGCTATTGTGCGCTACTGCCGTCGTCACCGAATCCCCACCGTGTTTTGGAATAAAGAAGATCCCACGCACTTTGATGATCGCGCCCGCAATTTTGTGGCTACTGCCAAACTGTTTGATCACGTGTTCACCACCGATATTAACTGTGTGCCACGCTATGAAGCCCTGGGAATTCACGGCGTTCAAGTGCTGCAGTTTGCCGTGCAAAATCAGCTCTATTTCCCGCCCGCTTCAGGAACTTCTCGTGATCCTGTGGTGGTGTTTGCTGGCTCGTGGTATCACGATTTGCCGGAGCGAAACGCCGCAATGCGCGCCATCTTCGATACGATCATCGCCAGCCCCTACGAGTTAAAAATCTATGACCGGCATTCGCAGGAGCGCCACCCGAACCACATTTTCCCCAAAGAATATCAGCCCTATATTTATCCGGCAGTCACCCAATCTGAACTGGCAGAAATTTACCGTAGCTCCGCGTTTGGGCTCACGATCAACACCGTCACCGATTCTGCCACGATGTATGCTCGGCGGGCATACGAAATTTTGGCCAGCGGAGCAGTGCTGCTCTCAAACTATTCACGAGGAATCGCCACTGATTTTCCCGATTGCGCGATCTTTTTAGATCGCGATCCCGCTGCCTTAGAACGCCTCACCAGTGCAGATATCACTCAGCTTTCCAGACGCGCAGTGGCAGCTGCAGCTCAGCACACATATCAGCGCCGATTCCGCGAGATCGTGGCCGCAGTATTCCCCACCTTTAAGCCCTGATACCTTCGATCAGCTCCGATGCCTCGATGTGGCTGCCCGATCAGCCTCCAGCTTTTGCCGCTGCAATCTATCTGGAATTTCTAAACTGCACCTATACACGCATGTGCACGCACGCCAGCTCCCGCACCACTGTGAATACTCACGGAGCAGCGCGCCCGCCGTCATGCCTCACGCTGATGTGCTCCAGCCTCCTCTAGCTGGCGCACGAGATCACTGGGAGTTTTTCCGCCGCGCTTGAGCACTCGCAGTAGCCTGCGCATCACTACCCGCGGTAAAGGTGCATGCCCATTCGCGTAATCTGCCACCACAATCTGTTGCTCAGGCGAGAGCGCCCACACTCCAGGTGCCTGCTCACTGAAACCATGCGCCTGAGCATAGGGCATAGCGTGGTGGTTCAAATGGTATTCGTCAGATTTATTTTGGATATAGAGCAGCCGCTTCGGCACAGTGATCGTACGTAAATCATGGATTACGCCTGCAGCATCGAGAAGCTGAGCTGCCACCTGGCCGCGTGGTTGCTGGTGATCGGGAAACATCGCAGTTGAATAGTCTTGCGAAAAGGGATAGCTGGTGATGCTCACTTGCGGATTCCACACAAACGCCGCCGAATCAGCAGCGATGCGCGAGCCGGTGAAGCGCTGGCTGTTGAGCAGCGCAGCATACACGATCGCCGCGAAACCTCCGCCTGAGCCTCCGATCATCAGCAGTGGCCGGCCAGCCACCGCAGCAATATGCGCCAGCGCTCGCGCAATAATGCTCTGGGTGCCAGTGTGGGGCAATCCGGTGTACCACCCAATTGCCAGATTTGGATCTGCTGCAAGAATCGGATCGGCCACCGCCACCACGGGAGCGAGAGGGTTAATTTGAATCCGGCGTCCGCTAAAATATGGCCCGATCCTTCCACTGCGATCCGGCGTGGCACCTGTGAAAAAGCACGGTAAAAACGTGGGGCGGCTCCCCATTCTACGCCGCATGGCTGCCTGCGCTCGCGCCGCTATACCGTAAGCTCCACCCACTGAGCGGGTAAAAATATCCACAGCCGGAGATTCTGGAATCGCTATCCTGTGCACCCCATTCGCCACGTGAGGGGCGGCAATAAAGGCATCAATACTGGCGTAGCTGTGCACAGCGCCGAATGCGGCAGGATTCCACGGAGCAGTTTCCTGCCACTCTGATTCAGCTGCCGTTTCAGCCATACACTTGCCGCCTTCGTTAATTTTCCACGCTGCGAAAGAGCGCTCTCACTCATTATAAGCTGTAGCACCATTCTTCAGCTCAGCGGGCGTCTTCAGTTCAGCAGGCGCATGATCTGAATGGGCTCTTGGACGATACCTCTGGGAAAAAGCGCTGCCACTCCGGCAGGTAGCGATCATGAATCCTAGCCGAGAGCTCCAGCGCGAAGAACGCCGTGTGAAAAGTGCGAGATACAGGAGTGCTCTATCTCATCGAGCCGAGCTCCCGCACACTCTACACGCCACCGCTATTCATTTTCGGCGCGCTCTCGCAAATATCACTGCTACGTGCCACGCACTAGCAGCCGCAGCCTCTGCAATGCGGATCGGAGCCGTCGCCGTATGTGCGTGCGGCGAGAATCGTAGTTGTTGATAGCACTCCACGGGAAATCTGCGACGCCCGCAGCATGCACATCGGAGTACACCCGCTCCCGCACTTCTGGGTGAGCCGCAATGAAACGCGCAATGATTGCTGCCTGCGCCTCTACACGCAGCTCAAGTGCAGCTTCTCCCCCAGCACCCACTGGCACAGCATGCAACGATTGAATGACGGCGATCCGCTGGCTCACGTTAAATTCGTAGGATTCCTTTTGGCGAGAGACGGAGTTGCCACGCAACGTTCTGCGATACGCACACTCTGCGGGTGGCGCCGTCACTGGCTGCACCGTGAGCTGTGGGTAGGTAAGAAAGTGAGCCCAATACACCACATCTTCTCCGCTGCGTAGCTGCTCAGGATAGCGAAACTGCCACGCAAGCTGAGTGGGCACTAATTTCGCGGCGTTAAAACCAAGCACCCACGATTCGCGAGCGAGCGTGGAGGCGCGGCCTCTCAGGCGAGCAAATCTCTGAGCGTTGTAGTCTCTGGAGAGCTCGCAGCCGCCGTCATCATACGTGAGAAAAGGCGCCACCGAGATTGTGTTCGATCCGGCGTGCGCGAGCAGCTGTTCCAGATAGCGCGGCGCAACGGAATCATCCACATCAACGAAGGTCACGTATTCTCGCCGCACAGATTGCAGCCCGCAATTTCGGGCAGCACCTGCATTTTCCACAGTGCACTGCACCCATTCCAGATTCAGATCGGGGTGCTCGGCATGGAATTGTGCCAGCACGTGCTGAGAACCATCATCTGAGCCGTTGAGCACCACGATCACCGTGAAACGCTCGCGCTCGAGAGACTGGCAGGCGAGAGAACCGAGCACTGCAGGAAGTAGCGCGGCGCCGCAGCGCGACGGAATAATCACCGAAACGCCAGGAGCGAGCTCCGCTCCCGCCCTACCGGTGCTCCCGTCCGCTATGCCCGCACTGCTCACGCCATTCATTGTTCCCGTTTCGCTAGGCGATGTGCAACAAAGCTGCCCAGCTCCCTATGCTCGTGCTCCATTTTCAGTTTAATTAGCTCCAGATCTCAAGCCACTGGAGATCATCTGGGGCAAGGAACCGCTTGATTTTTGCATCAAAGGTGCAGAGCCGCGCGCCATGCACAGCAGCAATCTCAAGCAGCTGAAGATCTGTTACTTGATTTCTGCCCGAAAGAACCCGCCAATCAATCTGCGCGCTTGCGAGTGGAGTATCCACAGAAAGCCACACCCACCCCGGCAGCCCACGCATCGCTTCAAGCAGTCCGAGCGCTTCCCCACCTCGGATCTCTCGCCCCATCACAGCTGGAGTGAGAAGCAAGCGCACAAGCCCAGCTTCTGTGATTGCACATGTGGCCCAACGCCCATTGAGCGCACTAAAATGCTCAAGAGCTAGAGCATGACGAACGTGATTTGAGCTGACGAGCGCAAGAAGCACGTTCACATCAAGCAAATAAATTGGCTCATCTTTGGCATCAGTGTTGGCATCAGCGCTACTCATCACGATACATCTCCACTAGCTCATCAGTGATCACGTGATTTGGCACTAATGGCAGTTGAGGAAACACGGCTCTCTGACCATCAGCGTTAGCTGCACTCGGCATCATATTTTCTTTCTGCAGACCGATTTTTGCGAGCTGCGAAAGAGCTTTACCGATGGATATTCCCTGAGCAGCCGCTCGCGCCCGAGAAGCACTCAAAACCACATCTTCGATATCTAACGTTGTGCGCATAACAGCATCATAGCATCACAGCATCAATACGAATAGGTGTGCTTGCAGAATACCAAGCATCCTAGAGGGCATAGATTCACAGATGTTCCAGAGCCGCTTCACTGCTTAGCGGGTTGCTGCTTAGCGAGCTGATGAAATGCATTCAGCAAGAGAAATCACGCCTTGATGGTCTCTTGCCTGATGATCCCTTGTGGGAGAATAGTGGCGTGAATAGCGAAGATAAACACCTCAAATCCACCGCAAAACGGCTACTGCTGGAGGTTTAGCCTCTGGAATTTCCATTGGCCTTCTTATTGGCGTGGTGCTGGGGAATCTCTTTCACAATATGGGGCTAGGGCTCAGCATTGGCTTTAGCCTCGGTGTCTGTGCCGGCATTGTTTTCTTTCGGATCACTTGAAAAGAAAACGGGCAATCCGGATTCTCGCAACTCTCAGCAAGCGCACTGCTCCTCACGGCGCTCTCATACTATTGTGATCTCCAACAGACGGTCTCATCTTCCGCTGCAGATCTCTTGCACAGAATAGTCACCTAATGAGGAAAAATAGTCTCACAACTCTATCTGCCTAGGATCAAATCCATAGAATTTGAAGGCTCCTTCAGAAGCTAAAGCTAGATCCTCCACGCCCCACGTATGCTTCGATTTATCTGCATGCCGCATCACAGCATAATTAAACCGATCTGCGGAATACACCAGAGCAGCATCTGCTTTCAGTTGTTCTAAAAATCCAGAATCTTCAGATTTATGAGATTCCGGAAAGTGGTACTTCATAAACGTTTCTTTTGGCCCGGCAAACGTGGCTCCACGCACAAAATCAGTGAATGTATGCTCCTTATCCGGCCGCGTTAAAACGGTAGAATCGGAGCCTTCAAAATAAACATACGACGCCGATTTCCCTGCTAGCGCAACACCAGTTACACGAAGTATATTCAGAAGATCCCGCGCATAATTTATCCCATAGAAATCATCATCATCCATGCGGAAGAGAAAACTTCCATCGCAAACAGATGCAAGCTGATTGAGATTTTCTCCAAGCGATTGCGAGGAATCAGCAGTCAGGATCTGTATATCTGCTAACCCTGCCTCAGAAGCTAGCTGGCGCGCTTCCTTTGCATCTAGCTCGAAACCGTGTGTGAGCAAACACAGTTGCTTATCCGGCACACTTTGCCGAGCCACAGTGGCAAAAATATTTTCAATATTGCCTGGGCGGTTTGTACTCACAAAAAAGCTGACCGGGGCTTCACTGTTATAGCTGCCCAACGTTTTAAGCCCCAGCATCTGGTGGATACTCTCAGCCCGATGCCGGTACGTGTGATTTTCCCAGATCTGGCGTTGGGCAAGATGTACCTTTCGTTCGCGCGTCTCTGGAGAACGCACAAACGTTTTGATCCACTGCGCCGCTTCGCTTTTATCTGACACCACAGTAATGCTGGAATCGGGGAAAAAAGAATCGATGGCAGGAGTAGGAGGCGTCACAACTGCTGCACCACAAGCAGTAGCTTCAAAAATACGCCGTGCGCACATCGTCTCTGAATCAGTTACCGAATTCACGTTTAGCACCACATCATATTTATGGTAAGCCGCTAACATCTGCGGATACTCTAGTGCTCCCCGAATTCGTGCTTGATATTGAGGTGGGAACTGATATCTAGGATCTTTTGTGTGGCGCGAGTAGATATCCAAACCTACCTGTGCTGCCGCGGGGAAAAGCATTTCCATCTGTTCGCGCCGCTCTGGGTATTTTTCGCGGAAGTACATTCCTCCGAATACCGCTACTCTATCACGTTTCACACCTCGGATACGAGCAGGATTATGAAGCTTTGGCTGGGCAGCAAAGGGAAGCACTGCCACCCGATCGTGGCCAAGCTGCCTGCGATATTCCGCTACAAGTCTGCCTTCAGTGGTGAATACGTAATCGCACAGCTTCGCTGTCTCGAGAAAGTCTTTAAAGTGCGGCGGATCTTCCTTGTTCCAAAAAATCGTGGGAATCTCATGGTTTTTACAGTATTGAATCAGATTTTGAAAATCCTGTGTTGGGGCATTATCCCCTACAAGCTGGTATTTCCACTCGCCGCCATTACCCTCCCAGGCACTTTCCACGAAGAGAAAATCAGGCTGCTCACAAGCAATCGTCTCTTCCCACCCTTTTCTCGGCACTAAGAATACATTCCACTCGAATGCAAATGCTTGGGCTGTAAATTCATCAGCGATCATTGCTACTTTGATTTCAGGGAAGTCCACAGCGCCATTGATTGGGTTCACAGCCGGAAGCTCCTCTAGGCCAGCTAACTTCTCGATGGCGGCACACAGCTGTTCGGAGTTCACTGTATCGGCACGTCCTGCCCTATCGGCACGTCCCAACTGCAACTGTGCCATTCCTTCAAGCAAGAGCATTTGAGCCTGTGCTAGGCCTGTCAGCACTTCGCTCGCACTGGAAGATTTCTGCTGTACCCCGCCATTCTGAAGCTGCCGCACATTTTTCGAGATGAGGTAGGTCAAACGCCGATCGTGCCAGCGGTATATCACAAAAGATGCCCAAAAACAGCCCACGAGCGCAAGGATCAGCGCAGCTGCAAAACTCCGAAAAATAAGTGCAAGCGCAATGCCCGCAAACGTGGCTCCCACTGGAATGAGCAAATGCTTCACCAATACACGAAGCTGTCGCATCTAAAATCCACCATTCATCAAAAGGCCATAGCACAAGCTATTCTATCTCTTCTGGCAGCAGCCAAACGCCCTCGTGCCTATCACTTAATTTATACACGCCCTATAAGCCCTATAAGCCCTCGGGCAGTCGATAGCTGAGCACTGTATAATTTCATGTTGAATCCATTATATAAATATAATTGAGAAAAGAGCCTACGTGCCTCGTGCTAATTTATATGCGTCAAAATCATTGAGCGAAAGTTATTAGAATGAATGAGGGACATAGACCGGCTTCTGTTCAAAAAAGAAGTCGATCAGTTCGTATTGATGCCCAGCATTTTTCGGTAGTGGGAACCCGAGTCTCGCTTCGGCGGTACCTTGCTCAGGCGTGGCAGCGTCGCTATTTCACAATTATGGAATCGCGTGCCCGCGCCTTTGGATCAATAAAAGACACGTTTCTTGGGAAAATCTGGCTAGTTCTCAATCCATTTCTGGATTCCGTCGTCTACTACGTCATATTCTCTGTGCTGCTGAATTTTGGGCGCGGAATGCAAAATTTCGTGGGATACCTCGTAATCGGCGTCATTTCTTTCGGCTTATTAACGCGAAGTCTGGGCGCATATTCTGCCATTGAGGGAAATGGTAAGCGACTTGTCCAAACTTTTGCATTTCCAAAAATTTCAATGATTCTTTCTTTCACGCTGCGAAACTTTATTGATTTTGTGCCAACGTATCTGGCGATGCTCGTTTTCATCGCCATCACCCCACCCCACGCATATCCAACTCTAACGTGGCTCATCACTCCCGTCATCTACCTCGCCATCGTCCCATTCTGTATAGGGCTGAGTGCCATAGTGGCTACAGTCGTGGTTATAATGCCGGATATCCGCTTCATCATTAACCTATTCTCACGCTTTTGGTTCTATGGCTCAGGAGTCTTCTGGAGCATAGACATGATGAGAAATAAGCCATTGCTTCAAGACATGATGAGACTTAATCCAGGCTGGGCAACCCTCAATCTGCTCCGAAATGCGCTGCTTGCAAACACTCTCCCCACGTGGGACGAGTGGGCATACCTCCTCGCATGGTCGTTTGGGCTCGGCATCATTGGCATTCTCGTCATGTGGGCCAACGACCAAAAGATTGCGAAAGCTCTGGTGCGCCCATGATGAGAGACAATATGGAAAACCCAACGGAATCACATCTCAATGCGACCTCTGATTCGGCTCACAACATACATGGCAATCAATCTGTCTCTTTGATCGCCGCCAATGTGTCGATGAGCTATCTATCTACTTCATCGTCTCCAGAAGAACAGCAGAGGGCGCCATTTTCCCAAAAAGTTCTCAGCAGACTTCTAGGGAAACCGCCGAAAGTGATGGTGCCAGCACTGAAAAATATCTCTTTCGTAGCCCACACTGGGGATTTTATCGGCTTGCTCGGAGCGAACGGAGCTGGAAAATCAACTCTTATGCGAATGCTTGCTGGAGCTGAACCTCCTACACAGGGAGTTGTGTACGCTGAAACACACCCAACTCTCCTAGGGGTCTCCAGTGCCCTTATTCCTCAGCTCTCCGGAATTGACAATGCCCGCCTCGGCCTGCTTGCTCTTGGCCTCATGCCTAAAGAAGTGGAAGCTGCGCTTCCTGATATTATTGAGTTCACCGCTATCGGAGACGCCATATATAGGCCGATTCGATCATATTCTTCAGGCATGGGAGCCCGTTTACAATTTGCGATTTCCACAGCGATTCGCCCTAAAATCCTCCTCATTGATGAAGCGCTTTCCACTGGCGATTCCACTTTCCAAGAAAAGAGCCGAGAGCGCATGGCAGGAATGCTCGATAATGCGGGTACGATTTTCCTCGTATCACACTCAGCTGGGCTCATCGAAAAATTGTGCAACCGTGCTATCTGGCTTCACCAAGGAGAAATCGTCACAGATGGGCCAGCAGACAGCGTCTCGCAGACGTATCAGCAGTGGGCAGCTGCCGTTGCTAAAAATGACGATCTCCGTTCAACGCAGATTATGCAGATGGCGCGCTCCACATATGTGCCGGCAAGATTGGAAGCAATTAGTAAACGCGCGGCTAGATCACGGTCAAAAACTCAAGTACGCGAGACCCATAGATCCCCGAAAGCTGGTCGTCATGCCGCCAGCCGAGAATAGAGACAAGCTAGGCTGACGCCGCACTACCCCGCCCTGTATCGCGCTTCCTTTCTGCTAAAATTATCGACGAAAATTAGATACTGAGAGTTTGATGGTTCATGAGATCTTTGTTGCGAACATTAAAGACTAAGACAGGACTAGCCGCACTTCTAGCAGCAATTCTGTTTATACTAGTTGCCTCTATTTCAGCAGGGATCATATTCCCAGCATCAGTTCCGGTAGTGGTTGTTACTGTCACCATTCTTTCAGTGCAATGGCTCATAGTTGTGCTGTATTTGATCTCTAATCGCTTCACGCTTGTGGCACTTGCTGTAGATACACGATTAACTCTTGCTAAACAAGATAGCTTGTTTAGCAAAGCGGAAGAGATCAATACTCGGGTAAGAAAAATAGCAACAGTCACAAATAACACAGCAGGAAGCGCAGGTCGTAGCGCTCCAATTATTCGAAAAATCGAAAATTCTGTAGCAACTATCGAGGGCGCCCTAAGCGGTGCTCTTGACCCGAAGCCCTTGACATCTGGACACAACCTTCAAGATTTACCGAATAAGATGGTTAGCAAAATTCCGCCGGCCAATATGAAGGTGACCGATGCAAAGCGGAGAATTACGGCCGCAGTTATAGCAGACGAATTTACGATTAATGCTTTTTCTCCAGAATGGAATCAAGTTCTACCGACTCCTGAAAATTGGCGCGAAATACTCAAGACTTCACATCCTGATTTATTTTTCATTGAAAGTGCGTGGGAGGCCAATTCTGGCACATGGAGATATCAGCTAGTTGGAAAATCTGCGCCCTCCCAAGCTATTAAAGATGCCATTAGCTATGCAAAATCTTTAGGTATTCCTGTAGTTTTTTGGAATAAAGAAGATCCACCTCATTTTTATGATTTTTTGCCAATGGCAAAACTAGCTGACTACGTTTTCACAACAGAATCATCGCTTATTCCGGCTTATAAAGAGCACCTTGGGCACAATCGAGTTGCCGTTCTACCTTTTGCAGCTCAACCCCGATTCCATAATCCTGCTGTACTTCCTGATATTCCCCGTAATCGTTCCGTCGCTTTCGGCGGCATGTACTTCCGCGATAAGTATCCAGAGAGACGTGCCCAGATGGAATACTTACTGCCGGCTGCCCATAAATTCAACTTAGATATTTTTTCGCGTCAATATGGGAAAGGCGCTCAATACGAGTTCCCCTCTCCGTTTCAAGATGACGTAGTAGGATCACTCTCCTACCCGCAAATGGTGAACGCATACAAGGTTTACAAAACAATTCTGAATGTTAATTCAGTTCCCGAATCTGAATCGATGTGCGCTCGTCGAATTTTCGAGGCAACTGCCTGCGGGGCTGCTGTTGTCTCTCCCCCAACTAATGCAATCCAGAATTATTTTAACGATACCATCACTACCGTTAGCAATGAAGATGAGGCACAACGTGCACTGCGCCTCCTTA
>JALELI010000029.1 GCA_022768785.1 Arcanobacterium sp. | reverse complement strand
TGTTTTTTACCATTATCGTTACCTCAATACCTTCGAGCTGATCAGAGCTTGATCTCCACACTCACATCGGCCGGCAAATCTAGGCGACGCAAGGTGTCAATGGTCTTCAGGGTCGGATCAACGATGTCGATCAAACGCTTATGCGTGCGCATTTCGAACTGCTCACGGCTATCTTTGTACTTGTGGGGGGAACGGATAACGGTATATACGTTTTTCTCCGTTGGCAACGGCACAGGCCCCACCACCGATGCTCCCGTACGGGTAACTTCGTCGACGAGCTTTTTCGCTGCAGTGTCGATGACCTCGTGGTCATAAGACTTCAGACGGATGCGGATTTTTTGTCCCGCCATGGCGTCGTCTCCCTCTCTTCTACCTCGGCCTTACCGAAACCCGCACTCGGGCGTGTCGCGGAGGGAACCGCATGCTCGCCACTATCGAATTTTGATAAAACCTTGATTTTGCGCCAATCTGCTGATGCAGACTAGCCACGTTTATAGCCCGGCACTCCGGGCAACTCATCTAGTATGCCGCAAACCTCGAGCTCAGAGCAACCCCCAGCCACGTGAGGTGCGCAACGGCACACCCACTACCGTCTGGGACGTTTCTTCAGAGGAAATGTCCCAAAGGTGCCTCGCCTTCCTCTTCCTCAAAACGCGAAAACGTGTAGAGGAATTTTGGGAGAAATCCCTGTGGGAGAAATCCTCTGAAGAAGTCTCCCAGACCAGCATTCCCGAAGCAACTAATAAACCTTTAGGCCCGAGAGACCGTGGATCTGCTCACGCCAGTAAGTCGGCATAGTTGGGATTGTTGAAGCCCTAGCTCTTTCAGCTGCCGCAAAATTTCATCGCGTTTATTGCGAGGAAAAGAAGCAATTTTTCCCGGAGAATCAACGCCTGCTATTTTGCAGACCAGCAGTATAGCCTCAGAATCTATCATTCGTCGGTACGGCGTGATGCCAGTAGCCGGTTCCCCAAGAGAGCATGGATCAGATTGAGCAGATTTAGCCCCAGCGCGCACAAACCGCGCAAAATCTTCCGCGGATCTGAACATACTCAGTGCAAATTCCGTCGCCGTCACGGCCACCACAGGCGGCACACCTCGTTGAGGCACATACTCACGATAGCTACTCCACGGGTATGAATCGTGGCGCGAGATACCCGCTTCCTCTGGGTTCAGCAAGATATAGCGCACAACTCCGAGATAATAGCGATCCGTCTCCACTGGCTCTGATCCAAACCTCGGTTGAAAGAGACTACCTTCTCTCTCATGTGCCTGATTAAAGGCCCGCGCGTACAGTGCCTGAAGTTGCTGCATGAAAGCGCTAAGCTGCCCATCAGCTGCACGCACGAGCACATGCACATGGTTGTCCATTAAGCAGTATGCATGGAGTTCGCATCCGAAATGTTCCAATGCCCAACGTAAAATGCGCAAGAATATCTGCCGGTCGTCGTCATTCTCAAAAATGAGCTGTTTCCCCACTCCACGTGTCCATACGTGGTAAAGGCCCGACTCGCTAATTTTCCTTATCGAACTCACCATTGGCCAATTATACGTGCCACTTCACGCCACGAAAACACTCTTCCGCGAATTTTTGGGACATTTCTTCAGAGGAAATCTCCCAGGCCCAGGCTCCAGGCCCGCAGGCGCTTCCGCACCCGTAGGCGGGTGGGACAATTCCTCTGAGGATCTCTCCCACGGCACCCTGCTACGCTAGATCGAAGCGGTCATTCATTGCCAGCTGAGCCCAGGCAGCCACAAAATCGTGCACGAATTTCTCCGCAGCATCGTCACTCGCATACACCTCAGCAATAGCAGCCAGCTCAGAATTGGAGGCAAATACGAGATCAGCTCGAGTGGCAATCCATTTTGCTTCTCCGCTCGAACGCACAAATGCCTGGAAAGCATGAGATCCTGGATCAAGCGGCTTCCACTCATACCGCATGTCGAGCACGTTCACAAAGAAATCGTTCGTGAGCACCCCCGGCCGGTCAGTGAGTACTCCGAGATCCGAGCTATCCCAGTTTGCTCCCATCGCACGCATTCCTCCCACGAGCACCGCCATCTGCGGTGCTGAGAGGCCGAGTAAATTCGCCTTGTCCACCAGCAAATACTCAGCGCGCCGTGCCCCAGCCTGGACGCTCTGGTAATTGCGGAAACCATCTGCCTGGGGCTCTAGCCACGCAAAGTTCTGCTGATCTGTAAGCTCCTGGGTGGCATCAGTACGGCCAGGCACAAACGGCACGGTGACGGCAATCCCTGCGGCCTGCGCTGCTTGCTCCACACCCACGTTGCCCGCAAGCACCACCACATCAGCAAAACTCACCCGTTTCGCACTGCCGCTTTGCTCTGCAGCTGCATTGAATTTCTCCTGGATCTGCTCAAGAACTGCTATCACAGCGTCAATCCCAAATCGAGAATTCACTTCCCAACTGCGCTCTGGTTCTAGACGAATCCGCCCACCGTTCGCTCCTCCACGATAATCGCTGGCACGGAATGTGCTCATCGCTGCCCAAGCAATGCCCACTAGTTGTGCCACGCTGAGTTCTGATTCGCTAATCCATGTTTTGAGCACTGCCGCATCAGAATCGTCGATCACCTCATAATCACGCTGCGGAATCGGGTCTGCCCAGAGAAAATCTTCGGCTGGCACATCAGCACCCAACCACCGGCTCTTCGGGCCCATATCACGGTGGGTGAGCTTAAACCACGCACGTGCGTATGCCTCGGTAAATGCTGCCTGGTTATCACGGAATTTCAAAGAGATCTCACGATAAATCGGATCTTCACGTAAGGAGAGATCTGTGGTGAGCATACGTGGCTCGCGCTTTCCGCTGCCATCTGCCTCCGGCACCATATCAGACCCAGCGCCATCTTTCGGGCGCCATTGCCAAGCACCCGCAGGGCTCTTCATCAATTCCCACTCGTAGCCGAAGAGGATATGGAAAAACTCGTTGTCCCAGCGAGTGGGGTGATAAGTCCAAGTGACTTCAAGGCCCGAGCCGATGGCATCGACCCCTTTGCCACTCTTATAGCTACTCTTCCACCCCAGCCCACGCTGTTCCATCGGAGCTGCTTCGGGAGCTGGGCCAGCATATTCATCGCCACTCGCCATACCGTGGCTCTTGCCAAACGTGTGCCCACCTGCGATGAGCGCCACAGTTTCTTCGTCGTCCATGCCCATGCGCGCGAACGTTTCTCGAATATCAAGTGCCGCATGCTTCGGGTCATGATCTTTTGCCGGCCCCTCTGGGTCCACATAGATGAGCCCCATCTCAGTGGCTCCTAAGCTTTTTTCTAGTGACGCACGGTCGGAAGGATCTGCGTAACGCTTATCGTCATCGAGCCAGCCAGTTTCAGAGCCCCAATAAATATCGTCATCTGGCTCCCACTGCTCAGTACGCCCGCCTGCAAAGCCGATTACTGGAAGCCCCATCTGCTCTTGCGCCACAGTGCCAGCTAAGATCATTAAATCTCCCCAGCTCAACGCTTTGCCATATTTCTTTTTTATCGGCCAGAGCAGACGGCGAGCACGATCGAGATTAACATTATCTGGCCAAGAGTTCAGTGGCGCAAAACGCTGCTGGCCATGGCCTGCACCGCCGCGGCCATCTGCCGCGCGATAAGTGCCAGCGCTATGCCAGGCCATACGCACGAAAAGTGGACCATAGTTCCCAAAATCTGCCGGCCACCAGTCTTGTGAATCGGTGAGCACAGCTGCGATATCAGCTTTCACTGCTTCTAGATCGAGTGCCTCAAAAGCCGCTTTGTAATCAAAATCCTCACCCAGCGGATTGGCCACAGCAGGATTCTTAGCCAAAATCTTGAGGTTCAGTCGTTCGGGCCACCAATCTTTATTACCAGTGCCGGCAGGCCGCATTGCCGAAGCACCTCCACCGCTTGCTATACCGTGCGGAACTGGGCATTTCATCTCACTCATTAGCTTCTCTTTCAAATTGTTGTACCGGTAATAGTTGCGCAGGTGAGAACCGTACACGCTAGAGACACTATGGCCGCTAGCGCAGGCCGACCATGTGAGATAGCCATGTGGCCTACCAGCACACACAAGCCACTCCCACGCTCGTTTACATAAACCGTGTTCTTTATAGAGGCTCCCTAACCTTTCTAACGTCAAGCTTGCAGAAACAATTCCAACGCCGCAGGAAGATGCCACGCATTGAGAAATGCCTCTATCAGAACTCACTACGGCCTTATCAGATACCTCCTCACATCAATAGCACACGTATAAAACAGCACTTTGATCTATTTTGAGCTATTTTGGGCATTAGCTCTAAACACCTATTTGGCCCTTAACCCCTTTTGCTCCTACATTACCCTTTAATCCGGAAACTAAAAGATTGAGAAAAACTACGGCGCTAACGGCGTTGGAGCGCAAAAAACTCAGGCGGAGCCGAAAACGCTTGCACGCCTTTTCGCAAACAGAGAGCACCCATTGAAGAAGATGCCAAAGGAAAACAATCATGCATGCTTTTCACAACCAAAGAACACCCTATAGCCCCGCATTCGTGCCAGAGCTAACCGCAGTCACCTTTCTGCAAGCGTAGAGCGCACCGGAAAAACTGAGCCAGTAGCAAAAGGGCTCCCGCAGGAAATCCTGCGGGAGCCCTAAGAGACTAGCGAAGTGCTAACTTCACTTGATGATCTCAATCACCTTGCCTGAACCCACGGTGTGGCCTCCTTCGCGGATAGCGAAGCCAAGGCCGATTTCCATGGCGATAGGCTGAATGAGTTCCACAGTCATCTCGGTGTTATCACCTGGCATCACCATTTCGGTGCCCTCTGGGAGGGTGATTACGCCGGTCACATCGGTGGTGCGGAAGTAGAACTGCGGACGATAGTTGGAGAAGAACGGATTGTGACGGCCGCCTTCTTCCTTCTTCAGCACGTACACCTGGCCCTTGAAGTTGGTGTGCGGGGTGATGGTGCCGGGCTTAGCCACAACCTGGCCACGCTCCACGTCTTCACGCTTGGTGCCGCGCAGAAGCAGACCGCAGTTTTCGCCAGCATCGGCGGTGTCCATCTGCTTGTGGAACATCTCGATGCCAGTAACGGTGGTCTTTTGCGGAGCGCGAATACCGAGAATTTCCACCTCTTCGTTGATCTTGAGCTGGCCACGCTCCACACGACCGGTCACCACGGTGCCACGGCCGGTGATGGTGAACACACCTTCGATCGGCATCAAGAATGGCTTGTCGAGATCGCGCTGCGGATCCGGGAAATAGTTGTCCACGGTGTCCATGAGCTCTTCCACAGCTGCAACCCACTTCGGATCGCCTTCGAGAGCCTTGAGAGCAGAGACGCGCACAATCGGGGTTTCCTCAGAGAAGCCCTGGGATTCGAGAAGATCACGCACCTCCATCTCCACGAGCTCAAGCATCTCATCGTCGTCAACCATATCGACCTTGTTGAGAGCCACGATCAGATCCGGCACGCCCACCTGGCGAGCCAAGAGCACGTGCTCACGGGTCTGAGCCATCACGCCGTCAGTGGCAGCAACCACGAGGATTGCGCCGTCCATCTGAGCAGCGCCAGTGATCATGTTCTTGATGTAGTCAGCGTGGCCGGGGGCGTCCACGTGTGCATAGTGGCGCTTCTCGGTCTGATACTCCACGTGGGAGACGTTGATCGTAATACCACGCTCACGCTCTTCAGGAGCGTTATCTACGTCCTCAAATGGGGTGTAAGTGTTGAGCTCTGGATACTTGTCAGCCAACACCTTGGTAATAGCAGCCGTCAATGTGGTCTTACCATGATCCACGTGACCAATGGTGCCGATGTTCATATGCGGCTTGGACTTATCGTACTTGGCTTTTGCCACTTTATGTCCTCCTGGACTCGGGTAGTGTCTTTCAGCTAACAGAACGAGCGCTTTTCCGCTCATCCGCGGCTAAATGAATCCTACTGGTTGAATTGTTTTCTGTAAATTTAACCTACTGGCTCACTCGCCGCGGGTCTTAGAAATGATTTCGTCGGCAATTGCCTTCGGAACCTCTTGATACTTTGCGAACTGCATGGTGTACACTGCGCGACCTTGCGTCTTAGAACGCAAATCACCCACATAACCAAACATTTCGGAAAGCGGAACGAGCGCGCGCACGATCTTCACACCCGTGGCATCTTCCATTGAAGAAATCTGCCCACGCCGACTGTTGAGATCGCCGATCACATCGCCCATGTATTCCTCTGGGGTGCGCACTTCAACGTCCATCACAGGCTCGAGGATCACCGGTTTGGCGCGTTTAGCACCTTCGCGGAACACCATCTGGCCTGCGATTTTGAATGCCATTTCAGAGGAGTCAACATCGTGATATGCACCGTCTTCGAGAGTGGCCTTCACGCCCACCATGGGGAATCCCGCAAGCACGCCGTTCTCCATAGCGGCCTGAATACCGGCATCGACTGATGGGATATATTCGCGCGGCACACGACCACCGGTGACGGCGTCTACGAATTCGTAGGTCTTCCCTTCGTCGTTTTCTTCAAGCGGTTCAAATGTGACGAGCACCTTAGCGAACTGGCCAGAACCACCAGTCTGCTTCTTGTGCGTATACTCCACATTTTCGGCCTTGGCACGAATGGTTTCGCGGTATGCCACCATCGGGGCACCCACATTTGCTTCCACCTTAAATTCGCGGCGCATACGATCCACGATGATATCCAGATGGAGCTCACCCATACCGCCGATCACGGTTTGGCCAGTCTCTTCATCGAGCTTCACGGTGAAAGTTGGATCTTCTTCCGCAAGCTTCTGAATAGCAATGCCCATCTTCTCCTGATCGGCCTTCGACTTCGGCTCGATGGCCACGTGGATCACCGGATCCGGGAATGTCATCGATTCAAGCGAAATCGGGTGGCCAGCGTCAGAGAGAGTGTCGCCTGTGGTGGTTTCTTTCAAACCCACCACGGCATAGATGTGACCAGCATGCGCGATTTCCACAGGATTTTCTTTGTTGGCGTGCATCTGGAAAATCTTGCCAATGCGCTCTTTCTTGCCCTTAGTGGCGTTGAGCACCTGTGAGCCGGGCTCTACCTTGCCGGAATACACGCGGATAAAGGTGAGACGCCCGAAGAATGGGTGCACAGCAATCTTGAAAGCGAGTGCGGCAAAAGGCTCATCTTCACTCGCGTGGCGCACGAGTTCCACAGATTCGTCTTTTGGATCCACCCCTTTCACAGATTCAATATCAAGCGGAGATGGCAAGAAGTCGATCACTGCATCGAGCATCGGCTGCACGCCGATATTCTTATAGGCAGAACCGCAGTACACAGGATAAACTTCACCCGCGATCGTGAGCTTGCGGATAGCTGCTTTGAGCTCGGCCACAGAAATTTCTTCGCCTCCGAAGAATTTCTCCAGCAGAGCGTCATCTGATTCCGCCGCTTTCTCTATCATCTTCTCGCGGTATTCCTGTGCTTTTTCAAGCATATCTTCAGGAATATCCTCTTCCACTACCACGGCGCCCATAGTCTTGTTGCCTTTGTCGTCTTCAGCAGGGAAGCGAATTGCCTTCATCTTCAGCAAATCGATCACACCGGAGAGCGTGGCTTCGGAACCAATAGGAAGAGCCATCACCAATGGCGTGGCGTGTAAGCGATCTTCGATCGTTTTCACAGAGAAATAGAAATCGGCACCCATTTTGTCCATCTTGTTGATGAAGCAGATACGGGGCACATTGTATTTATCGGCCTGGCGCCACACCGTTTCCGACTGGGGCTCCACACCTTCTTTGCCATCGAACACTGCCACAGCGCCATCGAGCACACGCAGGGAGCGCTCCACCTCCACCGTGAAATCCACGTGGCCGGGGGTGTCGATAATGTTGATCTGGTTGCCTTTCCAGAAGCAAGTGACAGCGGCCGACGTGATCGTAATACCGCGCTCTTTTTCTTGCTCCATCCAGTCGGTGGTGGAGGCTCCATCGTGGGTTTCACCGATCTTGTAGTTGATACCGGTGTAGTAGAGGATACGCTCGGTGACGGTGGTCTTGCCAGCGTCAATATGCGCCATGATGCCAATATTGCGGACCTTCGTGAGATCGCGAAGCACCTCTAGTGCCATAAAGAACTCTCTTTTCTGGTGGATTACCAACGATAGTGCGCAAATGCGCGGTTCGATTCAGCCATGCGATGCATGTCTTCACGGCGCTTCACAGAAGCACCCAAGCCGTTTGCAGCGTCCATGATTTCATTCTGGAGGCGCTCGAGCATCGTGTTTTCACGGCGCTCCCGGGAAAACTCCACGAGCCAGCGCAGCGCCAGAGTGTTGGCGCGAGCAGGCTTCACTTCCACCGGCACCTGATAGGTGGCACCGCCCACACGCCGGGAACGCACCTCGAGCTGTGGACGAATATTATCGAGTGCACGCTTGAGCACGCTCACTGGCTCTTGGCCGGTTTTTTCTGCAACACCCTCAAGCGCACCATATACAATGCGCTGAGCAGTGGATTTCTTGCCGTCTTTAAGCACGCGATTCACCAGTTGCGTGACGAGCTGCGAGCCGTGCACTGGATCCGGGATCAGAGGGCGCTTACGAGCTGGACCTTTACGAGGCATTACTTCTTCTCCTTCTTCGCGCCATATTTGGAACGCCCTTGCGAGCGATTCTTCACACCCTGAGTATCGAGTGCGCCACGAACGATATGGAAGCGGACGCCGGGAAGATCCTTCACACGGCCACCGCGCACTAGCACGATGGAGTGTTCCTGAAGGTTGTGGCCTTCGCCGGGGATATATGCGGTCACTTCAATGCCCGAGCTCAAACGCACACGGGCCACCTTGCGCAGAGCCGAGTTCGGCTTCTTTGGGGTGGTGGTATACACACGAGTGCACACGCCACGGCGCTGTGGGCTCCCTTTGAGCGCGCGCGTGGACGACTGTTGCACCTTCTTGCTGCGGCCCTTGCGAACCAGCTGCTGAATAGTTGGCACTACATTCTCCTGTTAATTATGAACCTTTTCGTCGAACTGCCCGCCTGTTTCACGAACCACTGGCTCGGAAGCGACCGAACTTCCCTAGCGTCTGAACTCTTTCAGATCGACACAGCGCGTGTGCAACCACCGCCGTATCAAAAATAGCAACGTGAAAGAGCCCAGAACGGGCACCATTGCCTAGATTAATGCGTCGTGTGGCGCAGCGTCAAAGGAATGAACAGTTTCATGGCGTGGCGCTAGCCACAGCTCCTCGCAGCAGCCTTTGACGGTGGCCGCTTGAGACTTCATGAACCTCTCTTAAGACCGGTAGCTCTTTCATACAATCGCTAAGCTCAAGTATGAAAATGCTCTTCTGTGCTTCTCAGTTTCATTGAGTTACTTGTGGCCTAAACTCCGCCGAAAATTGATCCACCGGAGTTTCATACAAAGTACATTTGTAGCAATTAAAATGATCAAACAAAAGTTCGGGGCTAGCAGCATTCGCTGCTAGCCCCGAACATCAAGCAACTGCTAATCAGTAATTCTGGCCATAGCCGTAGCCAAGGGAGAACTCATAATCGTCCATGCCTGAATATTTGTAGATATCATCAAAGGAATCAAAATCGCGCGAAACGATGTTGTTCATCTGTTCGTATTCGCTGCGAGCAGCCGCTGTGGGCTCCACCTGTGGATGGCGCAGAGTCTCTAAGCCCGTGCCAGCTGGAATCAGCTTGCCTAGGATCACATTCTCTTTTAGCCCCACAAGCGGATCGTACTTCGAGTTGAGAGCCGCCTCCGTAAGCACCTTGGTAGTCTCTTGGAATGACGCCGCTGAGAGCCACGAATCTGTGGCCAACGAAGCCTTTGTGATACCCATGAGCTCTGGGCGCCCAGAAGCTGGCTTTCCGCCCTCTTTTAGCGCTGCCCGGTTGGCATCTTCAAAGGCCGTCACATCAACCAGTTCGCCTGGGAGCAACGAAGTATCTCCAGAATCGAGCACTGTGACGCGCCGCAGCATCTGCCGCACAATCACCTCGATGTGCTTATCGTGAATTTCCACGCCCTGGCTTCGATACACATGCTGCACTTCGCTCACAAGATGCAGCTGTGCAGCGCGCCGGCCTGAGATACGCAGCACTTTCTTAGGATCGACTGAGCCTTCCACGAGCTGAGTACCCACCTCTACGTGCGAGCCCTCCGGCACCAACAGTTTGGCGCGCTTGCCCACGATATACACGATGTCGTCGTCGCCGTCATCACGCTTGATAATAAGACGACGAGAGCGCTCCATCTCCTCAATGGCGAAAGTGCCAGAAGCCTCAGCAATCGGGGCCTCGCCCTTTGGCGTGCGAGCCTCGAAGAGCTCCTGCACACGCGGCAAGCCCTGAGTGATATCTTCCGCGCTCGCCGCACCACCGGTATGGAATGTACGCATAGTGAGCTGGGTGCCCGGCTCACCAATCGACTGCGCCGACACAATACCCACAGCTTCGCCAATGTCTACCAGCTTGCCAGTAGCTAGCGAACGGCCATAGCACATCGCACAAGCGCCGTGGCGGCTCTGGCAGGTGAGCACCGAGCGCACAGTGATATCCTGAATGCCCGCATCGATCATCTTTTCGAGCGCCACATCGCCAATATCTGTGCCAGCTTTCACGATCACATTGCCATCGGCGTCTACGGCGTCTTTCGCCAGTGTGCGCGCATACACCGAGGTGTCGATATCTTCGCTACGCACTTTGTTGCCGTCAGCATCGAAATCAAAGAGATGCTTGGGCAGACCGCGAGAGGTACCGCAGTCGGCTTCGTTCACAATCACGTCTTGCGCCACGTCAACTAGACGGCGGGTGAGATAGCCAGAGTCTGCGGTGCGCAGAGCGGTATCAGCTAAGCCCTTGCGAGCGCCGTGTGATGCAGTGAAGTATTCAAGAGCAGAGAGCCCCTCACGATAGTTCGATTTAATCGGGCGTGGAATAATTTCACCCTTTGGATCAGCTACCAGGCCGCGCATACCCGCCACCTGGCGAATCTGCATCCAGTTACCACGAGCACCAGAGCTCACCATCTGGTTGATGTTGTTCCAGTAATCGAACTGATCGCGCATCTCATCGGCCACACGATCCGTTACGGCAGTCCAGAGAGCCACCAGATCCTTACGGCGGTCTTCGTCTCGAATGTTGCCCTCTTGGAAATCCTCTTCAATCTTGGCTGCTTTCTTTTCAGCCTCGTCGAGAATCTCTTGCTTGTTTGCAGGCACTTTCACGTCAGATACGGCAATGGTAACGCCGGAGCGACCGCCCCAATAGAAGCCGATATCTTTGAGCGCATCAAGTGAAGCACCGGCATCTACCTTCGGGTAGCGTTCTGCAAGCTCATTTACCAACGCCCCCAGCACTTTCTTATCAACCACCTGGTTGATGTATGGGAACATGGTAGGCAATGCAGTATTGAACTTCGCACGGCCTAGAGAGGTTTCGAGCAGAATCGGATCGCCATCTTCATATCCCTCTGGAGCCTCCCAATCACGCGGAAGCACAATCTCGCCCGGCTTAAAGCGAATCTTCACTTTAGCGTTCAGATCGAGCTCTCCCAGATCGTTGGCCATCTGAGCTTCCTCCACCGAGGAGAAAAGCCGTCCCTCACCAATTGCATTAAAGCGAATCATCGTGAGGTGATAGATGCCGATAATCATATCCTGAGACGGCACTGTAACTGGCCGGCCATCTGACGGCTTCAAGATGTTGTTAGCCGAAAGCATCAAGATCCGAGCCTCCGCCTGAGCGTCCACCGAGAGCGGCAGGTGCACAGCCATCTGATCGCCATCGAAATCGGCGTTAAAAGCGGTGCACACGAGCGGGTGCAGACGAATGGCTTTGCCTTCAATCAGCTTCGGCTCAAATGCCTGAATACCGAGACGGTGCAGCGTAGGTGCCCGGTTGAGCAGCACTGGGTGCTCTTTAATTACTTCTTCGAGCACGTCGAACACTTCGTCGCGCTGGCGCTCAATGAGACGCTTTGCAGCCTTGATGTTCTTTGCCAGCTCAAGATCCACCAAACGTTTTTGCACAAAGGGCTTGAAGAGTTCGAGAGCCATGGTCTTTGGCAAACCGCATTGATGCAGTTTCAGATCCGGCCCCACCACAATCACCGAGCGGCCAGAGTAATCCACACGCTTGCCGAGCAAGTTTTGGCGGAAACGCCCTTGCTTGCCTTTGAGCATGTCAGAGAGGCTCTTGAGCGGGCGGTTGCCAGCACCCTGCACCGGGCGGCCACGACGGCCGTTGTCGAACAGCGAATCCACAGCTTCTTGGAGCATGCGCTTTTCGTTGTTCACCATGATTTCCGGTGCGTTGAGATCGATCATACGCTTGAGACGGTTGTTGCGGTTGATCACACGACGGTAGAGATCATTCAGATCCGACGTGGCAAAGCGACCACCATCGAGTTGCACCATCGGGCGTAGATCCGGCGGGATCACTGGAATTGCGTCGAGCACCATAGCTTCTGGCTTCGTACCCGTATGCAAGAATGCATTCACCACTTTGATACGCTTAAGAGCGCGGGTTTTGCGCTGCGCAGTACCCGTTTCAATCTGTTCCACAAGCAGATCATGCTCAGCTTGCAAATCGAAATCACGTAGCCGGCGCTGTACGGCCTCAGCCCCACGATATGCCTCAAAATAATCACCCCACCGGGCGTTCATCTCGCGATAGGCGTCTTCATCTCCTTCGAGATCGCCCACCTTCAGGCTCATGAATTTATCCCACACCATTTCCAGGCGCTCGATATCTTCTTCATACTGCCGACGCACTCGGCGCACATTGGCTTCTCCTGTGCGCTTCACTTTAGCCACAGCAGATTTTTCGGCTCCATCTTTCTCAATGGCAGCGAGAGCCGCCTCTTCTTCTTTGAGAGCTTTCTCTACCTCCGCATCGCGCTCTTTCTCCAAGGCGTCATGCTCTAGCTGATATTCTTGGCTCAGTGTGGGCAGATCGTCATGACGACGCTGCTCGTCTACAGCAGTCACCATATATGCGGCAAAGTAAATCACTTTTTCAAGATCCTTTGGCGCAATATCCAGCAGGTAACCAAGGCGCGAAGGCACCCCTTTGAAATACCAAATATGGGTGACGGGCGCAGCTAACTCAATATGCCCCATGCGCTCACGGCGCACCTTTGAGCGAGTGACTTCCACGCCGCAACGCTCGCACACAATGCCCTTATAGCGGGGGCGCTTATACTTGCCGCACGCACACTCCCAATCTCGGGTGGGGCCGAAGATCTGCTCGCCAAAAAGGCCGTCTTTCTCTGGCTTCAATGTGCGGTAGTTGATAGTCTCTGGCTTCGTCACCGTGCCATAGCTCCAAGAGCGAATATTCTCGGAGGTGGCCAACGAAATATGGAGCTGATCGAAAAGATTAACGTCTAGCACTATTCCTACTTTCCTTCACAACGCCTATATCAGAAATCTGCACCAGTCTGGAGATCTTCCAGACCAGTAGTGATGCCGGCACTCTGCGGGCTACGGAACGCATCGTCATCTGCATCTTGCAGTGAGATGGGGTTGCCACCCTTATCCAGAGCCTCCACATTCAGGCACAAGCTCTTCATCTCTTGCACCAGCACTTTGAAAGATTCTGGAATACCAGGTTCGGGGATACTATCTCCCTTCACAATGGCTTCATACACTTTCACGCGGCCTACGGTGTCATCTGATTTAATAGTGAGCATTTCTTGGAGAGTGTGCGCGGCGCCGTACGCTTCGAGCGCCCACACTTCCATTTCACCGAAGCGCTGACCGCCGAACTGCGCTTTACCGCCCAGCGGCTGCTGGGTGACCATTGAGTATGGGCCAGTGGAACGCGCGTGGATCTTATCGTCCACCAAGTGGTGCAGTTTCAGCATGTACATGTAGCCCACTGAAACTGGCTCTGGGAAAGGCTCACCAGTGCGACCATCGAAGAGCCGTGCCTTGCCGTCGGCGTTCACCAGATGATCACCATCGCGGTTAGGCAGGGTATGCCCAAGCAAACCAAAGAGTTCATCAGAGAGCACGCCGTCAAACACAGGAGTAGCCACATTCTGCTGGCCATGAGTTTTCACTGCATTTTCCGGCAGACGCACTGCCCACTCTTCGCCATCTTCACGAGCGTTGGTGGCGTCCCACCCCTGGGAAGCGATCCATCCCAGATGCAACTCGAACACCTGGCCGAGGTTCATACGACTCGGCACGCCAAGCGGATTCAACACGATATCCACTGGGGTGCCATCTTCCATGAACGGCATATCTTCAATTGGCAAAATGCGGGAAACCACGCCTTTATTGCCGTGGCGGCCAGCCATCTTATCGCCAATCACGATCTTACGGCGTTGTGCGATATGTACCCGCACTGTTTGGCGCACATCTGCGGCGAGCTCATCGTTGTTTTCAGCGGAGAATTCTTTCACCGCGATCACAATGCCGGATTCACCGTGTGGCACGCGCAGCGATGTATCGCGCACTTCCTTAGCCTTTTCACCGAAGATTGCGCGCAGCAAACGCTCTTCACTCGTGAGCTCAGTTTCACCTTTCGGGGTGATCTTGCCCACCAGGATATCACCGGCACGCACCTCAGCGCCGATGCGGATAATGCCGCGCTCGTCGAGGTTCGCAAGCATCTCTTCCGAAACATTCGGAATGTCACGAGTGATCTCTTCCGGCCCAAGCTTGGTGTCTCGAGCGTCCACTTCATGCTCTTCAATGTGAATCGACGTGAGCAGATCATCGCTCTGGCAACGCTGCGATAGCACGATGGCGTCCTCATAGTTATAACCATTCCACGCCATGAAAGCCACCAGCAGATTTTGCCCAAGAGCCAGCTCGCCACCTTCCGTGGCTGGGCCATCAGCGATCAGTGATCCAGCTTCCACTCGATCACCTTCATTCACAGCCACACGCTGGTTGGTGCAGTTGCCCTGGTTCGAGCGTTCGAATTTGAGCAGGCGATACACGCGCTCCTTGCCGCTATCTTCCAGCACCCGCACAGCATCTGCAGAAACTTCAGTGACGACGCCAGCCTCGAAAGCCACAGTGACGTCGCCGGCATCCACAGCGGCACGTGATTCCATCCCTGTACCCACGTATGGAGCCACTGGGCGTAGCAACGGCACAGCCTGACGCTGCATGTTTGCGCCCATCAACGCACGGTTGGCATCATCATGCTCCAAGAATGGAATCATCGCTGTACCCACCGAGCACATCTGGCGGGCAGAGACATCCATATACCCTACTTCGCTGGGCGGAACGAGCGCTGGCTCGCCACCGGGGAGGCGCACCAACACCTCGTTCTCCGTAAAGTAGCCATTCTCATCAACAGGGGCATCAGCCTGGGCCACATTGTAGAGGTCTTCATCAGAAGCATCGAGATAATCGATCTGATCAGTAACCCGCCCATTCTCCACCTTGCGGTATGGGGTTTCGATGAAACCAAAACGGTTCACCCGCCCATAGCCAGCCAGCGAGCCGATGAGGCCGATGTTTGGGCCTTCAGGAGTTTCAATCGGACACATACGGCCATAATGCGAAGGGTGCACATCGCGCACCTCCATCGAGGCGCGATCACGCGAAAGGCCACCAGGGCCGAGAGCCGAAAGCCGCCGCTTGTGAGTGAGCCCTGCGAGCGGATTGTTTTGATCCATGAACTGCGAGAGCTGGCTAGTGCCAAAGAACTCTTTGATAGCAGCCACAATCGGGCGAATGTTAATCAAAGAACTCGGAGTAATAGCCTCTGCCTCCTGGGTGGTCATACGCTCACGCACCATGCGATCGAGGCGGGAGAGCCCTGTGCGCACCTGGTTTTGAATGAGCTCACCAACAGCGCGAATACGGCGATTGCCAAAGTGATCGATATCATCGGTTTCCACGGGCACCTCAGGAGCACCTTCAGTCACCGCCACTGTGGCATCGCCAGCATGCAGCGCGAGCAAATACTTCAATGTGGAGATGATATCGGTGAGAGTGAGCTGGCGCTCGGTAGGATCCACATCGAGGCCCAGCTTCTTGTTCACCTTGTAGCGCCCTACTTTAGCGAGATCATAGCGCTTATTGTTGAAGTAGAAATTGTTCAGCAGATTACGGCCAGCTTCAGCTGTGGGCGGCTCGCCCGGGCGCAGCTTGCGATAGAGATCTTGCAGGGCATCTTCCTGGCTTTCGATCACGTCTTTTTCAAGAGTGTCGATCATCACCGGGAATTCTTTAAACTCTTCACGGATCTCAGCATCACTCATACCGAGTGCTTTGAGGAACACACTCACCGACTGCTTGCGCTTGCGGTCGATACGCACGCCCACGGCGTCACGTTTATCGATCTCAAACTCGAGCCACGCACCACGTGAAGGAATCACTTTGGTGCCATAGACCCATTTATCGGAAGTTTTATCCGGCGTGCGCTCAAAATACACGCCTGGGCTACGCACAAGCTGCGAAACCACCACACGTTCAGTGCCGTTGATAATAAAAGTGCCTTGCGGCGTCATCAACGGAAAATCACCGATGAAGGTGGTTTGACTCTTGATCTCGCCAGTTTCGTAGTTCTGGAATTCCGCAGTGACGTACAGTGCTGCAGAATAGGTGAGATCTTTATCTTTACACTCCGCAACCGAAGCCTTTTCGTCTTCGAGATGCGGGCTAGAAAGCACTAAGCCCATCGTACGAGCAGTGTTTTCAATCGGAGAGATCTCATCAAAAATCTCTTCGAGGCCACTCTTTTCGTTCGGGTGTGCAGCTTTCCAGCTCTCCGAGCCGATCAACCAGCCATACGAAGAAGTCTGCAATGCGAGCAGATCCGGCACAGCCATAGGCTCATGAAGTTTGGCGAATGAAATACGATCCGGCACGAGTTTGCCGTCTTTAACTTGAGGTGTAGAGGTGCGCGAAGCAGCCAATGATGTTCCTTCCCTGGGATCCGGTAAGGGAGTGCGCAAGCGCTCTCGAAAGCCGCCATATGCAAATCGAACCATACGCGCGCACAACAAATTGCAAATTTACCAGAAAAG
>JALELI010000020.1 GCA_022768785.1 Arcanobacterium sp. | reverse complement strand
CGTGACGGGCCGTGTGCCACAGCGCTGATGAGATCGAGCAAAGGCTTCTGATTCTCCTCAATGAGATCGGTGTTTACGCCGAGTTCGTGGCTCACAGCGGTGAGCCAGCGTTGCATACGAGCCATTACTTCTGGATCGTCTTTATGAGGTGCCATCAGTATTCCTTTCTCTGAGTAAACGTGCTTCTCTGAGTAAGCGCAAGCTACTCACGCTATTTTATCGGAACTGGCTGGGCCGTTGTGAGCAGGGGGCGCAGGCGCAGCGGGAGAGCTCGAGGCCGCCGGCTGCATCGTTTCTATCCAGGCCTTCATCTCCTCAGCTACAGCCTCTTTAATCATCGTGCGGGGGTCGAGCAAGCTGGGATCGAGAGATTGAAGCACGGAATTCACATCTGTGGCAGCAGCTGTAACGGCCTGGGCTTCGGCAGTGAGGGAGCGGGTTTCTTCGGCCACGGCGTTCGCGGCAGATGCCTCTTGCTCGCGCAGTTCCGTGAGTTGTTCGCGCAGCTGTGCACTCCAGCCACGCATTTTAGCCACTCCGCGCTGCATCGCCACGAGCGCTTGAGCAGTGCGTGAGGGGCCAAGTACGAGCACCACCACGATGAGTAGCACGATAAATTCGGCGCCATTGATGCCAAAGATGCTCACGGTGCCTCCTCTTTTTGCTCTGTTTGATCGGTTAAATCTGGGCGTGGGGAGCCTTGAGACGCAGCTGCGCGTTTAGCCTGCCGAGTGCGCTGAGGCTGCTGAGGCGCTGCGGCGGGAATGGGAGCAGCAGCGGGAAGGGGCGCTGCTGCGGTGCGCGTGAGTGCGCTGTTCGCCACCAGCACTGCACGGTTTTCCAGCATTTCACTCAACGCATGGGTACGGCGCAAACGGATCCGCCCGTCGTCACCAAACTTAGCGAACTGCCACGGCGGCGCCAGGCTCATAAAGGTGTTGACGGCGGTTTCGGGGCTAGCTTCCATTCCCAGCTCTATCCACGAGGTGAGCATCGCAATGGTGTTGTGCACTTGCTGCTCAATCGCCATCGAAATCCACAGATCTGACACCAGCTCATCGCTAAAACCCACGAATTCGTGCACGTAGCTTCCCACTGCCTCACGCAGATATGCGGAGAGATGGCCAAGCACTATCGATTCGGGTTTGGATAGAAAAATGTGCTGATAGATCCCCGAGTGTTGCCGCACGTGCTCGAAGAGCTGCACATAGATACTGCGCCAGCGCAACATGTAGTTGTGGTGGCTTTCGCTCAGTAGCGAGCCAATAGCTGAAAATGAAGGCTTAATCTCGTGAATGAGGCTTTTGGCGAGCAGCTCTGCAGGTGAAGTGGCATGGCTGTAGAAAGCTCCACGGGAGACGCCGGCTGCGCTGGTGAGCTCCGAAACGGTGATGTCTTCCGCGCGTTTTGTGGCGGCCAACTCGAAAATTGCGCTGCGCAATGCCAGGCGCGTGCGCACGTAGCGAGGGTCGTGATTTATGCCGTCCCCTTCATGAAAAGCTTTACGGCGTGCGGGCTCGTTGATGGCTGCCACCCCCTTCCGTGCGTGCGGTTGAAGCGATCGTGTGCTCGTTGCACATTATCGCGCATGGCAATTTGTTTTGCACAGAGTTGTATGGATTCTGTTATGTAAACTCTTTAGTTTTCGTTAAAGATTTTTGTGGTTTTTCGCTGTGTGCACATGCCAGGAGGCTGGGTATTCGCGCCCTGCAGGTGTATGCACTGCCCACAGATTTATGCGAGAAAAGTTTCCTCTATATCGGTTTCTCAAATATCCGCGGTAATTCGAGAGAAAGCTGTGGTGGACTAACGTCCCTCTGGAAGTCCTGCCGCGCCACTTATTGAACACGTGTGCAATTGCTTTTATCGTGTAAACGTACCCTTGTGGGATTGCGGAGATTTGTGTGAGCTGCTGGCTGAGATGCCAGTAGAGCTCGTAGTGCTCAATCTCCGCAAAGATGGGGTTTGTAGCAAGCTAGGAGAGGAAGTGCTTATGAGTATCTCAACTGACACGCCCACCCCTCAACCCTCTGGAATCACCCGGCGTTCATTCCTGAAGTGGAGTGGTGTGGCAGCTGGTGCGGCTACCCTCGTGGGAATTGAAGGCTCTGGAGTGGTGCAAGCGGCTGAGCAGAAGAGTGAACCACAGCTTGTGTGGTCTGCCTGCACAGTGAACTGTGGCTCGCGGTGCCCACTGCGGCTAGAAGTGGTAGACGGCACGATCAAACGAGTACTACCTGATAACACTGGAACCAACAAACTCGGCAGCCAATCAGTGCGTGCCTGCGTGCGAGGGCGCTCGATTCGCCACCGTATTTACAACCCAGATCGCTTGAAAAAACCGCTCAAGCGCAAAGCTGGCACCAAACGTGGTGAAGGCCAGTGGGAGGAAATTTCCTGGAAGCAGGCGCTCGATGAAATCGCCGCGAAGATGAAAGAGATCAAGGGAAAATATGGCAACGAAGCCATCTATATCAACTATGGAACGGGCACGCTCGGTTCCACGGTTTCGCTATCCTGGCCACCGGATGCTTCCGCTTTTGCCCGCCTGATGAATTGCTGGGGTGGCTATCTCGATCATTACTCAGATTATTCCACCACCGAAATTACATCGGCTTATCCCTATTTTTATGGTTCGTGGTTTGGATCGAATTCTCTCGATGATGCCGCTCATTCCAAACTGCAGGTGATGTTTGGCAATAATCCGTTGGAAACTCGCATGAGCGGCGGTGGCCTCACATTCGTCACCCAACAGACGAAGAAAGCCTCGGCAGTGCGCACGATTGTGATCGATCCGCGGTATTCCGAAACTGCAGTAGATATAGCTGATGAGTGGGTGGCGCTCCGCCCCGGCACCGATGCCGCGCTCATTGCCGGAATGATTTGGGTGATGCTCAAAGAGAATCTGCACGATCAGGCGTTCTTGGATAAATACTGCGTGGGGTTCGATGAGAAACACATGCCGCAAGGAGCTCCCGCCAATGCTTCCTATCGTTCGTATATTGAGGGAAAGCAAGACGGCGTGGAGAAAACCCCGCAGTGGGCCGCTGATATCACGGGCGTGCCTGCAGATACGATTCGCCGCTTGGCCCGCGAGATTGCGGGTGCGAAACCCTGCGCTATTACGCAAGGGTGGGGCCCGCAACGGCATGCAAATGGGGAGAACACTGCGCGCGCAATCTTTTTACTGGCTTGCGTCACTGGCAATCTGGGGATTCCAGGGGGCGGCAACGGCGCCCGGGAATCTGCGCCGGCACTGCCTATTAAGAAAACGATGGGCTCTACCACAAAGAATCCGTCTAAGAAAATTATTTCGGTGTTCAGTTGGCTCGATGCGATCGACCACGGGGAGAAGATGGACACCTTTAACTCTGGCGTGATGGAGAAGCCAGAGCCCGGCGTCCGGGATTTCAAAGTGCCGGTGGATAGCAAAGGAAATCCCACCAACACTAAGTTAGATGTGCCGATCAAAATGGTGTGGCAGTACGGCGGCAACTCACTGGTGAACCAAACTGGTGAGAACGCCAAATCGGTGGAAATTCTCCAAGACGAATCGAAGTGCGAGCTGATCGTGGATTGCGATATTCAGATGACGGTTTCGTGCCGCTATGCGGATTACGTGCTGCCAGGCACCTCGACTGCGGAAGAATTCGATTTGCACCCTGGAGAAAACGCCAGCCCGATGGCCTATGGGATACTCTCTTCGCAAGCGATTAAACCGATGTATGAGTGCAAAGATATCTACACTATTTGCACGGAACTCGCTGATCGCCTGGGCGTGAAAGATGCTTTTACAGCCGGAAAAGATCGTGAAGGGTGGCTGCGAGACGCAGTGGAGGCTTCGCGCAAAGAAGATCCTGAACTGCCCAGCTACGACGAGTGGAAGAAGATGGGCGTATTCCGCAAGTATGTGGGCCCAGTGGTGTCTATGGAAGATTTCCGCAAGGATCCTGCTGGGCACCCGCTTCCCACTCCCAGCGGCAAGGTGGAGATCTATTCACAGCGGCTTGCTCAGATGGCTACGAAGTGGCGATTTGGAGAGTTCGATGAAAAACGTGAGGGCGATCGTTTAGCGCCGCTGCCGGAATATGTGAGCACGTGGGACGGCGCTCTGGCAGTGCGCGAAGGGAAGTATCCGCTGCAGCTCATCGGGCACCACTTCAAGGGGCGCACCCACTCCACCTATGGCAATGTGGATTGGCTGCGAGAGGCCCATATTCAAACGGTGTGGATAAATCCGATAGACGCTGAGCGGCGTGGTATCGCAAACGGTGATGAGGTCTTTGTGTATAACGATCGCGGCACGGTGAAAGTGCCTGCGAAAGTGACGCCACGCATCGCTCCTGGAGTGGTGTCACTCCCGCAGGGGGCGTGGTATAACCCCCGCACAGATGTGAAACCGCCAGCAAAAGCCAATCAGAAGATCCCGGTGGATATCGGCGGGAACACGAATACGCTGTCGTCGCTTCACCCCTCGCCCCTGGCCCACGGCAACGCCGTGCACACAGTGGCTGTGGAAATTGAGAAAGCGTAGGAGGATTGATCATGGCTGATAACTTCACTCAAGAAGGTGCCAACTACGGCTTCCACTTCGATCAGACTCTCTGCAATGGGTGCAAGGCCTGCCAGGTGGCATGCAAAGACAAACACGATCTGCCAATCGGGGTGCGTTGGCGCCGCGTGGTGGAATACTCCGGTGGCTCGTGGAAGGTGCAAGGTAATACGTTCCAACCGAATGTGTTTACGTATTACACTTCCATTTCCTGCAACCACTGCGAAAATCCAGTGTGTATGGAGGTGTGCCCTACCACGGCGATGAGCAAACGCCCCGATGGCACAGTGTACGTGGACGAGAAGAAATGTGTGGGGTGCCGCTACTGCCAGTGGGCTTGCCCTTACGGCGCTCCCCAGCTCAATCCAGAAACTGGGCATATGAGTAAGTGCGATTTGTGCTACGACTACCGCAGCGAAGGGAAAGAGCCAGCCTGCGTGGCGGCCTGCCCATCTCGGGCACTCGACTGGGGCCCTATCGCTGAATTGCGCAAGAAATACGGAGACACCGCCGGGCTGGCACCCCTCCCAGATCCTTCACTCACGAATCCGCACCTTGTGATCACGCCACATCGCGATGCACAAGCGTGGAACGCGGGCACTGGCCACATCACAAATCCAAAGGAGATCTGATTATGAATACTGAAGAACTCCCGATGATTCTGTTCACCGTGATCGCCCAGATGGCAGTTGGTGCGTTTTGGGCGCTCGGCGTTATTCACCTGTTCGGGCTGCGCAAGAAACTCACTGCAACTGAAGTTGATCGCGTGACGAACGCGGCGCTGTTTGCCGTGGGGCCGCTGCTCGTACTTGGATTTTTTGCTGCTTTCTTCCATCTCAACGATCCGTTCCATGCCCCCTACACGCTCGCGCATGTGGGATCTTCATGGCTCAGCCGGGAACTCCTCTTCGGAGTGCTCTTCGGGCTGCTGGGATTCATCTTTGCGCTGGCTCAGTGGTTTGGCTGGTTTAACCGGAATATGCGCGAAGTTTTGGCTGCACTCGCGGCGTTGGCAGGGCTCGGGCTACTCGTCTCGATGAGTGGAGTATATTTCTCGGTGCGCACCATTCCGGCGTGGCACACTCCGGCGGTGCCAGTATTTTTCTTCGCCTCGGCAATTCTCACCGGTACGCTCGCGGTGGCGCTTGCGCTGCTTGTGGTGTGGAATCGCTCCAGCCGTAGAGTGGAAGCTCCGGTGGAAATTCCCCAGGCTCCAGGCTCTGCGCTCGAGCAGCGCAAGCGTTTGCTCAGCTCGCGGCTCTTTGGTGGAGATGCCAATGAACCGCTGGGAACGGCGTTGGTGGAATTAGTGCGCGGATCGCTACAGTGGCTCTCGGTGGCTTCCGCAGCTGCCGGCATCATTATTTTCATCACCTATCCGCCGTATCTGCTGCAGCTGGCACAGGGCAATGGCGCTGCGCAGCATGTGGCCGGTGAGATTTCTGGGGGAATGCTGGTGTGGCGACTGCTGCTGCTCGGTGTGGCGGTGGTGCTGGCGGGAGTGTTTGCCTTTATGCGTGCCCGCACTTCGATGAAGCCAAATACGGTGCTCACGGTGATGATTGCAGCGGCCTTTGCAACGGCTGTGGTGAGTGAGCTACTCGGCCGCTCGCTGCACTACGAAGGCTTGTGGCACGTGGGGCTCAATACGGTGCAATCTTTCATGCTTTGAGCGCCCTAGGCGGTGCGCTACAAGCGTGATGAGCATTCGTGAGAGTGCTCATAATAGCTAATAATAGAAATAGTGTTGTGCTGCCGGGAGCTATGAGCTGCCGGCGGCACTCGTTTCGCCGCGATGGAACTGGAGAATGGATGATTTCTGCTGAACAACTCGATAGGTATGCGGCTGCTTTTACGGTGCTAGCGCGGCTTCACCTGGAGCCTGCTAGCAGCGATACACGCCACAGCGTGGTGGAGCTGCTGCCGCAATGGCCTATTCTGCCTGTGACCACCGGTGCAGCCGAGCAGGTGAGCACCGTTCACGAGAGTGCGGGTGGCGCAGATCCAGCTGCGTTCACAGCCCGTGGAATCTCACTGTTGCGTGCCTCTGTGGCAGCTGGCGAAACGGATAGTCAGGTGCGCAGTGATCAAGATCAGCTCTACGGAATTTCGGCAACCGCCCTGGTGGCTCCCTTTGAATCTGTACATCTGGGAGACGATCATCTCGTATTCGATGTGCAGACCCTTGAGGTGCGTGCAGCGTATATGCGGGCTGGCTTTCAGGCGCCGCATCTGAACACTGAGCCAGATGATCACATCGGGCTCGAAATAGATTTTCTCGGCCGCTGCTGCTTGGCGGCTCTCGATGCCCTCGCTAGCAACGATCTACGGGAAGCTCAGGAGATCTTTAGCCAAGCTCAGGAATTTACGCGTGTGCACCTCGCGCAGTGGGCTCCGGAGATGCTTAAGCAAGCTGCAGCAGCTGCTGCTACTCAGTGGGTGCAGGGGCTCGAATGGCTCACAGCGGGAGCAGTGGCCCAGTGGATATGCGATTGCGATGCAGTGCATATACCCGTGCCGCCAGAGCGGCAGGAATCTGAGCGATATGAGTGACGCCGATGTACGCGCTATGCTGCGGTGGGTTGCGGCACACGATCCTTACCAGCGCGTGATATTGGTGTGTGCACACTCGCAGGTGCCGCAGCCGCGGCGTGGAGAACTCGTGGTGGTGTGGAATGGATGTTTAGGATCGGCGCATGTGGGAGTGCCAGCCCAGCTGCTCGCACTCGGTGCTCAGCAGGTGACTGTGGTGGAGTGCCCGGAGCAGCCCAACGCAGTGCGTGCGCGTTTTGACGCTTGGCGCGAGCTGGTTGGAGAACGAGTGTGCTGGCAAATGCCGGGTAAACGCGGTTGGCGCCGGGGAGCTGGAACTGTGCTCCAGCTCGGAGCAGTGCCGTTGCCACGGCGCACGATACTAGGGCTGCGCTCTCAAACCTCCATTGATGTGAACGCCGATGCTCTCGAACGCACGCGGCAGGCGCTAGAGGTGCTGGGTGGGCCTGAAGCGGAGGAACCTGCGGGCGAGCTGAACGGCCCGCCACTTTCTTCCCACCGCTCCGATCGTTCAACCAGCCAGGGTATACAGAGTGTTGCGGGAGTTGCGGGCGCTACGGAGGATTCTCCAGCGGCGCCCATAGTGCCTTCAGTAGGGCAGGCAGGTGCCGATCTCAGTGCTGATATAGAAGCTATTGTGCTCACTGCTGCGGATTGCTCCGCCTGCGGAGTGTGCGTAGAAGCTTGCCCGAAGCAGGCGTTAGATATTGTGGTGAGGCCCTACGCTATGCCTGTGAATCCAGCTGCGGCGTTTGCAGATCCAGCAGCTATAGCCACTCTTGAAACGGCTGAGAGCAACGCTGTGGCTTTGCCGCACCCTACAAGCCGCATAAGTGAACTCGTGCACGATCTCGCAGCGTGCCGAGGGTGCAGAGAGTGCATAGCGCTGTGCCCGCGTGGGGCGCTTTCGCAAACGGGCACGCCCAGCTGGGCGGAGATAGGCCGCAGCCCGAAAATTTCGCTCGCCCAGGTGCATACCAAACTCTGCCCGCAGTGCGCTTCGCGCTACGATGCACGCGAAGGCAATGTATGTGCGCTGTGTGGATATCGCGCGGCACACCCTTTTACCTCGGTGAAGCCGGAGGAGATTGCGAAAATTCGTGCTCGGCGTCTGGTCTAAAACGGAAAATATGCAGCTCACGGTGGTGTATCGGAATTTTCAACATGATCTGAGCAGCGCAGATGGGTACGATAGGGCACATGGCCGAGCTGATTGATCGTTTTGGGAGAGTGGCACGCGATATGCGGGTTTCGCTCACCGATCGATGCAATCTGCGCTGTGTGTATTGTATGCCGGAAACTGGTGTGAATATGATGCCGGCGAGCACGCTACTCACCGATGATGAAGTGATTCGGCTGGTGCGAATCGGCGTGGAAAAATTGGGAATTTCCAAGGTGCGCTTCACAGGAGGTGAGCCGCTGCTGCGCCGGGGGCTTGAAGATATTATTGCGGCCACTGCTCGCATGCGTGTGGGGGCCTCACAGGAGCCGGCCACTGGCGTGCGCAGTGATTCAGAGAGTGCACAGCGAGCCGATTCAGGGGCTGATATGGCTCTGCGGGCTCCAGAAATAGCGCTCACCACAAACGGAATTGGGCTTGCTGCGCGCGCGAGCCGGCTCAAATCTGCGGGGCTGAACCGTGTGAATATTTCGATTGATACAGTGCAGCCGGCCGAGTATGCGCAGATCACGCGCCGCGGGCGGTGGAGTGATGTGGCGGCAGGAGTGCGCGCTGCGCGCGCCGCGGGGCTCGCTCCAGTGAAAATTAATGCTGTGATTATGCGCGGAATCAATGAACACGCGGCTCCTCAGCTGCTGGCTTTTGCACTGCGCAACGGCGCTCAAGTGCGGTTTATCGAATTTATGCCCATCGGCCCGCGCGGCAGTTGGGGCCCTGCCGCCGTGATCCGCGGAGCGGAGCTGGTGCGCCAGCTCCGCGAGGATTTCAGCCTTTCGGAGGTGAATCCGGCGCTGCGCGGGAGCGCCCCGGCGGCGCTGTGGAATGTGGCGGCGGGAAGCTATAAAGGGGAGGCCTATCCGGCTGGGCAAGTGGGATTTATTAGCTCGGTGAGCGATCCGTTCTGCGCGCACTGCAATCGCACGCGGCTCACTGCTGATGGCTTGATTCGTTCCTGCCTTTTTTCAGACACCGAAACCAACGTGCGCGAATTACTGCGTATAGGGGCGAGTGACGCTGAAATCGCGGCTGCATGGCAGGCGAGAATGTGGGCAAAGCCCGAGAAGCACGGGATCGGGGAGCCGGAATTTGTGCAGCCGGAGCGCTCAATGAGCGCTATCGGGGGATAGAGAAGGAGGCCTGTGTGCATACACTGACCGTGAATTATTTTGCTGGGATAGCGCAAGCTGCCGGTGTAGAGAGCGAACGCATTGAGTGCGAGCAGAGTGCTCCTGAGATAAGCGCGGTGATTAACGCGCTCACTGAGCGCCACGACGCAGATTTTGCGCGTCGGCTGCGTGTGTGTGCACTGGTGGCAAACGGCAAGGCGTTGAATGCTACGGATCGGCTCCCACTTCCAGCCCATCTCGATGTGCTCCCACCCTTTGCAGGGGGATAGACGATGGCAGCAATTGGTGAGCTCGCAGCGTGTATTACTCTCGCTGGAGGCACCGGTGTGCGGCTCGGAGGGGTAAGTAAGCCCGATTACCAGGTGGGCGGCGTACGGCTGCTCGATGTGGCGTATCACGCTATGCAGCGCGTGGGTTTTGTGGGGCAGCTTGTGGTGGTGGCTCCTGAGACAGTGGCCATTCCCTCCCGAGCGTGGCGCGCTCTCGAAGATCCCCCTCAAGGTGGGCCATTAGCTGGTGTGCAAGCGGGAGTGCAGGAGCTTGCGGAGTTCCCCGGATCGGCGCTCGTGGCTCTGAGCACGTGTGATGCACCGCTCAGCCCAATGCTGTGGAAAGAGCAGACAGCTGTTTGCACGAAAACTGTGCAGGGTGCTGTTCCTTTTTCTGAAGTTGCTGTGCAACTTGAGAGCTCTACTGAGCGAAGAACGCACCTGCACTATCTGCTCGGCGTCTATTGGCTCGCAGATTTACGCGGCCTACCCTATGGGCGCAACCGCTCTGTACGCTCCGCATTCAGTGCCCTGGAGCTAGCGGAGGTGCCGGATCCTGAAAGCTTCTGTGCTGATGTGGATACGCCGGCTGACGCCCGGGCGCTGGAAGCTAGACTCACGCCATTCCGCTCCAGCGCTCCGTGCCGTCAGTAAATTCTTGTTTTTTCCACACGGGCAGTTCCATTTTTATTAGCTCCACGAGTGTTTCTAGCGCCTGGAATGCCGTTTGCCGGTGTGCTGCGCTCACGGCAGCGCCCAACGCCACATCGCCCACGCCAAGATGCCCATAGCGGTGCTGCACGGCCACTCGATACACATTGAATTCGCGAGCCACTCTTGCCGCGATTGCGGCAATTTTATCTGGGGCACTTGGGTGTGCAGAGTACGTGATGCCAGAAACTGCTTCACCAGCATCGTGATTGCGCACGCACCCGCAGAAGCTCAACACCGCCCCAGCTTCGTTCACCTGCACGCTCTCTTCCAGCTGAGCCATACTAATGGGAGCATCTACCACGCCGACGAGAGCCACCTTTCCCACAGTGGCAGCGGTATCGTCGTGGTGCTGAGCCATATATGTGGCGGCGGTGTGAGCGGCCGTTGTGTGGTTGGCAGAACAATTGCTTGGGGAAGAATCTGGGCTGTGAAGTTCGTGGGCGGTGTGCAGATGGTTATGCTCATGGTGGTGGCGCTCGCCTAGTGCTGGCTCGTGATCCCCATCTGCCAGCTGACTGGCAATGTGAGCAAACAGCGGCTGCAGCACGTGAACGCCCTCCGCCACTCCATTGGGGGAGCCAGGCAGGCACACCACGAAAGCGCGCACATCGCCATCGTCAATCACTCCGGCCACCGAGCGGCTGAGAGCTGCTGTAGGCACTCGTGAGGCTGATTGAATCAGCCGCGGGATTCCCGGCAGCTCATAGCTGAGCAGCGAGCCCACTGCCTGTGGAGTGAGATCGCGGCGTGTGATTCCCGTGCCGCCGGAGGTGATCACGATATTTGCACCTGCACCGATAGCTGTGTGGAGTGCCGCTTGCACTGATTCAATCCCATCGGGAACCACTGAATAGTGCACCACTTCGCCGGATTCTGCGAGTAAATTTTGGGCGAGCGCTCCTGAGCTATCAGCGCGCTCTGAGCGGGCAGAGCGGTCGCTCACAGTGATCACAGCAAATTTCAAGGAGCATTCATTCATTCTTTTATCTTACGAGAAGTGCAGCTTAGCTAGCCATACTAAAGGGAGTAGCGGCCGGGCCCGATCCTGGCAGCTGGGTACGAGAGGTTTTTGAGGAGCTGTGGCTAGCTGCTGTCGGTGGCGGATACCTCTCTCATATAATGCGCGTGTGGCTCAAGAATTGCGATACAGACAACAGATAAAACTCGCTGGCTTTGGTGAACGAGCACAGCAGGTGATCGAACGCGCTCGAGTGCTAGTGGTGGGAGCCGGAGGCTTGGGATCTCCGGTGATCCTCTATCTGGCTGGGGCTGGCGTGGGCACGATTGGGATCGTAGATAACGATGTGGTGACGGAGGCCAATTTACATCGGCAAGTGATTCACCACGCTCCTGGAGCGTTGAAAGCGGGCAGCGCTGCGAGCGCGGCAACGGCGCTCAACCCGTTCGTACATGCCCTGCCAATCGCAAAGCGGCTCACTTCCAACACTGCGCACGAGATTCTGCAGCGTTGGGACGTGGTGCTGGATTGCTCAGATAATTTCCCCACTCGCTATCTGATTGATGAGGTGTGCGCCAGTGCTCATATTCCGGTGGTGTGGGGAGCAGTGGCCGGTTTCTATGGGCAAGTGAGCGTGTTTGGGCACGGTGTACGGAATACTGCTGGGGAGGTTCTGGGCGGATCGCTGCGCGAGGTGTATCCCGAGCAACCAGAGCGTTCTCAAACTGACGACCCGCATGTGGTTGGCACCTTTGGCCCACTTTGTGGCGTGGTGGGAGCAATGATGGCGGGCGAGGCGCTCAAACTGATCGGAGGGTTTGGGAAGCCACTCGTGGGGGCGCTCGCTCTCGTAGATGCTGCCGGTGGGCGAGTGCGCACCGTTGAATATGCGCATTGAAGTCTGCGCGTTGAGCAGTGAGCTGTGATGGCGGCAAATGGCAACAATAGCGAATATGGTGAATAGGAATCTTTGAACAAAGGAGAAGGAGCATGGCCGAATTGAAGAGTGTTGCTCAGCATTACGCCGATGTGATGGATATGGGGGCAGCCGTGCCGGTGGCCGATATCCCTCTGCAGGAAGCGCATTCACTGCGGCTCGCAGCTGATGTGTATTCGCGCTATGCTATCCCGCCATTCACCAATTCTGCGATGGACGGTTTTGCTGTGCGGGCTGGTGATGTGCGGCCGAGTGTGGCGCTTACAGTGCGAGCAGATGTGCGGGCTGGCGATGTGGCGCGAATCGGGCACGAATGGCAGCCGGGCACGGCAGTGCGGGTTATGACGGGTGCCCCTTTGCCTGCTGGCGCTGATGCGGTGCTGATTGTGGAAAACACCGAGGGCGGGCAGTGCGCAAATATGCAGCCGGAGCCTCCTACTCAGATAGTGCCCACTGCCGAAGTGCGCTCGGGCGCCCACGTGCGCTTGGCAGGAGAAGATATGGCCGCTGGCGATTTGGCATTCACGGCTGGCACGCTGCTCACTGCAGCTCATATCGGCGCATTGGCTGCACTGGGCTACGGCTCGGCGCGGGTGTATCGGCGCGTGCGAGTGGGAGTGCTTGCCACGGGCAGCGAGCTTGCGGCTCCCGGAGAGCCGCTGCAGCCAGGGCACATTCCAGATTCAAACTCCTATATGGTGGCTGCACTTCTAACAGAGCGAGGAGCTCAGGTGCAACGGCGCAGTGAGCACTCTGATATAGAGGCTGGCTTTATTGACGTCTTTGACGAGTTGGTGGCCACTAATGATCTGGTGATCACTACCGGCGGGGTGAGTGCTGGAGCTTTTGATGTGGTGAAGGCGGCGTTGCGCGGGCGCGGCGTGCATTTTGAGAAAGTGAAAATGCAGCCAGGCAAGCCGCAGGGGTGGGGAGTGGTGAATGGCACTCCGGTGCTCTGCCTGCCGGGAAATCCGGTGAGTGTGTTCGTTTCGATGCAGCTCTTTGGGCTTCCGCTGTTGAAGATTTTGCAGGGAGAAGCGGCGCAGAGCTACGACAGCTGCTTCGGAGAGGCGGTTGCTGGTGCGCAATGGCGGCACAAAGTGGGGCGCACACAGTTTTTGCCGGCGGTGGTGGGGGCTGACGGCGTTGAGCCTGCTACTGCGGGAGGCTCAGGTTCGCACCTGATTGGTTCGCTGCCCAAAGCCAAGCTGCTCGCCGTCACTCCAGCGGATCAAGAGCTGGTGCGCGCTGGTGAGCGGGTGAAGGTGCTGTGGCTGTAAGGCGCCAAGGTGGCACACTGAAAACTAGGAGCATAAAGATAGGGCAACACAATGAATGATCGCATTGAATTCACACACCTCAACGCGGCAGGTGCGGCGTATATGGTAGATGTAACGGCGAAGCACCCCACGGTGCGCACTGCCACTGCTATCGGGCGGGTGAACTGCTCAGAGCGCGTGATGCACGCACTCCGCAGTGGCACAGTGCCCAAAGGCGATGTGTTGGCTGTGGCTCGTATAGCGGGGATTCAAGCGGCAAAGCGAGTGCCCGAGCTGCTGCCGCTCGCACACACAATCGGCGTTCACGGCGCGAGCGTGGATCTGGAGCTTGCGCAGGATCACGTAGCTATCACTGCTGAGGTGAAAACTGCAGATCGCACAGGGGTGGAGATGGAAGCGCTCACTGCCGTTTCGGTGGCGGCGCTGGCGATTGTGGATATGGTGAAAGGCGTGGACCGCAGCGCAGAAATCACGGAATGCAAAATTATTCATAAGGCGGGCGGAAGATCTGGGGAGTGGTGGCGCCCAGGCTATGAGCAGCCTAGCCGCGGGTAGCTTGGCTTTTTAGGGGAGGGCTAGCCGCGAGCTAGCTCCCCATACGAATGCCGCAGGCAGAGCGCCCGTGAGCTGGGCAGCTATGAGCTGAATGCTGAGATAGGCCTCAAGGCCCAAAATGCAGTAAAATTTGAGATGGCCCGCGCTTGCGCGGCTTCAAGAGCATAACGGGATAATCCCAACGAAGGGCAAAACGTAATGACGAAATATGTGTATAAGTTTGCCGAGGGCGATAAAGATATGAAAGATCTCCTCGGTGGCAAAGGTGCGAACCTGGCAGAGATGACTAATCTTGGCCTGCCAGTTCCTCCGGGATTCACCATCACCACTGATGCGTGCAGGGCGTACCTCAACACTGGCTCGGTGCCGGATACTCTCGATGTGGAGGTGACGGCGGCCATTCGCGGCGTGGAAGAAATGATGGGAAAGACCCTTGGCGACGCCGAAGATCCGCTGCTAGTTTCCGTGCGCTCTGGCGCTAAATTCTCGATGCCGGGAATGATGGAAACCGTGCTGAATATTGGCTTGAATGATGCCAGTGTGCTCGGTTTGGCTCAGCAGAGTGGCAATGAACGTTTCGCATGGGATTCCTACCGGCGCTTGATCCAGATGTTCGGCAAAACGGTGATGGATATTGACGGCGATCTCTTCGCTGATCAGCTGCACGCATTGCAAGCGAATAAGGGATACAAGGGCGATCTCGACATGACCACGGGGGATCTTCAAGAGCTCGTGGTTACCTATAAAGACATTGTGAAGCGTGAAACGGGCAGGGACTTCCCGCAGGATCCCCGCGATCAGATGGATATGGCAGTGGAGGCAGTGTTCCGTTCTTGGAATACTGATCGTGCTCGTATCTATCGCCGCCGTGAGCGGATTCCAAACGATCTCGGCACTGCTGTGAACGTGCAGACGATGGTGTTTGGCAATATGGGGCTGGATTCTGGCACCGGCGTATGCTTCACGCGCGACCCCTCAACTGGCCATTCCGGCGTCTATGGGGACTATCTCCAGAACGCTCAGGGCGAAGATGTGGTGGCTGGTATTCGCAATACTCTCTCGCTGGCAGATCTCGAAAAGCTCGACAAAGCGAGCTACGATCAGCTGCGCGATATTATGCGCACCCTTGAAACTCACTATCGCGATATGTGTGATATTGAGTTCACGATTCAAAAGGGCAAGCTCTGGATGCTGCAGACCCGTGTGGGCAAGCGCACCGCTTCGGCGGCATTCCGCATCGCGGCGCAGCTAGTGAATGAGCGCTTGATCACGAAGGATGAAGCTGTTACTCGAGTTACCGGCGATCAGCTCACCTCGCTGCTTTTCCCACAGTTCGATAAGAAAGCGGAGAAGAAGCTCATCTCGAAAGGTATGCCTGCTTCCCCAGGTGCCGCTGTGGGTGAAATCGTGATGAATAACGAGCAGGCAGTGGAGCGCACCCAGGCGGGTGCCACAGTGATTTTGGTGCGCCGCGAAACCAACCCAGATGATCTGCAGGGCATGGTGGTGGCTGCCGGCGTGCTCACTGCGCGCGGCGGGAAAACTTCGCACGCTGCAGTGGTGGCTCGTGGTATGGGGCGCTGCGCAGTGGTGGGCGCTGAAGATCTCGTGGTAGACGAAGCTGCTGGCAGTGTGTATGTGAAGAGCAAAGACACCACATATCACGCTGGTGACGTGATCGCTATTGACGGCGCTACTGGTGAAATTTTTGAAGGCCGTGTGCCGGTGACCGATTCAGCTGTGATGACGTACATCTCCAAGGGGCTCGGCGCCGCTCTGGAAGCTGCGGGTGATGACGCAGACGTGGTGGAGCTGGTGACGGCTGTGGATCGGATCCTCACCCGCGCTGATCAGAAAGCGCGGCTCCAGGTGCGTGCAAATGCTGATAATCCTGAAGACGCCGTGCGCTCCCGTGAGTTTGGGGCTCAAGGGATTGGCTTGTGCCGCACGGAGCACATGTTCCTCGGTGATCGCCGTAAGCTCATCGAAGCTGTTATTCTCGCAGACACCGATGCAGAGCGGGAAGCGGCCTATGCTGCGCTCACGCCACTTCAGAGAGGCGATTTTATCGGGATCTTCGGCGCTATGGACGGCTTGCCGGTGACGGTGCGCCTCATTGATCCGCCGCTGCATGAGTTCTTGCCCGATCTCACGGAGCTCTCGGTAGAACTGGCCGTGAAAGAGGCTAAAGGCGAGCAGATCACTGATCAAGAGAAGCGCTTGCTGCAAGCTGTGAAAGCCAACCACGAGGCGAACCCAATGCTCGGGCTGCGCGGTATCCGCCTTGGCTTGAAGATGCCGGGCTTGATCAAGCTCCAGGTGCGTGCAATTGCTGAAGCATACGTGGAGCTGCGCAAGCAGGGCAAAGATCCGAAGCCGGAAATTATGATTCCGCTCGTGGGATCTACTCGTGAGATGCAGATTGCTCGTGATATGGCGCTCGATGTGCTCCACAGCGTGGAAGAAGAGAGCGGCATGAAGGTGGATCTGCCAATCGGCAATATGATTGAGTTGCCGCGCGCTGCCATCACCGCTGGCCGTATCGCTGTGGAATCAAACTTCTTCTCGTTTGGCACCAACGATCTCACGCAGACCACGTGGGGCTTCTCGCGTGACGACGTGGAGGCGGCATTCTTCAATGACTATTACGAGTATGGGATCTTTGGCACGAGCCCGTTCGAGAGTATCGATTGGCGCGGTGTGGGGGCGCTGGTGCGCTCTGCAGCAGAGAGTGGCCGGAAGGCGAATCCCGAGCTACACCTCGGCGTGTGCGGTGAGCACGGCGGCGATCCGCAATCGATCCACTTCTTCCACTGGGTTGGGTTGGATTATGTATCCTGCTCTCCATTCCGGGTGCCAGTGGCTCGGCTCGAAGCTGGCCGCGCCGCTATCTCCAACGAAAGTGAAGCGGCAGCTGAAGAAGAAGGCGGCAGTGCGGTGAATGCCACCGCCTGATTTTGCAGCGGGTAAATCGAGGGTGGGGCTCGGAGAATTTCTCCGGGCCCCACCCGTTTTCAGTTTGAGCCAGGGCTTTTAGCCCGTTTTAGCCTGTTTTAGTCCCTCACTGTGTCGAGGATTATGAGCGAGGGTAGGGAAAGGGCGGGGAATTTTCCCGAAATTTGTTTTAGGTTTCCCTTAGTTAGCCTGCTTAGGCTACCCTAAATTATATGAAATTAAGTAGTTGCCCAGTGCGAGTGCCAATCCGCCTCATAGAAGTGCCGGTGCCCGGCAAAAATCAGTTGCGTATGCAGGAAATGGGAGTGCGTGTGGGAGCCCAAACGTTTATTGTGCAGCACAGCGCTTATGGCGGTCTCATTCTCAACATCGCGGGGGCACGGGTGGCCATTGATCATCGCAGTGCCAAGGCAATTCAAGCGGAGGTGATGGCATGAGCGTGGTTGGTTCTCGCGATAAAGCGGTGGCGATGCTCGAGCGTCCAGAAGATATGGCGTCTGCTGCTGAGCAGAAACTTCCAAGTGTGCTGCTCATCGGCAATACGAATGTGGGGAAATCGACGCTTTTTAACGCCGTCACCGGAGCTCATCAGGCGATTGTGAACGCTCCTGGCACCACTGTGGAAGTGATGGCAGGCACATGGAAGAGTATTGGTGCGCGAGTGCTAGATCTTCCGGGCACATACTCTCTGATTCCCACCAGCCCTGATGAAGAAGTGGTGGCTCGCACGATCTCACAGTCTCCTGGCGCACTCACAGATGCGGATAAGGGAGGCCGCATTGATCTAGTGCTCGCCCTGCTCGATGGCTCCGCGCTCACGCGCTCGCTCTATCTTTTGGCTCAGATCGGCCAAACTGGGCACCCAGTGGCAGTGCTCATTTCGATGGCAGATGTGGCCAAGCGCAACGGCACGGAGATTGATCCAGCAGCGCTCTCACAAGTGCTGGGAGTGCCAGTGTTGCTCTTCGATCCGCGCAAGCCGAAACAATATCCATTGCTCGATAGCTTTGTGAGCAGCGCGCTGGAAACGCGCCCACACTTAAAAAATATTGAGCCAGATCCTGCGGCTCCTGGTTATTCTGCTGCCGCAGCTGCACAGCGGCAGATGCAGGTACACTGCGGTACTTCGGAAGTAGACAGCAGAAACTTGTTGGCACAAACGATGTGTGCCTGCAAGAAAGATCTAGCTCCTGGAGAAGATTGCCCAGATATCGAAGGCACTGAAACCCTGGAGGACCGCAGTGGTGCTACAGCTCCCTGCAATTGCGGAGCACAGCAGGCATCTAGCTTGGATATTTCAACGGTGCGCATAGGGCTTGGAAAGGCCACGGGATCCGAAGCTGCCCCTGCAGCGAATCCCGCGGAACGCGATCCGCACTCAGAGAGCGAGCTGAAACGCGCTGCCACGATTTTTGCGTGGGTGGAACAAGTGGAACAGCAAGTTGAGAAACGCTCCAGCGATCCGCGCCAACTCAGCTATTCAGACAAAATTGATCGCGTACTTCTCAACCCGTTGGTTGGGCCAATTGTATTTTTCGGATTGATGTGGGTGCTGTTCAAACTGGCTGGAGAGTGGGTGGGCCCGATTCAAGATTTCTTTGAGGGGCTCTTCACTTCCACAGATGCTGGTGCGATTTCTGCCGCCAACGGCGTGATGTGGCTACTAGGGCTCGTGCATCTTGAAGGCACCTGGGTGCAGTCATTTCTTGTGGGAGGCCTTCTCACAGGCTTAGGCGTGGTGGCGAGCTTCGTGCCGCTGATGTTTGTGATCTTCGTGGCAATTTCGATCCTCGAAGATTCAGGCTATATGGCGCGGGCAGCCTTTTTAACAGATCGCTTGATGCGCAAAATTGGCCTCGATGGGCGCGTGGTGCTTCCACTCATCATGGGCTTTGGTTGCAATCTGCCCTCACTCGCCGCCGCGCGATCACTTCCCTCGGCGCGCCAGCGCTTAGTGACGGCTCTCGTCACTCCACTCACTAGCTGTGCCGCTCGGCTCACAATCTACCTCATGGTGGCCAAGATCTTCTTCCCCAAGAATGCTGGCACTGTGGTGTTTGCAATGTATGTGGTGAGTGTGGTGCTAGTGACCTTCGCTGCCTGGGTGTTGAAGTTCTTCATCACTAAATCAGAAGCCCAGGCACCACTCATGCTCGTGCTTCCGGCATACCACACCCCACGGCTGCTCGTGCTGCTCAAAACTGCTGGACAGCGCTCGTGGACTTTCGTGAAAGGCGCGGGCAAGATCATTGTGGTGATGACAATTGCGGTGTGGCTGCTAGGGGCGATTCCGCTAGGGCCAGGAGCACAGGGGCACAGCTTTGGAGATCCCGAACTGCCAATGGAAGATTCTGCTTACGGCCAAGTGGCTAAAGTGCTAGAGCCAGTATTCGCTCCAGCTGGGTTTAACGATTGGCATATGACGGGCGCTCTCATGACCGGCTTTGTGGCCAAAGAAACGGTGGTTTCCTCAATCGTGGTGTCGTACAACATGGACGCCAGTGCCGCTGGAGATGCTGAAGACAACGGCGATGATCTCGGCAAACTCCCCGAGCTACTCACCGCCACATTCACGAGCACTGCAGGAGCGCGCTACGCCGGTTTGGCAGCGCTCGCTTTCCTGGTGTTTGTGTTGGCATATACCCCATGCTTAGCCACAGTGGGCGAGCAGGCGCGGCTCATAGGTGGAAAACTCACAGTGACGGCGGTGGCAGCGCAGCTCGTGGGGGCCTGGCTGCTGGCGGTAGCGGTGTTCCAAATCGGGAAGCTGCTGGTGGGATAGATGAGCGCAATTCTCGATTCTGCCGCTGTGCGGCCGCGCAGCGGCAACGTTTCGCTCACCTCACGGGTGCTTGCCGAATTGCGGGCCGGGAAAACAGCGTCAGAAGTGGCGCGCGCTCTTGGGATCTCAGCGGTGTTTGTGCGAGTGATGGCCGAGCATTTACAGCGGGTTGGGCTAGCGCAATCGGCACAGAGCCTGTGCTCTAGCGGATTGGGGGCATGTACGCCAGGGCCACTTTCGCCAGAGGCGCGAGTGGCATGCGCAAGCTGCCCGCTCGCGTAGCTCAAAGTTGCTCCGGCTATAGAAAGTGAATGAAAGTGGGCGCTGCTCGCGCCTATGCCTTTTTCAGGTCACAATAGAAGGTGATGAGGAGGGGCAATGGTGAGTTCACGCTTCGTGGGAAACTTTTCGAATTTTCCCCATTCACACGATACGTCTAGCTCAAGGTGGCACAGAGGGCTTCGCATGAATTGCGCAGCCAAATTTTTCGCACGAACACAAGCCGCTACGGGCAGTTTTCAGGGCGGAGATAGTGCCACACCTGCAGAATTTCATGAGCGCTCTAGTGGCTCACCCCTCATAAACACTGGAGATTCTTGTGAAACGTTTGACGTGAGCGCTAGCGCCTGTTCGAGTGGTGTGCACTCTCATAGCTGTTCACCGGAGCAGAGTGATTCTTTACGGCAGGGGCGAGAGGTGATCTCGCAGCCAGTGGTAGATTATCTCGCTGCGAAAATTCGCATGCATATCGCCGGAGAAGTGGATACCAGTTCGCGCGTTCGCGCTCAGTATTCCACTGATGCGTCTAATTATCGCGTGCCTCCAGCGATCGTTGTGTTTCCCCAGCACGCAGACGATGTGGTGGCTACGCTGAAGCTGTGCCGCAGCTGCAGCGTGCCCGTCACGAGCCGTGGGGGAGGCACATCTGTGGCAGGAAACGCCATTGGCCCGGGCGTTGTGATCGATTTTTCTCGCCATATGAATAAAATCCTTGAAATCGATCCAGCGGCGCGCACAGCGCGGGTGCAGCCAGGCGTGGTGATGAGTGATCTGCAGCGGGAAGCGGCGAAATACGGTTTACGCTTCGGGCCGGACCCTTCCACCCAAAACCGCGCTACCTTTGGCGGAATGATTGGCAACAACGCCTGTGGCCCACACGCTGTGGCGTATGGGCGCACCTCAGATAACGTTCTTTCGCTTGCCTGCATTGATGGGCGGGGGCGTATGTTTCGTGCCACTGACCACGGATTGCATGTAATGCCTCAGCTCCGCTCGCTCGTCGCGCAGCATCTGGCCGATATCCGTATGCATTTTGGCCGCTTTTCACGGCAGGTATCTGGATATGCACTCGAGCAGCTCCTCCCTGAAAATGGAGAGCATTTGGCACGGTTTCTCGTGGGTTCAGAAGGCACGCTCGTGGTGGTAACAGACGCTGTGATCCGGCTCGTGCCGATTGCTGCGAAACCCATGCTCGTGGTGCTTGGCTATCCAGATATGCCCTCAGCTGCAGACGCCGTGCCAGCAATCCTCGAGCATCGGCCGCTCGCTATAGAGGGTATGGACGCCGAACTGGTGGCGGCAGTGCGCACGCATAAAGGGCATGTGCCGGAACTTCCAGATGGTAATGGCTGGCTCATGGTGGAAGTGGGTGCCTATGAAGGAGAAGATCCGCAAGTGGTGCCTGCTCGTGCCCAAGCCATTGCCCGAGCAGCAGGAACTGATGCTGTGATCATTCGTGAAGCAGGAGCTGAAGCCACAGAGCTGTGGCGTATCCGTGCCGATGGTGCTGGCCTCGGCGGGCGTACGCCAGCTGGCACACAGGCCTGGCCAGGGTGGGAAGATTCGGCTGTGCCTCCTGAAAAACTCGGCTCCTACCTGCGCGATCTGCAAGCTCTCATGGGCGAGATGGGGGTGCACGGCCTCATGTATGGCCACTTTGGCGATGGCTGTATGCACGTGCGCATCGATTTTCCGCTGGATAGGGAATCGGGAGTGCCTGCTTTTCGAGAGTTTATGGAGCGCGCTGCAGAGATAGCCATAAGCTATGGGGGCTCACTCTCTGGAGAACACGGAGACGGGCGCGCCCGCAGCGAATTGCTGCCGAAAATGTATCCGCCTGCAGTTATGAAGCTATTCTCCCAAGTAAAAGCGCTCTTCGACCCTAATAATTTGCTCAACCCCGGGGTGTTAGTGGCCCCGAAAGAGCCAGCAATGGTGGCAGCAGAGCAATCTGGAGCGGCGGCGTGCGCCAGCGCGGGTGCTCCGAGCGCGGAGATTCCGGGGGCGCCGGGGGTGGCTCCTCTAGATGCTGATCTGCGCCGACCATATGCAGCGCCTCTACCATATGCGGGGGGATTCCATTTCCGCGAGGCTGGGGAGGATTTCACACGGGCTCTCCATGTGTGCACTGGTGTGGGAAAATGCCGAGCGGATAACTCTGCAGCTGGTGGCTGGATGTGCCCGAGCTATCAGGCCACTGCAGATGAAAAAGACGTCACCCGCGGGCGCATGCGTATTTTGCAGGAAGTGGCCCAATCCGCTGGCGGGCGCCGGGAGTTGATCAGCGGATTTGCAGATTCGGCAGTGCGTTCGGCGCTCGATTTGTGCTTGGGGTGCAAGGCGTGTGGTAAAGACTGCCCTACAGGGGTGGATCTCGCTCGTTTCAAATCAGAAGCTCTCTATCGCGGATACCGCGGGAGATTCCGCCCACGCACTCACTATCTCCTCGGCAACCTGCCGGTATTGGCTCGGATTGCCACCAGGATTCCAGCTGTGGCTGCACTCGCCAATGGAGTGCTCGGCGTAAAGCCACTGCGCGATCTTGCATTCTCAGTCTCTGGGATTGATCGGAGGCGGCTCATGCCTGGGTTCGCGCGGCAGCGCTTTTCAGTGTGGGCTCAGAGAACGAAAGATTTGGGGAGCCACCCCACAGAGCAGGAGCTACAACCAGGCTTGCGCTATCGCGGAGAACATCTCACTGCTGCGCGTGAGAGTGATGCTGCTCCGTGTGCGAAAAACGCTAGCTTCCGATCGAGGATCACTCGAGAAAGAGCCACTCAGAAAACTGCTTCGAGATATGTGATGCTCTGGGCCGATTCGTTCTCTGAAACGTTAGATACTCGTGGGGCACAGGCAATGGTGGAGCTGCTACAGCGGAATGGGTACACCGTGTTGATCCCGCCGGCACCAGCATGCTGTGGCCTCACGTGGATCACCACGGGGCAGCTCGATACTGCGAAGGCCAAACTGCGGGAGCTGCTTCGCACCCTGGCTCCGTTTGCCGCTGAGGGAATTCCGATTGTGGGCGTGGAGCCGAGCTGTACGGCAGTGCTGCGAGATGATCTGCTAGATCTACTTCCAGACGACGCTCGTTCGCAGCTTGTGAGCGCGATGACGTTCACTCTCGCAGAGTTGCTCACACACGAAAACTTTGGGCCTGAGCGGCTACAGCTCCCGGATCTCTCGGGGGTGCACGTGATTGCTCAGCCGCATTGCCATCACTATTCAGTGATGGGATGGGAGGCAGATGCTGCTTTGCTACGGGCAGCGGGAGCGAATCTCCAAGTGCTCACCGGTTGCTGTGGGCTCGCCGGAAACTTTGGAATGGAGCGTGGGCATTACGATGTGAGTGTGAAAGTGGCTGAGCGCGAGCTCTTGCCGGCTCTGCAGAATCCTGATGCGAGGCAGGCGGTCTATCTGGCAGATGGATTCTCATGCCGCACCCAGGCCGAGCAATTGGCGGGCAAACACGGAGTACACCTCGCTGAGCTTTTACTGCGGGCAGCCAACTAAGTATTGAACACTGCGCGCAATGCAATGCTCACTCCATTTAACGCTGTGCAGCCTTTGAGGAGTGCTTTGAGCGCGTTCTAGTATGGCCGAAGCCCTGATACCACCCGTTCTTTGGCAGGCAGTGGGGAATCGGGCAACAGCGGGACGGCTGTCCCTTTGAGTGTGAGCGGCCAGGCGTTAATTACCGCCTGAGCAAAGCGATGAGAGCGCTCAGAGCTGCCCACCTGGTTGTAGTGCACGCCGTCGCCGTCGATAAACCACTTTGGCTGCACTTCTTTATCCCAGGGATAAACCCACATATTGGGGTGTGAGATCTGCTCAGCGTACAGCGCGGAATTCCAAGCGTCCATCACAGATTTGTCGTACCATCGCGGAGCGCCAGCTGGATTCACAATAGTGGTGATCCACAGCACCGGGTGTTTCGGGCCGATGATTTTCATTGTGGCCTCAATGTGCCCGCGGGAGTTATCTTCTCCCTCTACGTTCATATTGGCAGCATCGTTTGTGCCGAGTGCGATCACGAAGCAGGCATCGGGATCCACACCGTTATTGAGAATCTGCTGTATTGATTCGTTGCCCGAAGGGGCATCTTTAAAGCCTTGGTTAGTGGCTCGTGCGCCGAAAGAAGAGTTGATCACAGTGCGCACCCCAGTGGCTTTATAGACGGTTGTGGCATTGTCGGTAGGAGTGAGCACTCCAGAATCGGTGAACATTGCCAGCGATGTGGAATCTCCTACGTGCACAATTTCCGTGCACCGGGTGCGAGTGGCAGCGAGTTCGCGTTCTTTAGCTTTTTGAGCAGCGGCAGCTGCCGCTGCTCGAGCTTGTTCCGCTTCACGCTCTCGCTGCGCCTGCAGCTGTGCCACGTGTTGCTCGTGTAGCTCGCGGGCGATAACGGCGGGCACGCCAATAGCTGCAATGGCCACCACTAGGGCGAGTGGCAGAGCCCACACAAGGCGAGGCACTTTTCCGCGGCCTCGCAGCCAACGCCATATTGCAGGGAAAAAGCCGTTCCGGCGAATTGGATCTTCCACGAGTACCCATGATACAGAGGCGAGAGCAACAGCACCCGCAGTGACGAGCAGTGTGGAAAGCCACAGTGGGAGTGCGGAAAGTGGTTCGCGCAAAAAAGCCACAATCGGCATATGCCACAGGTAAATAGCGTAAGAGCGCTCGCCCACCCAGGCAAAGGGGCGCAGCCCAAAAATCGCCGCCACTAACGTGCGCTGATTGGAAACTCCGTAGAGCAGAGCTGCTGAAGCTAAAGCGAGAATAGCGATTCCGGCGTCATATAAAAATGGCGAGTTATCCGCGGTCACCACCATCAGCACAACAATCATCGTGGCACCAATCAATCCGATGGTGTCGGCCACGATACGATTGGTTGTTCTGATCACGGAATTGAGGAAGCCACCCGTGGTGGAACTAGTGGCAGAATTCTGCGGTTTCTCGCTCATAGCCAGCGCTAAAATGGCTCCCACGAGTAAAGCGCCAGCGCGGGTGTCGGTGCCTTCGTAGACGCGCGTGATATCCACTCCGAGGTGGAATGCCACGCTCATCCACGCAAATGAAGCGATAGCGAGCACACTTGTGAGCGCGATCACGAGCACTTTGCGCCCGCGCGTTATCACGAGAAATAGCAGCAGTACGAGCGGCCAGAAGAGGTAGAACTGTTCTTCCACAGAGAGCGACCACATGTGTTCGAATGGGCTCACTGTGAACTGATCAAAGTATGAATCGCCGTAAAAAATAGTGGCCCAGTTGTTCACATAGAAAATAGCGGTGAGCCCAGCGAACCGATAGGTGTTCCATTGTGTAGGAGCGAGCCATGGTGTGAGTGCCCAGGTGCACAGCACCACAATGATTACAGCGGGCATGAGCCGGCGAAGGCGTCGAAGCCAGAAAGTGCTCAGCCCGAGATTTCCGTGCGCATTCCAACTGCGCATGAGATTGCCCGTGATGAGGAATCCAGAGATAGTGAAAAACACTCCCACCCCGAGTAATCCGCCGGGAATCCAGGCCACATTCATGTGGTAGAGGATCACCGACACCACAGCGAGAGTGCGCACTCCATCAATTGCAGGATTGTATCGAGAAGCCTGCCCCACGGGTTTTGGCATATGTGCTCCTCCTTTTGATTCAAATCTAAGGATAGATGGCAAAAAATCGAGAGCCAATATCCGGCGGTGTAGCTTTGCGCACATGCGTGAACGGCGTCAAAAATCGAATTATGCACACAAAGCTGCGCGTATTTCGAGCATTGGGAGCATGCCTGGTAGGAGTTTGCTCGATACGATGAGGAATGTAATTGCAGGCGGGTAAACGGCGTTCATAGCGTTGGCTGCCGATACTGCCAAACGGAGGCAGCAAGAAAGGCGTTGCGATGGCGGATATGCACATCAGAGTTCTCCCCAATGGCCCATTTGAGGTGACGGGCGGTGTGCCGCTCGATGAAAAGATTATTCGGCCAGATGGGCATGGATATCGTTGGGAAAATGGGCGTGAACTGGAGCAGCGGGAAGAATATCACCTGTGCCGTTGTGGGCATTCTAAAAATGCTCCATTTTGCGATGGCACGCACAGGCAGATTGGCTTTGTCGGCCGCGAAACAGCCGCAAAAGAGCCATATGTAGAGCGCGCCGGTTATTTCCAGGGCCCAGAGATTGATCTGGCAGACGACGATCGCTGCGCTTTTGCTCGTTTCTGCCACAGCGCCGATCTGAACGGCGAAGCGTCTGAGGCATGGTCACTCGCTATGACGGCGAGCAGCGATGCAGAAATTGAACTCGCTGAGCGGGTGGCTGGGCATTGCCCGGCGGGACGGCTCACCCCTAAACCGCATGAAAAAGATTTCGTGGAGCCCGATCTAGAGCCGGGTATCACCGTGATCCAGGATCCACAAAAAGGCGTGAGCGCCGGGTTGTATGTGCACGGTGGAATCCCACTGGAAGGTGCAGATAGAGAAGAATACGAGCTGCGCAATCGCTATGTGCTTTGCCGCTGTGGCTCTTCGCGCAACAAGCCGTTCTGCGATGCATTCCATGTGCCAATGCGCTACAACGATGGATTCTTGCCCAACGATCAGCCAACAGGTCATGTGGGCACAGTGCCTCGGCAGAACGCAGAAGCGGCCTCGCCACGTTCTGCAGAGGGAGATACCTACTAGCTCTAGCCAGTGTGGGAGGGGTTGGGACCATTACTCTGAGGAAATTTACCAACCCCACCCACCCATCCCCCTCAAACAAGAAGCGGCGAATGATTTTATGCGTGGCTCACCACGGGAGTTCCCACTGATGCCCACTCCCACAGGGTGCGGGCATCTTCATTAGCCATGTTCACGCACCCGTGAGAGCCGTAAGCGCCGGCATCGTAGCCCCAGCGGCTGCGCCACGCAGAGGAACCGTGGGTGGCATAGCCGCCGGTAAAGTACATCACCCATGGCACATCGGGAGTTTCATAATTAGAGCCATCGGCGTTAGAGCCCCGCATCGTTTGGATACGCAGTTTTGCATACACCGCGTACTCTCCCTGCACTGTGGGTGTGGCTGGTGCGCCGTCGATCATGGGGAAATCGTAGACGAGCGTGGCCCCCTCGTAGGCTTTCACGCGGTTTGTGCTGAGGTTGATATCGATCCACCGTTCGCCTTCAGCGGCGGCATAGGGCAGATTCTCGGCCCCGGGAGCCACTGTTTTGGTTTTCCATTGTGGGGTGGCTTTGGCGATGGTGAAAGTTGCAGCTGTGGGGGCACCGGCAGTGAGATTTTTCTGCACGAGTGCCACCACTTGATCGATGTTTTTCACCTCTTCGCCAGGCACTGCTTCGGCGCGCACTTTTAGAATCTTGCCGCTCTTGTCGAGTAGGCGTAGGCCGGTCACTCCCTCAACGTAGAAGTGATTGCCCTGCTGCTGCACCCACGCTTTGAGGGCGTTGGCATTGAGAGAGGGCTGGGCGGTGGTGAGATTAACCCACGCTGCTTTATCGGCCGGAGAAGCCGTGAAAGTTTGGTCTGCCGTGCCCACAGAAACGTCGGGCGCGATGAGTTTATTGGCGGTGGCGAGCTTGGCTTTGAGATCTTCCTCTTTTACGGAGGGGGCGATGGGAGAGATTGTGGCTTTAAAATCCACATTGCTCAAAGTGGCCACGAGCTGGCTTGCAGGAGCTAAGAGAGAGGCCACGCTCACTCCTTTACCTTCCACACCGCTCTTAATCACGAACTTCCCATCGCGGAACTCCACGCAGGGGTTGACCGGAGCCACTGCCGAGCTGTTTCCTTTGGTGAGAGCCACTGCAAAGGCTTCGGCCGTGGCGCGATCTGTTTGTAGCTCGGGCTTCACTTTGGTGGAGTTAAACGGTGCGGTGGCATACTTCCACCACACCGTGTTTGCGGCCATTGCCTGCGCGGCTAACTCTTCTGGATTAAAAGAAAACCCCATCTGTTTGAGCGTGGCAGAGGTGGTATTGACGCCGGCACCTGAAATATTCACAGTAGAATCGTTGGCTAGCGCGAGCCGTTGGGTGATTTCACTGTGGGTGAGCCCAGACACTTTCACATCGCCTACGTATGTGCCAGGGAGTGCACGGTGACCGACGGCGAAGTAACCTACATAGACGCCGAGCCCTAAAAGCACGAGTGCAGTGGCAATGAGTGCGGAAATGCCAATTTTCTTCTTGGTGCTCATGAAATAGATCTTCCGTGTTCTCCACTTCTCGTGGTTGGCAGCGCTCGGCGGACTGCGCCCCCATAAAAAGTGATTGCAGATTCAAATAATTTCACGTTCAATTGTATTCTTCTCGCCATTTCTTCTCCACCGCTGTGGGGCACTTAACTAAACTGAAAAATCGGCAGAAATGGCTATTCTGAGCCGAAAAGTTGCCGTCTATGCGAGTGGCGTAAAATAACAAAAAGGTAACAAATCGGAGAATGAGATTCGGGTGCGCGGTATCGGTGGGGCGTGCGCGAAATGCCCTATATTTCGGTGTGCGATTGACGTGCAATAACAGGCCGTAGCGCTGCGGTGCCATAGCGTAAGGGTAGCGCAGCGCTACGGTGTGAAATGCCACGAATGGCGCGAAAGCGGCAATGTGGCGCGAAAGTGGCAATGTGTCGGCTAGCTAATGCCGGCGTTAGGCCTTCACGTATCCGTAGCCTTCAGCTTGAAGTTTGGCGATCTCCACGATGCCCGCCGGCACAATTTCCACGTAATCGGGCACCAGCTCGGGCTTAATCTGGCGCTCATTCATAGCGATATTGCACACCACAAAGCGCACGCCGGCATCTCGCAACTGCTTGATCTTCTCGAAACGCACCGGATCGGCGTCAAGCTGCGAAAAAGAGCGGATTGCCTCGCCGTTGGCAACTACTGTTACGGAAGTCTCCTCATCGGAGTGAGCGAGATTGTGCACCGAGCGGATTGTGAACGGCCAGCGGTCGTTTTCGTTCACGTGAAATACCATTTTTAAATGAGCCATGTTTACTCCTCATTACTGGTTACCCAACCGAAAGTTGGGCTTGTGCCGGTGATGTATGCGCTTAGCCGAACTCCTCATTGAGCTCAGGTGAATTCTCGTGGGATTCAGCCACTGCGCATGTTGCCTATTTATTATAACGCCAATTGGGACTAAAGTCTCTCTAGGGGAATTATGCTCTCTGAAAACGATTAATCCAGTGTGCGTGTATGTATTTAGGATACTCTGGTGCACGTGCGTGAATGAGGAGGTTTATATGGCGATTAACGTGGCTGCTCTCGATGAGCGGGGCCGGCGCGCACTGCAGCACCTCGTGCCCTCACCTGCGGCATTGGTGAGTGTGGGGAGAAAAGACGACGAAGCGGCAGGAGGAGGAAAGCCACTGCCAAAATACGCCGCTCTCACTGGTACACAGATTGGGGTACTCCCAGGAATTGCTGTGGACGACGTGCCAATCGTTTTCGATCGAGCGCGGGCAGCAGGAGCTGAATGGGCACATACGAGCTTCGCGTATCGCAAAAAACTCATGCACCGGTTTGCTGGCTTAGTGATTCACGAACGTGACGCACTTCTCGATCTCGTGCAGTGGGAAAATGGTAAAAATCGCGCCAGTGCTTTTGAAGAGCTCTATGATGTGGCGTCTAATGCTATTTATTACGCAAACAACGCTCACGCGATGTTGAAACCGCGGCGTACAGTGGGCGCGGTGCCCCTGCTCACCAGCACGCGCATCTACCACCATCCAAAAGGAGTGGTGGCGGTGATTTCCCCGTGGAACTATCCGCTCACACTCGCGATTTCAGATGCGCTAGCCGCAATTATGGCTGGCAATGCGATTGTGATGAAGCCTGATTCCCAAACTCCTTATACGGCTCTTGCCTGCAAGGCTCTGCTGGAAGCTGCTGGCTTCCCACGTGAGCTGGTACAGGTGATTGTGGGCTCTGGAGCGGTGCTCGGTGAGCCGATGATCAATGAGGCGGATTTTGTGATGTTCACTGGATCGAGCGCCACAGGTGCAGGGATAGCGCAAAAAGCTGGATCTCGGCTCGTTGGGGTATCGGCTGAGTTAGGTGGGAAAAATCCGCTGATTGTGCGCGCAGACGCTCCTATGCCGCGGGCAGTGCGCGGAGTGCTGAAGGCGTGCTTTGCCTCCTCGGGCCAACTGTGCATCTCGATTGAGCGGATTTTCGTACACACCGACATCTGGGATCGATTTGTGCCGGCTTTCGCCCGAGCTGTACAAGAGATGAGAGTGGAAGCCGGATACTCCTGGGCGGCTGATATGGGGCCGCTCATCGGGAAATCGCAGTTTGATAAAGTGACGGCGCATGTGGCCGATGCAGTTGCTAAGGGAGCTACTGTGCTTGCTGGCGGGAAGCCGATTCCAGAGGCTGGAGAATTTGGGTACGCGCCCACAGTACTCACCGACGTCACTCCTGAGATGGATCTCTTTGCCCAGGAAACATTTGGGCCGGTGGTGAGTATCTATCGGGTGAACAGTGACGCCGAAGCCTTGCGCCGCGCCAATGCCACAGAATATGGGCTCAACGGGGCTATCTGGAGTGCGGATCTGAAAACTGCGCAGCAAATGGCGACGCAGCTGAAAACAGGTTCGGTGAATATCAATGATGGCTATGCCGCTGCCTGGGGCTCTTTGAAAGCTCCCAGCGGAGGTATGGGAATTTCAGGTATTGGGCGCCGGCACGGAGTGGAGGGCATTGTGAAATACACCGAGCCGCAGGCGGTGGCCACCCAGCGGCTCATGCATATTGGTGCTCCAGGAAAATTGGGCCCGCTCAACATCACAGAAGAGAAGTGGGAACGGCTGCTCAGCAGGTATCTGAAAGTATTCAAATACTTCGCTTGAGGATCGCCGCTCGAAAATCGCCTCCGACGAGTTTTTCCCTCGTCTCCGAGAATCTTTCTCTCTTTTCCCAAAGGATTTTCTTCGGGGATTTTGCCGGGCTGCCGGGAGGTTCTGCTCAGACCTAGAAATATAGTGCTTTGCGCTCGCGTGGTGGTTGGCCGATAGGATAATAAAATATCGGCCAACCACCACGTTGTTGCTATGAGGCTAATGCGAGCAGTGAGAGCACTGCCCGGGAGCGGAATTCTAGCGCAGCGCTATTTCTGCGGTACAAGGGTCAAATCTGTAGAATCAAATCTGCGCGAGTGCTTGTTCAATATCTGCGAGGATATCGTCGATGTGCTCCAACCCCACACTCACGCGCACATATCCCGGATCGATACCAGCGGCCACCAGCTGCTCATCGGTGAGCTGGCGGTGGGTGGCGGAGGCTGGGTGGAGCACGCAGGTGCGAATATCGGCCACATGTACTTCTCGAGATGCGAGTTTCAAGGCGTCCATAAAGCGCATAGCTGCTTCTCGGCCGGCAGCAATTTCGATGCCAATCACTCCACTGGCTCGCACAGCGCCATCGTCTCCGCTCAGATATTTCCGTGCCAGCTCATAATATGGGTCATTAGGCAGCCCAGGATAGCGCACGAGTTGAATCTTATCGCTGGCGGCGAAGTATTCAGCCACCTTCTGAGCGTTGGCACAATAGCGCTCCATGCGCAGCGGCAGGGTCTCGATGCCGAGGTTGAGCAAAAATGCTGAATGTGCTGCTGGGTAGCACCCGAAATCGCGCATCAATTGCATTCTTGCTTTAGTGATAAACGGGGCTGCGGAATAATCGCGCACATACGAAATACCGTGATAGCTGGCGTCAGGCTCCACAAAATCTGGGAACTTTCCGTTTGCGTAATCGAACTTTCCGGCGTCTACGATCACGCCGCCCACCTGCAGCGCGTGGCCATCGAGGTATTTCGAGGTGGAGTGAATCACCACGTCTGCACCGTATTCAATCGGGCGGCAGAGCGCCGGAGTGGCAAAGGTGTTATCAACCAGCAGTGGCACTCCGTGCTCGTGTGCAATGCGGGCGTAGCGTTCGATATCGAATACGCTCAGGGCTGGGTTGGCGATTGTCTCCCCAAACACGGCTTTGGTGTTGGGGGTAAAAGCTGCTTCGATTTCTTCATCGGTGGGATTCTGCGGCAGGTAGATCGCTTCAATGCCGTATTTTGCGAGCGTCACAGAGAAGAGGTTGGCGGTGCCGCCGTAGATTTGCGGAGACGTGATAAAAGCATCGCCGGCTTTGCACAGATTGAGAATCGCGAGCAGCGAAGCGGCTTGCCCAGAGCTTGTGGCCATAGCAGCTGCGCCACCTTCGAGGGCGGCTATCTTTGCTTCTACTGCCATCACGGTGGGGTTGGCGAAGCGTGAATAGATCAGCGCGTGGGTGGGGTCATCAAACACATCTGCGATAGCTTGAGTGGAATCAAATACGTATGTGGTGCTCTGCACGATCGGCAGCACTCGCGGATCGCCATTTTTAGGGGAGTACCCCGCATGGAGGACGGCGGTTTCAGTTTTCATTGTGATCCTTTCGCTGAGCAGTGCGTTTCTCTACACTGAGGCACAATAGCCATAATATAGGCATGATCATTCTCGCTGGCACTCCGCTCGGAAATGACGCCGATGCTTCCCCGCATCTGCGCAGCGCACTCGAATCGGCCACTGTAATCGCTGCTGAAGACACCCGCCGATTGCTCAATTTAGCTGGGCGGCTAGGAGTGCAGCTGCATGCACGGGTGGTGCCATATCACGATCATAACGAGCAGGAGAAAGCTCCAGAGCTGGTGGCAGAGGCGGCGGCAGGAGGCACCGTGGTGATGGTGAGTGACGCCGGAATGCCAGCCATATCAGATCCTGGCTATCGTTTAGTGGCACTTGCGGCGGAGCGGGGCGTGCCGGTGACTGTGGTGCCTGGCCCTTCGGCAGTGCTCACGGCGCTAGCGCTGTCGGGGCTTCCAACTAACCGTTTCAGCTTTGAGGGATTTCTCGCTCGCAAAGCGGGGGAGCGCGCTAGTCAGCTGGCACAGCTCGTACACGAGCCGCGCACGATGGTGTTTTTTGAATCTCCTCGGCGCTTGGCTGATACTCTCGCGGCGATGGCTACGGCGTTTGGGGAGCGCCGAAGAGCCGCCGTCGTGCGAGAACTCACCAAAGTGCACGAAGAGGTGCGCAGGGGTTCGCTCGCAGAGCTTGCTGAGTGGGCTAGCGATGGAGTGCTTGGCGAGATCACTGTGGTGGTGGAAGGAGCGGCTCGCGCTGCAGCGGAGATTTCGCCGCAGCTGGTGGCGGAAGTGCGGGAGCTGCATGCCGCGGGGCTCAAGCTCAAAGTGGCTGCCGCACATGTGGCTCAGCGTGTGGGGGTGCGCGCCAATGCCCTCTACCGTGCAGCTGTGGGTGAGAGTGTGGCCTGAAAGCGCTCGCTGGTAAAGAAATCTTTAAAAATTGCGCTCACTTGATCATTTTCGATGAGAAAACCATCGTGGCCATGTGTGGAGTGAAGCATTGGCACGTGATCGCATTCGGGCAGGGCAGCGCCGAGCGCGATCACGTCATCTGGATAAAAAAGCCGATCAGAATCCACTGCCACCACGAGTGCTGGCATGGTGAGCGTGGCGAGAACGGCGCTGGTGCCGCCGCGGCCGCGGCCGATATCGTGGGTGATTAGTGCACGTGAGAGGCAGATATAGGAATTTGCATCGAAACGCCGCACGAGTTTTTCGGCGTGATAATCGAGGTAAGATTCCACGGCGAAGCGCCCGCCGCGGAGTGGATCTTCTCCTGATTGCGGAGTGTGGCTAAAACGAGTGGCGAGCTCCGGGGCGCAGCGATACGTGAGGTGAGCTATTTCGCGGGCGAGGCCAAGCCCCCGGTGTGGGCCGTGGCCGTCTGGCAGATCGTAGTAAGCTCCGGCGCGGAAGGCAGGATCGTTTTCGATAGCGGTGATTTGTATTTGCTGCCAGGCAATCTGCTCTGCAGTGCAAGCGCTGCTGGCGGCTAGTACGGCAATAGCTCCCACAGCATCGGGGTAGCTTGCCGCCCACTCGATGGTGCGGTTGCCTCCAAATGAGGCCCCTGCCACTAATGCCCAGCGTGTGATTCCAAGGTGCTGAGCAAGCCGATATTCAGCGGCGCACATATCCCGAATGGTGAGTTGGGGGAATCGGGCACCCCAGGGTTTCCCATCTGGGGCGATCGAGGCGGGGCCGGTGCTCCCTTGGCACCCTCCGAGCACATTGGGGCACACCACAAACCAGGTGTTGGTGTCTATCGCTCTGCCAGGGCCTACTACTTCGGCCCACCAGCCGTCAGAGCCGTGTTGCGAGGTGGCATGGGAATCTCCGGTGAGCGCGTGGCAGAGCAAGATAGCGTTGGAGTGGTCGGCGTTGAGTGTGCCCCAGGTTTCATAGGCCAAGACGGCGTTGGGAATAGTATCTCCAAGCTCAGTGTGCACCGTGCCGATATTGATAAACAGCCGCTCCTGCGGGTCGTCGCCAGGATTCCACGCTCCAGAAGTTGGAGGATTAGTGCGCCACTTAGGGCTGTAGCCAGTGTCATAATCCCGGATCGGAGCGGCGTCTGTTACATGCGAGTTAGGTACCCCCACGAGGAAAGCCGGGGCAATGCCGTGGGAAGAAAGAGAGGTGGGCGGCGTGAGCGAGGTGGGTGATGGGTGGCAAAGAGGTGTGTGATTCATGGTTGTTCTAGTTTTCTTATTCAAACAGCGGCAGAAATGGGCCGAGCAGCGGTGGATCTGGAGTGTGGGTGCCAGCGTGGCTCGTGTGCAGTATCCGAAGCGCCTATCTGAGGCAGGGGCGGCCACTAGCACGGTGGAGGGGGCTGGTGCTAGCTCGGCATTCGCATTCGCTTGAACATACGTGGAGCCTATCAATGGCGCAGAAAACTCGCAATTTCGGCAAACGCTTGAGCACGCACTGCGGCTCGGGAGAGCAACACATCGTGAATAGCTCCATCGAGTTTCACGAGTGTGGTTTTACGGCCCAGAAACGGCACGCGCTTCCAAATATTTTCCACGGTGAGCACCGAATCGGCGGCCAGAAAATCACTGTTCCATTCGTTCTCCGAAATCGAACGTGAGGAGGTGAGCACCAAAATAGGAGCGTCAATAGAGAGCCCCTCTGCCACCGTTTTGTGCCCTGCGAGAATCGCTCTAAACCAGCCTGCTCGCACCACAAAATTGGTAGTGTTGCGCCACGCCTCATTGGGCTCCCAGCCGGTGGTGAAAAATGGATCTGATTCAGCCTCATTGGGGAGATGTGCAGAATCGAGATGGTGGCCAGTGAGGGTGCGGTGATAAAAACCAGAATCTGGGATAGGAATGACGGCGTTGGGGGCGAGGCGTGCAAGGGCTTCTATTGCCCCTTGGCCGGCAAGCCGAGTGGCTACGGCTCCTTGGAGCTCTAACCAGGGGGAATTGAGTATTAGTTTGGAGAGTGCTCCGGGGTGGCGGTGTGCCCACAAGGCGGCAGTGAGGCCGCCTGTGGAATGCCCATAAAGGACTATGGGCATTCCTGCGCCGTGGTCGTAGTGGATAGTGTCGAGCGCAATATGCAGCTCGGCGTCGTATTCGCAGAGATCGCTAATGTATCCCCAGGTTTGCCCTTCGCGGTGTGAGCGGCCGTATTTTCGCAGATCAAGGGCATAGAAATGGCCTCCCAATGCGGAGATTTGCCGCGCTAGCTCGCGGTGATAAAAGTAGTCGTTCCACCCATGGAGTGCTAGAAATGCGAACTCTGAAAGTGGGGGCTCTGAGAGAGTATGCGGCAGTGAGCGTGAGACTGCCGGAAATTCCGGGTCGTCTGCTGGCTGATGCCGAATCACTGTAGTGAGCACTGGCCCCTCAGAATCGGGGTGTAGCGGCACATACTTCGATTCGAATCCCGCGCCGAGCACATCGGGGTGCCATCTGGAAGCTTGCACATCACTCATATGTTTATTGTGCCAGAGGGAGAACGGAAGTCTACGTATTTCCTAAGAGCCGCTGTGATGCGTGAGCAATCCGTGCCAAAAACTGGATTCTTTGTGTTTCCTTAAATGGTTGTGATTAGTGTGAAAATTGATATTCAATAATATATTTGTTTCAAATAGTGCCCTGTTGTTATATGATCGTTACTAATGTAACTGCTAGCTACGCATGGTGCTGTTGTGCAGCATGTGATCCGACGTTTGGGGAAGCGAAGGGAAGATGGCATCTAAATGGAAATCCAGTGCGCTCGTAGCGCTGGGTGTGGCACTCGCAGTGCCGCTGAGCATACCGGCAACTGCAGCGCCAGCAGCACCATCTGATCACGATGTGACGGCTGCCAGAAATGCTGAACAGACGGCTGCCACATCATTGGGTCGCGTAGAGCAAGAATTGGCGGCGCTTGCAGCTCGTTCAGATGAGCTCGAAGCACGAGCGCTCGCCGCTCGGCAGCATGCAGATCAAACGGTCACCACCGTCAATGCTGCGATGGACGAAGCGGCACAGGCACAGAGCCGCGTGGCAGCGGCTCAAGAGAAAGTAAGCCGTGCTCGGGCACAGCTAGCCGCTGTGGCGCAGGCGATGTATCAGGATTCCACCTCGCGGTTAGCAAGTGGCTATTATTTCCTGGATTCACGTTCTTTTGCTGCTGCCAACTCGCGCACCCGTGCATACCGAACGGTGATGCAGCACAGCGATGAGCAAGCGCACGAATTCCAGCAGCTGGAAAAAGCTGCGCAAACCTTGCAGCAGACGTTCAAAGCTAAACTGTTGGCTGCAGATAGAGCGGCGCAGGAAGCCAACAGTGCTGACGCTGCTGCGCAAGCTGCAGCGCAGGCTGCGAGTGAGCAGGTGGCGGCGGCCAACAAACGGCGTGATGAACTTGCCGTCACACTGGCGCAGGCCCATCAAACAACGGTGGCAGCAGAGCGCCAGCGGCTCGCACAGCTTGAAGCGGAACGCGAAGCTCGGGCGCAAGCGGCAGTTGCCCAGGCCCGCGCGGCTGCAGAGCGCGCGGCAGAGCTGGCGAAGCAACGCGCTATTGCGCAGGCGGCAGCCAAAGCTGCAGCCCAAGAGGCAGCTGCACGGGCAGCTCGGGAAGCAGCTGCGCGCCCGGCACAGCCCCGCCCAGCTACTCCAGCTCCCCGGCCTCCAGCACCACCAGTGGCACCCCAGCCGGCTCCGACTCCCCAGCCTCCAGCGCCGAAGCCCTCATCAAATGGGCAAGCGAGGCGAGATGCTCTCGTGGCTTATGCCACCCAATTTGAAGGCACCCCCTACGTGTGGGCGGGCACATCTCCCACGCGTGGGTGGGATTGTTCGGGGTTTGTGCAGTATGTGCTGCGTCATTTTGGAATTGAGACGCTTCACGGTGCCGATTGGCAAGGAGAGCAAGGCCGTCAGATCTCTGCTGCCGAGGCAAAACCCGGGGATTTTGTGTGGTGGCCAGGCCGGCACATAGCGCTCTATCTCGGCAACGGCCGCACTTTCGGTGCGCGCAGCCCAGAATACGGCACAGGCTATAGCAGGCTCTACAGCTCCTATGTGTTTGTGCGCTTCATTGAGTGACGCAGCCTTGTGTATCTTGAGGGATACACAAAAGGCGTCAAATGCTGCATATGAGATGTAGTGCCAGTGGTGGTCACAGGCAGGATACACAGGATACAAGGGCGGTTGAGCGGGCGGCGGTGAGCTGAGCTGGTAGCGTTCCAGCTATCGAACCGCTGGGCACGCCTCAGTGATCGTAATAGCCAGTGTCGATGGCGCGCTGATATGAAGCCTGGATCTCTTCCTCGGCTGCTGCGCGTCCCACCCAGTGGGCACCCTCCACGGATTTTCCAGGTTCAAGATCTTTGTACACTTCAAAGAAATGCTGAATTTCAAGGCGATGGAATTCGGAAACGTCTTCTATTTCAGTGCGCCACGAAGCGCGTTGATCGCTGGCTGGCACGCAGAGCACTTTGTCGTCTCCGCCATGTTCGTCGCGCATGCGGAACATTCCCAGCGCGCGGCACCGGATCACGCAGCCCGGAAACGTGGGTTCTTCCAGAAGCACAAGGGCATCGAGGGGGTCGCCATCCTCGCCAAGTGTGCCATCGATAAATCCGTAGTCATCGGGATAGCGGGTAGACGTGAAGAGCATGCGATCCAAGCGGATTCTGCCAGTGGCGTGATCTACTTCGTATTTGTTGCGGTTTCCTTTAGGGATTTCGATCGTCACGTCGAATTCCATCGATTTCATAAACGTCTCCTCGGCTCTGGCTCTGTGCATTAGCACGCCCGCGCCTGGGCACGGTGTGCAAACTTGTGCTTTGCCTCGATTGTAGCTGCGAACCTCTGCAAGGTGGGCAATATTGCCTCTTAGAGCCCGCAGAAAGAAAAATATGGCACACTGCAAGAGTGAAAAAGATAATGGCTGCGGTGTGTGCAATCGTGGTTGCGCTATGCGGCTACGCGGTGGCAGATGCGAGCGATGTGGTGCCGGGGCTCATCACATTTCAGGCGCCAGCTGACGCTGCAAAGCCCTATCCGAGCGTGCCTGGAGAGGCCACTGTGGAGCGGGTTGTGGCTGAATCCTCTGTGGCCACTGCTCCACTTCCAGATCGGCAAGCAGTGCAGCGCGCGCTGGAAACAGTGGCAACGGCAGTGAAAGGAAAGGGTGTGGTGGCAGCTCGAGTGCTCGACGCCCTCACCGGCACAGAGCTGGGAGCGGTGCAGCCGAATCTCTCTCTCATTCCGGCGTCAAACATGAAGCTGATCACGGCATTTGCGGCGCTCACCACACTCGGGCCAGAGAAAACTTTTGCCACGCGTGCGGTGCGAGATGGAGCTTCCCTCTATCTCGTGGGTGGTGGCGATATTGCACTGGCACCGGATCGTGGCACTCCAACAGCCACAGTCGGGCGGGCAGGATTGGGAGATCTGGCGCGGGCGGCTGCCCAGAAGCTCACAGATGTGAACTCGGTGCAGGTGTTCGTAGACACCAGCTCTTATTCTGGGCCAGCATATGAGCCGAGTTTGCCAGCAGATTCTCGAATCTGGGTGACGCCGAGTTCCCCAGTTGCGATGCACCTTGGAAAGACGAGCGATTCAGCTCCCGATGGAGTGGCCAGCAGCTATCCGGCAGATCCTGCAGCGGAGGCGCTTACAGCATTTGTGCAGCAGCTCAACGCGGCGGGAGTGAAGGCGGTGGCTGCGGGCCACCAGAAAGCCCCCGTGAGTGCGCGGCCACTGGCAGAGGTGAACTCGGCTCCGGTGCGTAGCCTTGTGGATCACATGCTGTTGGTTTCTGAAAATTCACTGGCCGAAGCGCTTGCTCATCAAGTGGCATTAGCTCAGGGAAAACCAGGAAGTTTTGTGGGCGGTGCTACGGCGGTGGTGGGTGTGCTGGAAAAGGCGGGAGTGCCGCTAGCGGATTCGGTGATTCGAGACGGATCGGGGCTCTCTACGCTCAACCGGATTTCTCCTGCAGTATTCACCCGGCTGCTGCAAAATGTGTGGGCATGTGCAGCTCGAGCTGAAGTGAGCGGCTCAGCTGGCGCTCCCGCGCAGCCGCGCAGGCAAGAGGCGACTGGCGAATCTGCACACGCTGGTGCCCCTGAGCACGCTGGTGAACCTAAAAAATCTGGCGGCAGCGTTGCGGGCGCCGCGCAGGGGTGTGCTATGGCTGCTATTGGAATTGGAGTTCCAATTGGGGGAGTTGATGGCTCCCTGCACACGCGGTTCGTTAATAACGCAGGTACTGGTGTGGTGCACGCAAAAACGGGAACGCTTGATGAGGCCAGCTCGCTCAGTGGCTTTGTGCTCACTCGCAATGGACGGCCACTCACTTTTTCCATCGTGGTGAACTCCGCTGCAGGGGTTGATGCGTATGCCTATCGGCCAGCTATCGATAGCGCTGTGACTGCGCTGGCGCAGCTCTAAGGCGCAGACTTGGGTGCGACTAATATTGGCGCGGTGGCTGTGGATAGTTGCCGTTGGCAATGCAGCAGGTGTTGTGCTGCCGGTGTGGTAGCTGCTGCTGGCGATATGGCGGCTTTTGCCAGTGAATTCGGGTGGATATTTCTTGCCGAAAATTTACGGCAGCGGCCAGCTACACTAAAGCTATGAGTATTGATCCCCGGTTAGTTCGGAAAATTGCTGCGGTTATGGCGGCAGGTGGGCCAGATGTGAGCCGCGAGATGGCGCAGGCATTGGCTGCTGATCTGCACAGTGCAGCGCGCCAGGCAGTGAGCGTTGTGGGCGAGCTCACTGGTCTGACCCAGGGGGCGAAATCAGCTGGAGAAATTCCCGTTTATGTGTTGGATCGGCCTGGGTGGGCATATGCGGCAGCACAGTCGTTCGCCCAGATGAGCGAGGCTCACGGTGCCAGCATACCCGGCGTCAATAGCTGGGGCGTGGGGGCGGGCACGGCGGTGCTCTCCCGCCTTATTTTAGGGCAGTTCGATCCCTTCACTCCCGCTGAGCCCGCTGCTGTGGCTCCGCTCGCTGCTTCCCGTGGGGTGGCAGATATTGGCAGCAGTGCAGATGTAGAGGCGGCTGGCATAGCCACGTCGGTGCGGGGAAGATTACTGCTCAACGCGCCCAATATTGCGAGTTTTCGAGAGAAATTCAATTTAGATCAGCGCGATCTATGTCTGTGGGTGTGTGTACATGAGCTCACCCATGCCGTGCAGTTCGCGGCGGCGCCGTGGCTGAGAGGCTATATCGTGAAGCGTTTTCTCGAGGTTATCAACGACCCTGATGAAAATGGGGCACTCGATTCTCCTCCAGCCCAAGAGCTCAACACGGCGATGAGCGTGCTAGAAGGGCACGCGGAGTTTGTGATGAATGCAGTTGATTTGGCTCAGATGCCGAGCAAAGAACGGTTGATCTCGGCAATGAACGAACGCCGTAGTGAGCGCCGTCCGCTCGCTGCTTATTTCGTGCAATGGCTTGGATTCGATAAAAAAATGGAGCAGTATCGCACAGGTGCGCATTTTGTGCGGCAGGTGATCGAGAGCGCAAGTATGGAAGCGGCGAACCTGCTGTGGCGCGGAGAAGAGTTTTTACCATCGGCTGTTGAGCTGGGAGATCCTGCACGTTGGCTCGAACGCGTAGCACCTTGCAGCGAACGAGCGGCAGATGAGGCAGATGAGCGATAACATGGCGCACCCACACCCACTTGTGTCGCAGGCGCGTCATGCTCTGCAGCGCGCGTTTTCTGCGCTCCCAATCGGAGCACACGTGCTGTTGGCGGTGAGCGGTGGAGCAGATTCAATGGCTCTCGCGCTCGGTGCGCGCTACGCAGCTCGAGAGCGAGCAATTGCGCTCCATTCCCTCACTGTTGATCACGGGTTGCGCCCTGAATCAGCCAGTGAAGCTGCAGCTGTGCGCACACGGTTAGAACAGTTAGGCATTGCTGCTCGCATAGCTACCGTGAGTGTGGAGCACGCTGGTGGTGGGCAAGGCCCAGAGGGTGCGGCGCGAGTGGTACGATACCGCGCATTGGCGGAAGAGGCAGTGCGGATTGGCCAGGAGTATGGGGATCTAGCCGCGCCGGTATTTCTCGGGCACAATGCAGACGATCAGGCTGAAACTGTGCTGCTGGGTTTAGCTCGTGGATCGGGAGCGCGTTCGATTGCGGGAATGCCAGAATCTGGAAGGCTACCTGGGCACCCTGAAGTGCCGATGGTGCGGCCGTTACTGTCGATGCGTAGAGCAGAGCTGCGCACGGTGTGCCGGGAGCTGGGAGTGAAGTGGGAGGAAGATCCCACCAATCAGCTGGATAGCGAATGGAGAGCAGCCGATGGCAGTGCGCTGCGCCGCAGTGCACTGCGCTATCAAGTGATTCCACTGCTAGAAGAGGTATTGGGAGCCGGGGTGGTGCCTGCCCTAGTGCGCACGGGGGCGTTGGTGGCGGCAGACGATGCCGCTCTGATGGAGAGTGCGCGAGCAGCTTTAACTGCGGCGCAGGTGGCGAAGCCGGAGGCGGAAGAGCCGCGAGAGGTGCCATTGGTGCGGCGGCAGGGTGAAAATGAGCTATCCGCAGCGCGGCTAGCTGAGAGGGCAGTGCATATAGGCGGTGAGAATGGCTCACATTGCTCGGTGATGAGTGAAACAGACCTCACAATGGCCAGTGAAGCGCACTGTGCAGTGGTGCGTATTGATTGTGCCATCTTGGCGGCCTATCCGCAGGCGGTGCGCACCCGTAGTGTGCGTTTGGCAGCTCTGGCGGTGGGGGCGCGCGGAGGAGAACTCTTTTTCAGCCATATTTCAGCACTTGATAAGCTTGTTACTGGCCGAGAGAATAATATTCACATAGATCTTCCCGGCGCCCATGCCACAAAATGTCATGGTGTGCTAGAGATCGCACAGGGCACTCGCCGTAGCGCAGCGCCGCAACAGAAAAATGAGTGAGGGAGATCAATGGATCTGCATGATGCTGAAGGTGCGCTTGAGAGCGTAGTGGTTTCTGAAGAGCAGATTGCGCAGCGTATTGCTGAGTTAGGCGAAGAGATTTCGCGTGATTATGCCGGCAAGGAAATCATGCTGGTGGGAGTGCTGCGGGGAGCCATTATGGTGATGGCTGATCTCTCCCGTAAAATTCATGTGCCGGTGGTGATGGATTGGATGGCGGTGAGCTCTTATGGTGCTAGCACCAAAAGCTCTGGCGTGGTGCGGATCATCAAAGATCTCACTGAAGATGTGACGGATCGCGATGTGCTCATCGTGGAAGATGTGATCGATTCGGGGCTCACGCTCTCATGGCTGCAGGCAAATCTGCGCTCGCGAGGGGCCAAATCGGTGCGGATTGCCACGATTGTGCGCAAACCAGCGGCGGCCAAAATTGACGTTACGGCAGATTATGTAGGCTTCGATATTCCCAACGATTTTGTGGTGGGATATGGCCTTGATTATGCGGAAAAATTCCGCCACCTCCCGTTCATCGCTAAACTCGCTCCGGCGGTGTACGGAGGCTGAATGAACAACGTGAACAGTGCGGAAGAGAAACAGGATCCGGTGAACGATAAGCAAAAGCAGAAGAACCCTTTCACATCAGAGAAGAAAGCAGGCGATTCTCAAAATTTACGGAAGCACGCTGAGCAGCGGAAGCGTGGCCGCTCTGGGGATTTTCGGGATCCGAAACGGCGAAAAGTTTCACCGCTGCGCCGCGCTTTTGGCACACTAGGATTCTTGACCATCGGCGCATTGGTGGTGCTGTGGTTCTTTAATCCGTTTGGTTTTACGGCGATCCAAACCTCAGAGGGTTTGCATGTGCTTGAACAAGAGCCATTGGAGCGGGTGCAGGTGACTGCGAGATCCGAAGTGGTGCAAGTGTGGCTACAAAAAGATTATGTGCCCACTGATACGCAGGGAAAAAAGATGCCCGCCACGAAGAAGGTGCAGTTCCAGTACGTGCCAGCTGAAGCGGAGCAAGTAAACAAGCTGGTGCATGATTCGAAAGCCAAATTTGGCTTCAACTCTGTGGTGCCCACAGAATCTTTCTTTTCCA
>JALELI010000018.1 GCA_022768785.1 Arcanobacterium sp. | reverse complement strand
CCGGAATAGCTCCCCCACACCACCACACCCACTACCCACCGCGTCTAGACGCAGTAACCACAGTCACCGACACCCCTAGAATGTGCAAAGCTCTAAAACCCGTACAGTCTGGCAGAACCTAACGCGCAGCGGTCGTTCTGGGCTTGTGGCGGGTTGGGGTGCCCCTAGGCTTGTGTGGTAGTTGATTTCTTTACGTTTCTATCATGTGGCGAGCGATGATGGAGCGTACAAGCGTGCTGGGTGTGGTGTTTTCACGTTCTGCTTCTGCTTGGATCGCGCGTTTCATTGCTAGAGGAACCTTGACAGAGAGTACTGAGCTTCCCTCGGGAGACAGGGAGCGCGGTGTCCCGTGGATTACTTCTCCCACGGAGTACTCATCGGGCGGGAATTCTCCTGCTGCATATATGGATTCTAGATCGGCCATCATCTTATCGGTCATCATTTGACCATTCGTTGCTGTAAAAGACCCCATTGTTATCACCTCAACTTCCGAGAATCTATCCCTAATTCTTTCAAAAATGCTTTTGTGGGTGGTGTCATTGCGTGGAACACGTGCCACGCTCCCGCGTCGTCTTCAGTTGCTACTAACTGGGCGATACGTCCATCTGGAAGTATCCCAACCCCACTACTCAATACCCCATACGACGCACAAACTCTGAGAGGCGTAGCCCGAAGAGAGAGGCAATCTCTTCAACTTCACTAACATACAATCCTGCCCCACCATCGTATGCGAGCAGCGCGGCAAGGCGTGGCTCTGGCATATCAAGACGGTCTGCCATCTGCTCTACGCTGATTCTGCGACGAGACGCCTCACGAAGTATGGCAGTGCTCAAATCAACGGCACTCACGGTTGCAGTTGCGGTGGTAGTTGTGTTGTTGGTTGCGGTGGTAGTTGGGGTCGGCATGGTGCTTTCCCCTCCCATAAAAAATATATGCGAACCCAACACACCAGCATTTTCATCGCTACTCTCTGGCTACTCTCAACCAGAAACCAGAAACGCTGGCAACCACTTTCCAGTGATATACCAGCGTTTTGTTGAGCGGTGACGGAGGGATTTGAACCCTCGGTACGGGGTTACCGTACACAGCATTTCGAGTGCTGCACCTTCGGCCGCTCGGACACGTCACCGTGAGCAATCGTAGCTAAAATGCGCCTGAATCGGCAAATGCGCCAAAACCGCTCCGAAATAGCCGCACTCTATTGCGCCTCGTTATAGCCAAGCTGCGAGCATTTCTTTAGCTGGAGCTTCCAGGGCCATCTGCCACTTCGGGCCGTAGCTCACTCGCCGTACTCCCAGCTCTTTAAGCTCCGCGAGCGTGGCTCCCGCTGGGTGCCCCGCCACAGGGTCCACCGTCACATTCACCGGCACAGTGAGCTTCTCAGTGAGTGCTCGCACCTGATCAGCAGTTTTCAGTGACACCGGATACACCGAACGCGCTCCTGCTTTTTCCATCGCTAGTGAGCGAGCGAGCGCCTCTGCCACAGGGTCCTCTACTTTATATGGCCCTTCAACGCCCCACGCCATAGCATCGGTACGCCCGTTAATCACCAGTTCCACGCCAGCCTCATCAGCAGCTTTCCGCACACCAGCAATATAATTAGCCTGCTCCTCAAGAGTGCGCACCCGATTGTTTTCCGAGTGCACCACGTCTTCGATATTCACACCCACCACGCCGGCTTCCAGCACTTTAGCTACCAGCTCATATGGTTCCAGGCCTAAACCAGATTCCACATCGAGGCTCACTGGAATATCAACCGCAGCCGCAATCGCTCGAGCAATAGCAAAATAGTGCTGCTGATCCTGGTGCTCTCCATCTGGCTTTCCTACAGCATTGGCCACTGGGTGAGAACCGATTGTGAGAGCTTGAAACCCGGCATCTGCAGCGAGCTGTGCACTCCACACGTCCCATACGGTAGGCATCACAATCAGATCGCCCGATTCATGCAAACTTGCTAGCTTATGTGCTTTTTCTTGAATAGGTGTAGCCATGAGGCACTCTCCAAAGTTTCGTAGCGTTCGTATCACGTTGTTTGGTGGAATGACGCCGTAAGCATCGCCCCTTGCCATTTTCTGAAACGCTGTGTAGAGATCATTTGTTCCGAACGCTTCTGTACTGCCTCTCGATACTGCGTAGCAGTGGAAAGATACGAACTCAAATGCGAGTGGCTGCGCACAGACGAGCGCCCACTATGAAGGTGCTGCATAGATAGAAATAGAATATTTCACTGCTACACCCCCGGCCTAGCGGAATCTGCACTTATACTGTGTGCATGAGTTCCAAGAAACATATGCTTCATTCGCCGAATCTGCTTGAAAAGCTACGCGTACCTATGGGAGTAGTGGACGTGCTTGCCGATTTCGACCCTGGGGCTACCACTGGCTATGCGGGCGATGGGAAGAAAGATGCAGACGAAGAAACTGCCGCCCTCAATCCAGCACTCTCCGATCTGCAAGAGCGTCTTTATGCTGCCGGCACCACCGGCGATCCTCATACTCCAGCCGTGCTCTTGATTTTGCAAGGCCTCGATACGGCAGGTAAAGGTGGCGTGATTCGCCATGCGATCGGCCTCGTGGACCCTCAAGGCATCACGCTATCCGCGTTCAAAGCTCCCACTCAAGAGGAGCTCGCGCACGATTTCTTGTGGCGCATTGAGAAGCGCCTCCCCGCCCCTGGAAAGATTGGAATTTTCGACCGCTCACAGTATGAAGATGTGTTGATTGGGCGAGTGGAACACCTCGCTCCAGCGGAAGAAATCGAGCGCCGCTACGCAGCGATTAACGAATTTGAAGCTCGGGCTACTGAGCATGGAATCCATATTTTGAAGTGCTTCTTACATATTTCTAAAGCTGAGCAGCGTGGCCGCCTGCTCGCCCGCCTCAACAACCCCGAAAAATACTATAAATACAATCCCTCTGATGTGAACACCGCACAGAAATACGATGCCTACATGGAGGCGTATTCTGTGGCTCTCACCCGCTGCAACAGCGAAGCAGCACCGTGGTATGTGATCCCTTCAGATCGCAAGTGGTATCGCAACTGGGCTGTGGCTGAGCTACTCACAGAGAAACTGCGCGAGCTGAATCTCGAATGGCCAGCAGCGGATTTCGATATTGCCGCCGAAACACAGCGCGCGTTGGCTTTACCAGAGAAATAACGCTCAGCTCAAAGCCATGAGCCGAACTGCATCAAACCCTAGCGGGCTAGCCACTGTGGCTAACCCACTACTACATCTCTCATGCGAAACAGCCCACAGCAGCAGCCACCACCAGAGCGAGGCTTAGATTCGCATGGCTAGCTCGTAGGCGCTCCAGATCACCGTGCGGAAATTCCCCACTTTTTCGCAATCGCCTAAGAGATGCTCGTTGGGGAGAGTGCGCAGCGGAGCTGGCCGATATCCCACAGAAGCAATCACAGAATCGCAGGGAATTTCTTCCACGGCACCGTTGTCATCTCGGCACGTCACCGAGTTCTCACCGATCGCCGTCACCTGAGAATTGAGATGTACTGGAATTTCATGGAGAGCAAAATATTCGCGCAAATACGAGGAGTTCGCTAGGCACACCCCAGTTTCTTTAATGAGATCGTCACGCATTTCTACGATGGTGGGCTCATTGCCGCGCAAGGCTAGCTCATAGGCAATTTCACAGCCGGTGAGCCCGCCGCCGATCACCACCACGCGCTGGCCTACTGGCGCACCACTCAGGAAATCCACGGCACTTATTGCTCGCTCGAAACCCGGCAATGAGGAGAGCTGCACAGGCACTGCTCCAGTGGCCACCACCACTTCAGCATTGCCGAAATCATGATCAGCTGAAATCTCAGTGTTCAGGTGCACTGGCACATCGAGACGCTTCATTTCACCACGTATCCACGCTAAGAAATCTCGCATTGAGTGCTTATATTCTTCAGAGCTGCCTTGAATTGCCACCCCACCCAGTTCATTCGTTTTTTCATAGATCACTGGCCGATGCCCGCGAAGTGCCAACACTCGCGCACACTCCATTCCCCCAATTCCACCGCCGATGATGGCCACATCTTTCGGCTGAGTGGTGGCTTTAATGTAGTGCTTATTCGTTTGCATTGTTTCGGCGTTTACAGCGCACCGTGAAAGATGCAAGCTATCGGAGAGCTTCTGATCGTTGGGAACTCCTTTGTAGTGCGCCATATTAAAGCAGCCACTGTGGCACTGAATGCATGGGCGAATCTCTTTTTCGCGCCCTTTAAGCAGCTTAGTAACCCACTGTGGATCAGCTAAGAATGGGCGCGCAAAGCCCACCGCATCGATTTCTCCTGCAGCCACCGCTTGAGCTCCCACACGCGGATCCATACGCCCGGCCACCACGAGTGGAATATCCACTGCCGGCTTGAGAGCTGCGATATCAGGAAGATTGCAATTTTCCGGCATATAAATCGGCGGGTGCGCCCAATACCATGCGTCATAGGTGCCGTTGTCGCAGTTGAGCATGTCGTATCCGGCGTCTTGCAGATAGCGTGCAGCTTTCAATGCTTCTTCAGCATCTCGGCCCACTTCTTCGTATTCTTCACCAGGCAGTGCACCTCGACGGAATCCTTTGGTTTTAGAAATGGCAGAATACCGCAGCGAGACGGGGAAATCATCACCACAGGTGCGTTTGATAGCCTGCACAATCTCCACGGCAAAGCGGTAGCGATTTTCAAAATTTCCACCGTATTGATCCGTGCGCTTGTTCACGTAGGGCAAGGTGAATTGATCGAGCACATAGCCCTCGTGCACAGCGTGCACCTCTACGCCGTCTACCCCAGCATCAGCGAGCAGCCGCGCCGATGCCGCGAAATGCTGAATCATTTCAGCAATTTCATCACGAGTGAGCTCACGAGACGGCACTTTATCGCTCCAACGGTTTGGTGCGGGGCTAGCAGACGCTGTGATCCGATCGAGATCCATCACCGGTTGAGAAATCTTGCGCAGTAGCGGATTTGTGTAGAGTTTTTCCATCATTGGCGAGATCGTGAACGAACGGCCAAACCCTGCCGTGAGCTGCACAAACAGTTTCGCTCCTGTGGCGTGGAATTCAGGGAGCCACCGAGCAAAATCTGCATACATCTTTTTGTTGCTATCGAGCCACTGGCCAAACATTGGGTTCAACACTGGCTGGCAACCAGGCAGCACCAAGCCCACATGATTTTCAGCAACCGTTTGAATGAATTCAGCTCCAGCCCGATCAAAGTGGTTGATTTCCATCCACCCGAAGAGGTTAGTGCCACCCATTGACGGCATCACAATGCGATTTTTAATCTCACATGTACCGATCTTCCAAGGAGTGAAGAGCGGCGCGAGGGCAGGGTCTATAGGCCGCTCCTTCACTTGTGGAGTAGCAAGAGAATGCCGACCTGTAGACCGCCGAGAGGAAGAGCGCTTATCGGCGCTATGAGTTGTATTGCGTTCTATGCTCATATCTATTTGCCGCTCCTTAAGTTAAACAGATGATACTCGCTCATGAGAATGTAAAAATATCCGCCCCATACTGGTATCCCAGCACCTGCATACCACCCCACATTAGGCGCTATACACTCGTAGGCACTGAGATAATTATAGGGAGAAGCGCCTGGTAAATCGCCCAGTTTTGAGCATTAAATCAGCTCTTATGCCACATAACCACAGCCAATCCGGCAAATTCTACAAATCGCATTCCACAAATCGCACAGCACGAGGTTTTGCGAGCTTTGGCGAACGTGACGAGCACTACGAGCAGAAGAGAGCAGTTGCTTGGCGCTGCAACAGCAGCCACCGAATCTCTCACCCACCCTGTGGCGTGTACATACGCCGCACGTATATATCACATACCCCTGGGGGTATATGATATATTTATGACGGCGTAAGGCCAGAACCTGAATCTCTACAGATCCAGCGAACCACCTAGCCACCAGATCGCTTGCAGAATTGTGGCTATCACTATCACCCCCTACGCCGCTTCATCACACCCCACGTTAGAACGGAGAACAACATGTGCCATGCCGTGAAATGCAATAAGTGCGGAAAAACCACATGGGAAGGCTGCGGCCGCCACATAGATCGCGTGAAAGCTAGTGTGCCAGCCGAGCAGTGGTGCACCTGCTCGCGTGGCAATCAGCAGAGTGCCACACCGAAGCCAGCACAGAGCCTTTTCTCGCGCCTCTTTAAGTAGCAGCTCTTTCAGTACCACGCTTAAGCGATCAACTTCAGCAACCAGAAAGCCACAAAGCACGGCTTAAGTAGCCAGTAACCAGTAGCCGCACTGCTGCCCACACATATAGCCATTAATAAAACGCTCGAGCGCACTCCAGCAGGCAATACCTCTGATTCATCTGAGTGCCCGAAGCACGAGGGCGCACTGCGATAGCCCTATTATCTCAAAAGCGCCAGAAAGATCTAAGCCAGTTATGCACACCACCGTGATTATCGGCGGTGTGGCCGGCGGAATGTCTGCAGCCACACGCCTTCGCCGTAACGACGAATCTCGCCGCATTATCGTACTCGAAGCCTCAAGCAACGTTTCTTTTGCCAACTGTGGCCTGCCATACCATATCTCTGGAACCATCGCAGATCGCGCTGCACTGCTGCTGCAGACCCCGCAATCACTCAAAGCTCGTTTTAATCTCGACGTCCGTGTGAACACCACTGCCACCGCTATTGACGCCGCCCGCAAAATCGTGCACACGGCGAACGGAGAAGAGATTTCTTACCACGAACTAGTGCTCTCACCAGGAGCAACCGCAGTAAATCCCTACCCTGATGCCCTCACTTTGCGCAATGTAGAAGATATGGACGCCATCATCTCTGCCGCTGCAGGCGCCCAGAGCGCTCGTATTATCGGGGGCGGTTTTATCGGCGTAGAGCTGGCAGAAAACCTCGCACGGCGCGGTCTCGCCGTCACAATCGTGGAACGTGCTCCGCAGATTCTCACCCCACTCGATCCGGAGATGGCCGAAATCGTGGCACAGCACCTGGAAGCACACGGCGTCACTATTCTCACGAATGCCACAATTGAAACCGCCCCCGCTGCAGATATCACAATCGCCGCTATTGGTGTGCGTCCATCAGTGGAGCTCGCTCGCTCGGCGGGCCTGGAAATCGGCAAGCTCGGCGGAATTATTGTTGACGATCAGATGCGCACCTCCGATCCGGCAATTTTTGCAGTGGGAGATGCCGTAGAAAAACGCGATGCGATCGACGGATCCCCAACGCTCGTGGCGCTAGCCCAAACAGCAAACCGGCAAGGACGGCTCGTGGCTGATGTGATTGCTGGCAAATCTGGCCGAGACATTCCGGTGCTCGGCACCGCGATCGTGGGAGTATTTGGCCTCAGCGCGGCAAGTGTGGGGTGGAATGAACGAAAAGCACTCCGCGAGCGCCACCCAGATTCTGTGCGCGTGATTCATCTGCACCCTGCAGCCCACGCCGGATACTATCCCGGCGCCACCGCGCTGCATATGAAGCTAGTGATTGACGCCGAAACTGATGCGATTCTCGGAGCACAAGTGGTGGGAGCTGACGGCGTTGATAAACGTATTGATGTGCTGGCCACTGCAATTCGTGCCGGAATCACCGCGCCCGAACTCGCACATCTAGAACTCGCTTATGCCCCGCAGTTTGGCTCTGCTAAAGATCCAATTAATTTCGCTGGATATATCGCCTCAAACCACGAGCCGAGCGTGCAGTGGCACGAGCTAGATAGCTATGGTTTCACCGGCGTGAGCACCTCCGATGCACCCGCTGATCACACTGGCTCCGCCCTCACCGACGCAGCTTCTGATGAAGAAAAAGTGCTCATAGACGTGCGCACCCCTGGCGAATTTGCGCGCGGCGCAATTCCTGGAGCTATCAACATGCCACTCGATTCGTTGCGGGAAAATTATCAGCAGCTTGAAGGCAAGCGGGTGCTTGTGCACTGCCAGGTGGGGCTGCGCGGCCACATCGCCGTCACGTTGCTGCACAATCTCGGAATTTCCGCAGCAAACCTCAGCGGCGGATACGTCACCTGGAAATACGGCCAAGCTGCGCGAGAGAGGAGCGCTCAATGAAACTCGAAGCGGCACGCACGAAAAATGCCACCACTCGCCTCAAACGGGCACGCGGCCAACTCGATGCGGTGATCACCATGCTGGAAAATGGAGCCGATTGCGAGAAAACTGTCACTCAGCTAGCAGCAGTTTCCAAAGCGATTGATCGCGCCGGCTATGCGCTCATCGCCTCCGGAATACAGCAGTGTATGAGTACTTCCCAAACCGAGGGAACCGATGGAATGAGTGTGGAGCGCTTGGAGAAACTTTTTCTTTCACTTGCCTAATCGCGCATTATCTGATTGCACGTCAGCTAATTATGCTGCTGCCGCAGAACGCCACTTTCCTGCTAGGCTTAAAAATAGTGAGCAAAGGAGTTCTCATGCCACACTGCACCCAGAAAATGCGCGATCTCATCGAAAGCGGTTTGGCAGGGTTGGGCACATTCGCCTATTACGCCACGCCCGATATACTCGCTTCACGTGCAGCTCGATTTGCTGCTAAAGCAACAGTGTTGAGTGGGCTGGGAGCGGTAATCACATTTTTCCACCGCGAGGAAATTGAGGCAGCCGGGAAAAATTTTGAAGGCGCAAAGCAAGAGAATGGAAACAGCACGGTTGAAAACTGCGCGTTCACCCCAGAAAAAATCGTGATGATCGCTGGATTAGCCACTTTTTCTCTGGCTCTCAACGTGTTGCAAGAGCGCGCAATCTACCGCCATGCTGAGAAAGCAAAGGCGAATGGGCGGAGCTTTGCACACACTAAGCAAGCACTCATTTTTGGCGCGCTTACAGCAGGGTTAATGTACGCCACCCAGACGGCTGATCGCGCTCCCGCCGATTCCACGGAGGAAACGTAGAACTATTTAGGAAAGAGAATCACCCTCGCATAAAACCGAGGGAGAATCGCCATAGCGCTGTAGATAGCGTTTAATCTGAGGAGACCTGATGCCGAGCACATATCCCGTGATCACTCTGTGCGGAAGCACCCGTTTCAAAGATGCTTTTATAGAAGCTCAGAAACGGCTCACTCTCGCCGGATATATCGTGATCAGTGTGGGGCTTTTTGGGCATAGTGGCGATTCTGAAGTGAGTGCGGACGGCGTTAAAGCAATGCTCGATGATATGCACAAGCGCAAAATCGATATGGCCGATGAAATTTTTGTGATCAACGTGGGTGGGTATATCGGATCTAGCACCAAATCAGAGATTGAATACGCCGAAGCCCACGGAAAACCCGTGCGCTATCTCGAAGTGGTGTGAGCGTCGTCTACAAATCTCACTATTCATCGCTTTCAACAGCTCTCGCACATATTTGCGCTTCTCATATTCGTGCGTCACTCATAGGTTGAGTAATTAGTTCCGTTTCACTGACGGAACTTGGCACGTCTTTCCCTGGCGCCACGGGAGCAAGGGTTGCGGCAATCACGGTGGTGAGCGGGATAGCTAGCACTAACCCGATTGACGATACCAGCGTGCGCACAATCTCTTCAGACACATCAGCCGCCAGCACCACCCCAGTGAAACCAGTATCCAGCAAAGACGCCACCATGAGCAGCGGAAGAGCCGTACCCATATACGCAAAAGCTAGCGTATATACTGTGGACGCAATATGATCTCGCCCCACTCGCATCGCCCGAGAAATAATGTTTCTCCGACTTGCATATGGGTTTGCGGCATACAACTCCCACACTGTGGAAACTTGAGTGATCGTAACGTCGTTAAGAGCACCAAGCCCTGCAAGAATCATTCCGCAGAGCAAAATCGTGGGGAGCGATACGTGCGGGAGGAGAGTGAGCGCCATTTTGCTGGCATCAGAGGTGGCGCCCGTAAGATTCATAGAGCTGATCGCCCATGTGGCGAGGCCAGTGGTGATGAGAAATCCTGAAAACGTGCCGATTACAGCAGTGGTGGTACGGATAGAAATCCCATGCGCCACATAGATACTGAAAAACATCATGGCAGCTCCGCCCACGAGCACCACGAGCAGTGCCGGCTTCCCCATCATTAGCCCAGGCAGCATAAAGATGATTAGCACTACGAGCGACAACCCTAAGCCAGCGAGTGCCGCTAAACCTTTTGTTCGTGCCACAGCCAACACCACCAGCACGTAAAAAGCAAAGAGCAGCGCCATTGGAACTCGACGCACGAAATCTAGAAATATGTATGCAGGTGCCTGTGGTGCTCCCGCTGCAGCATTTGCTCCAGCAGCATTCGCCGCAGCACCTGCCCCCGAGGCGTCAGTGCCCGAAATGGAGTTGGCGCCCGAAGTGCCCGAAGTGGGATCGGCGCCCGAAGTGCCCACTCCTGGTGTGCCAGCTGCTCGGGCGTCTCCCATTCCCGCAGCCCCTGCAGCTCCCACAGGGTGTGTAGGCGATGCCAGCGCCCGAATTTCATCTCCCACACCTAAACCGCTCTTCACAATCTCAAAAGGCACCGAAACTGGCACCTCCACGCCGTCTACCTGCATTGTGACTGGCGTTTGCCCGTATTGATCAGTCTCACCAATCGAACTAATCGTGCCCACCACTTCTCGGCTTCCAGCGGCGAGCGAGGGCAGCGTACCCATAGGATTATTCCCCCGCGGCCAGAGCGCAATCAGCCCTATCAGCGTGGCAATGGCTAGAGGCACCACAATCGCAGCCAACAGACCCACCACTCGAGCACGATCTTTTTTTGAAAGTTTGAGCGTGCTGGTATGTGAATGCATATGCATGAGCTGATCTCCTCCGATAAGAGCACACCCGCATGGGTGCTAGCAACCGTTCAGGTGTTAGCGCGCTCGAGCTCCCGCAGCGCGAATTCCTTTTGTAGATCCTCGCGCAATAATAGGCACATTTTGCTCAAGCACAGTGTGCGGCGCATGGCCACCTAACACTTCGAGAAGCAACCGCGCAGCATGCTCCCCCAGATCTGAGGGCTCACGATGTGCTGCTGTGATTGCAGGCTTTACCACTCGGCACACGGGCGAATCTTCACAGGAGCACACCAACACTTCGCGCCCCACTTTCACTCCTGCCGAGCGCAGGGCACTCATTCCTCCGAGGGCAAGAATTTCGTTGTCAAAAAGCAAACCGTCGATAGGCAATTCTGCGGGGGCCGCAAGAAATTTCTGCACCGCTTCATAGCCTGCTTCCTCAGTGGCATTTGTGCCCTTTGAAATCTCCACATGCACGCCGTGCTGCTCTCCGAATTCACGCAATGCCGCGATCCGCTCCTGAGTGTGAATGAGCGAAGACAAACCAGGCACATAGCCGATTGTGCGCGCTCCCCGCTCCAATAAGTGCTGCGCTAGGGCACGCACTAATCCCCCTTCATCAGTTGCGATACAAGCGGTATCGGGCACCTGTGCCCCCACCACCACAGCGGGAATCGACAGCTCTTTCAATACCGTGAGGCGCGGATCGCCAGCTCGTGGATCCACCACCACCACGCCGTCCACTCTTCCCTGTGCCCACCATTTTCGATAAGTGGCCAGCTCCGCATCAAGATCCGGGCCGGTGTGAAACACCAGATCGTAATTGCTCGCCGTCAGTGTGCTTTGCACACCCACAATGAAGTTGAAAAAGAACCGTTCCGAATCAAAGCTATCTGGTTGCCGCGCAATAAAGAGCCCCACCGCATCGGCTTTTGCTAACGAGAGCGACTGTGCCCGCGAATTAGGGGCCCACCCGATTCGCTCTGCAGTTTCGAGAATCTTTTGACGGGTTGCAGGAGATACTCCGGGGCGCTTATTGAGTGCGAAAGATACTGCCGCTGTGGAAACTCCTGCTTCTTTGGCAATATCTTTGATTGTTAATCGGTTCATCTCGTGCAACTCCTTGTGGAGAGCTAGCTCTTTCCTCTTGATCATGCCTCAAATTGTGGGATCCGCCTAGTAAGGTGTGCCACTGCGGCACATACTTATGCGAAATTATTGCGAAAAAAAATTGCACTTAAGCGGTTTAGTGATTAGTGTAACAGGAAAGAGGCCAACGAAGTTCTCAGGAGGAGCAATGGAGGCGAAGCTCATTATTGCCCGCGTGGAGCGCATGTTGCGCGAGCGAATCCGCCCAGCACAACACACTTCATACTCCCAACTGCGCACTTCCATCTGGAAAGTGCCTGATGAGGCGGTGCCTCACGGGGCTGAAACAGCGCTTCATGGAGCCGAAGCCACGCCTGCTACACCCCATGAAGCCACGCCAACTACCCCGCACCTCGGCGCCGTTCGCACTGTGGTGGGTGAGCCCGTGCCTCCGCACGCCGTGCCCGATCCCGAACACTTCACCCCAATAGCAGTGGGCACACCCTGGGGCAAACCCTGGCAAACAGTGTGGTTTATATTTGAAGGCACCACCCCAGAGGCAACTGCTGTGCCAACTGGAGACACTCTTGAGGCGCTCATCGATCTCGGCTGGGCCGATCACTCGGCCGGATTCCAATGCGAGGGGCTCGTGCGTGGCCCTGACGGCCATACGATAAAAGCTCTCAATCCACGCAACACCTGGGTGCCATTGCCGCAAGCTCCCGAATCTCCTGTGCACTTCACCGTGGAAGCGGCAGCTAATCCACTGCTACTTGCCGTTCCGCCATTCCAAAAAACGTATGACGGCGATAAACTCACAGCTTCGCAAGAAAATCTCTACGTGCTGCGCCGCGCCGACATCGTAATTCGGCACACCGCCGTCTGCGATTTAGCCACTGATATCGCCGTGCTGTTAGAGCTGCTCTCCACCCGCGATAGCGCAAATTTCACAAATGATGATTATGAAGTGCTCTACGCCCTGAACTCCGCACTTGATGCCCTGGATCTCAGCGATATCCCAGGCACTGCCTCTGCAGCACGCGAGCTGCTCGCCCCAATTATGGCTCGCCCAGCGCTCCCCGGAGCCCATCGCCTCTCAGCCGTGGGGCACGCACATATTGATTCAGCTTGGCTGTGGCCACTGCGCGAAACAAAGCGCAAAGTGAACCGCACCCTCGCCAACGTATGCCGCCTCATTGAGGACGGCACTGGCTTAGTATTTGCTCTGCCGGCTGCGCAGCACGTGGCCTGGTTGCGAGAAACTGATCCCGAATTGTTTGAACGCGTTGCCACCCACGTGAAAAACGGCGCTATCGTGCCCGTGGGAGGCATGTGGGTGGAACCAGACGCCGTGCTTCCTGGGAGCGAAGCATTCGCTCGCCAGCTCGTGGAGGGCACCCGCTTTTTCGCTGAGGCTTTTGGCTACGAGTGCACGGAGATTTGGCTTCCAGATTCATTTGGATATTCCGCCGCACTGCCGCAGCTTGCTCGCGAAGCGGGAATTTCACGCTTCCTCACTCAAAAAATTTCATGGAACCAAACCAACGTGTTTCCCTATCACACCCTGCTGTGGGAGGGCATTGATGGCTCACGGATTTTCACTCATTTCCCGCCAGCCGATACATACGGTTCAGAAGTAACCGGTGATCAGATCATGCACGCCGTCACGAATTTCAAAAACAAAGGCACCGCAAACTGTTCGCTGCTCCCATTTGGATATGGTGACGGCGGAGGCGGGCCCACGCGAGAGATGATGGATCGCATTTCTCGGCTTGAAAATCTGCGTGGCGCACCGCGCGTGGTGAGTGAATCTCCGCACGATTTCTTCGATCGAGCCGAAGTTGAATTACCGAATCCTCCTGTGTGGGTGGGGGAGCTCTATTTGGAGTTACACCGCGGCACACTCACTTCGCAGATTCGAGCAAAACAGGGAAATCGCCGCTCTGAAGCACTGCTGCGAGAAACTGAGCTCTGGTGCACTATCGCGGCTCTCTCCGGCGCGCCCTATCCCTATGATGAATTGCGCGAAGCCTGGCACACTGTGCTGCTGTGCCAGTTCCACGATATTTTGCCAGGCACTTCCGTGGCCTGGGTCTATCGTGAAGTAGCCCAGCTGTATGCTCACGTGAAAGCCACGTGCGAAGCTCTCATCGCTAATGCCTTTGATTTTCTCGCTACCCATGCTGAGCCCACATCTGTTCCCCAGGCAGCAGCGGGTAATGCTAGTGCGCCTGCACCGCTGCTTTCGCCGCAATCCGAGCGCTCCCAGCACGCCGAGCATTTCCAATCTCCCGAGTATGCTCAATCCGAAAGTACGCCCCAATTTTTGGCTAATGCCACTTCCTTTTCAAGGCATGGTGTGGCTCCTCTGAGCGCAGCTGCCTGCAACTCACCTGTGGCCGCAGCACCAGAAGCCTCCCCACAGCGGCCTGAAAACGGCGTCAGCGCAACCGCTGCGAGTATCTCCAACGGCTTACTCACTCTCGATTTTACGGCAGATGGCGCACTCACTCAGCTCACTGATGCCGGCGGCCACACATATGTGCCCGCCGGAGTGCGCGGCGGCGAGTTCCAAGTGTTCCAAGATTTCCCAAATATGTGGGACGCCTGGGATATCGATCCATTCTATTCCGGCTCTCTCAGCACGCCGGAGCTGCATTTAGATGCCACTGGCACACGCGATACGCCCGATGGGCAAGAGGCATTTGCCCGTGCCAGCATGGAATATGGCGCTTCACACGCCACTATTGAATGGGCGTTGCAAGCTGGCTCACCGAGTGTTGATGTGCATGTGAGCGCTAATTGGCACGAGCACGAGAAGCTGCTCAAGCTCACTTTTCCCGTGGATATTCACACCGATCACGCTCAGTATGAAACTCAGTTTGGCTATATCGAGCGCCCAACCCACACCAACACCTCATGGGAGCAAGCCAAATTTGAAGTGAGCGCACATCGCTGGATTCGCCTTGCCAACGCAGGCACGAGCTGGGCTATTGCCAACGATTCCACATACGGCTGGGATATCACTCGGCATTCGGCAGGTAGGCGGGGCACGTGGAGCCAGGTGCGAGCCACGTTAGTGAAATCAGCCGTCTATCCAGATCCTGAGCAGGATCAAGGCCACTTTGAATGGAACTTCCGAATTCACCCAGGAGCCGGAGTGCTTGATGCGCTAGCCGATGGGCAGCAGCTCAACTTACCGCTCCGCCCCAGCCCAGTGGCTATCGCCGCTCCATTGAGCGTGGCCGGGGCTGTGGTGGAATCTGTGGCGCTTGCTCCAGATCGCAGCGGCGATGTGGTGGTACGGCTATACGAAGCACTAGGAGCACCCACCACTGTAGAACTCACAATGCCCGGAGCATACGTGCGCACCACGGATCTGCTCTACCGCGAAAGCTCCACCTCCCCCCGAGTGCACAGTTCAGGAGCTACACACCGCTTTACGCTTGCACCTTTCCAAATTGCCACGGTACGAATCACCCCTAACTATGAGGAGCAACTATGAAATTTGGAGTGAACTACACCCCGCGTGTGGGCTGGTTCCACTCGTGGCTCGATTTTTCTGCCAGCGAAGTAGCTCGTGATCTCGATGCTATTGCGAGCCTCGGCGTAGATCATATCCGCGTATTTCCGTTGTGGCCGCTGCTACAGCCAAACCGCACTCTCATTCGCGAGCGCGCACTAGACGATGTGGCTACCGTGGTGAATCTAGCTTATGAGCGCGGATTAACCACATACGTAGACGCACTGCAAGGGCATCTTTCATCTTTTGATTTCCTACCCTCTTGGGTGACCACATGGCATCGGCGCAATCTCTTCACCGATCCAGCAGTGGTGGAAGCAGAGTGTGCTGTGGTGCGGGCGCTCGCCTCACGCCTGCGGCACACTCCCGGTGCTGCTGGCCTCACTCTCGGCAATGAGTTCATTCAATTTGCAGCCACTCGCCACCCAGATCACGATGTGCTCTCTAGCTCTGAAGCTCGCGCCTGGCTCACCCAATTGCTCACTGCGGCGGAGGAAGCGTGGCCGGAGGGCACCCATGTGCATTCGCACGACGACGACCTCTGGTTTGAACCAAACCAGCCTTTTAATCCCGAATTGGCTGTGAGCCTCGGAAAGCTCACCACTGTGCACTCGTGGGTGTTTGGCCGTGTGGGCCCACGCTTTGGGAAGGCAGCCCCTGAATTGCTGTGGTTCTCCCGCTATCTGTGTGAGCTCGCCGCGGGCTGGAGCACCAATCCACACCGCGGCGTGTGGCTGCAAGAAATCGGCGCCCCCAGTAACTATGTAGATCCTGAGCATGCCGCTAGCTTCCTCACCGCAAATATTGCACGCCTCATGGGAGCTGAAGGCGGAGGCGTGAGCCCACATCTGTGCGGAATCACATGGTGGTGCTCGCACGATGTGTCGCAATCACTGGCTGATTTCCCTGCTCTTGAGCACACACTCGGCCTATTCGATGAGGAGGGGCACCTCAAACCGATTGGCGCAGCATACGCCGAGGCCATCGCCGCCTGGAAAGATACTGAGCCACTCGCCACGGATCGCCCCACATTAAAACTCAGCATTGCGCCTGAGAATCGCAATGCCACCGATGCAACTCACGAGTTTTTTGATTCATGGATTGCAGCAGCTCTCACTGGCGATGTGCCGCGCATTGCCATCAATCAATGAAAGCCATTCAGCTCTCATTGCAACCTCAAAGGAGAAAATAATGAAAATCAGAAAACTTGCAGCCACTCTGGCAGTTGCTGCACTTTCGCTGGCCGCCTGCACTGGCGGCAATCCTGGAGGCAACGCCGCCTCTGGTGGTGATAAAGGCAAAGTGGCAGGCAACATTACGTTCCAAACGTGGTCGCTGAAAAACGATCGCTTCACACCGTACTTCGAAAATCTCGTAAAAGATTTCGAGAAGCAGTATCCCGATGTAAAAGTGAAATGGATCGATCAGCCTGGAGATGGCTATGAAGATAAGATCCTGCAGCAGGCGGAATCAGGCGAGCTGCCAGACGTCGTCAATCTGCCTCCAGAGTTCGCATACAAGCTAGCTCAGGTGAATATGCTCGCTGATCTCGATAAGCTCTCGGGCGCCAAAGTGAGCGATTACGTGGAGGGCGCTGCAGAGGCTTATAAATTCCCCAAGATTGAGGGGCACTACGGCTATCCGTGGTATCTCGGCACCGATTTGAACTGGTTCAATGTGAAAGCGTTGAAAGAAGCCGGAATCGATACCGCGAAGCTCCCCACCGATCTCGATGGGCTTTTTGCAATGGCCAAGCAGGTGGCACAAGCCACGAACGGCAAAGTGAAGATGATTTCCGATGTGCCGCGCACTGGCACTCTTTCCTCTGCGGGTGTGGAAATCATCAAAGACGGTAAGTTTGTGTTCAATTCAGACGACGCCGTCAAAGTGGTGCAACGCTACAAAGATGCCTATGCAGCAGGTGCAATGCCCCCGGAGGCTCTGAACGCAGATTACCTCGGCAACTCTCAACTGTATAAGCAAGGCAAGACGGCGTGGACAACAGCCTCTGCAGGCTTCGCCTCTGAGCTTGAGAAAGATGCCCCCACATTGCTGCCCAATACGGTGGCCACCCCGCGCATCGGCCACGCCCCGCTCTTCATTCAAGGAATCTCTATTTCGGCTAAATCGAAAGCTCCTGAAGCAGCTCGCGTATTTGCACAGTTTGTCACTAACACCAAGAACCAGGTGGAATTCTTGAAGATCGCCCAAGGCTTCTTCCCCGGCACAAAGGAAGGCAATGCTAACCCAGATACCTTCACCTCTGTGATTAAGAATGAGCTGCAGAAAACGGCCACCACAGCCGCTGCTAAAGCGCTCGGCGATGCCACTCCGGAATATCCCATTCAGTTCACCTACGATATGGATAAATATCTCCAGCAGCAGGTGGCACTAGCCGTGAAGGGCGATATCCCGATCAAAGAGGCACTCGATAAAGCTGCGGATTACGCCAATAAGAATTTGGCAAAGTGATTACGGCATAACGCCACCATTAGTGGTGGGGTGCCTGCCCCACGGCACTGTAGATAGTTGCCGAACTGCAGTCACACTGCAACAGGTGCCCCACCACCCCATTTCATCAACGCAAACAGGAGTTCGTAATGAAGCAACAGAGCAGATTCGTGCCATACTTGCTCTTGGCACCGGCGGTGATATGGGTGCTGGTGTTTTCCATCTGGCCATTTATTAACACCATCGTTTTATCGTTCACAGACGCACGCCCGCTGCGCACGCCGTCTTTTGTGGCATTCCAAAATTATGCGCAGCTCTTCGCCGATGAACGCTTCGGCTTTGCTGTGGCCACTTCGCTCGTCTATGTGCTCATTTGTGTGCCACTACTCACTTTTCTTCCGCTTTTCCTCGCCTTGCTCGTGGAGAAAAAGATCCCAGGAATCTCGTTTTTCCGCACCACATATTATTTTCCAGTGATTGCCTCTGTGGTGGTTGTAGGCATTGTGTGGTCGTGGCTCTTTGATTCCCGAGGTTTTATCAACGAATCGCTCCAGTTTATTGGGATCACTCACCACCCCATCAATTTCCTCACTGAGCGCTGGCCAATCGTTTTCTCGGCAGCGCTGCTCACAGTGTGGAAAGGTCTTGGATACTATATGGTGATTTATCTAGCAGCACTCGGGAATGTGAGCAAAGAACTTCACGAGGCCGCAGCCCTCGATGGCGCTGGGTGGTGGCGCCGATTCTGGAACGTCACTGTGCCCGGAGTGAAAGGCGCTATGCTGCTCATTTCGGCACTCATCACAGTAGCTGCTATCCGTGTGTTCACCGAAATCTATGTGCTCACCAAAGGCTCCGGCGGGCCTGGTGGCCAATCGCAATCATTGGTGATGATGATTCAGCAGGTGGGCAAGGGGCTCAACGGAGATTTGGGCTATGCCTCGGCAATTTCTGTGGTGCTCTTTGTGCTTACAGTGGGCCCGTTGCTATTTGTGGCATGGATTAATCAGGGCCGAGAGATCCGTGAAACACTCGCCCTACGCCGCAGCTCGCGCGCATATATGAAACAGCTGCGGGCGCAGCGGCACGAACAGAAACAGGCAAGCCATGCTGAGCGCACACCCGCCGCGCAGCAGGATCATAAACTGCACAACACTGAACCAATCGAGCAGCAGGAGGTTGGGCGATGAGCACAAAAACTACACCACGAGCCACGCATGCTTTCGGCAGAGAAACCACATGGCACATCGTAGGGCGCTATGTGCTGCTCATTTTGCTGCTTCTCATCTCGGTAGGGCCGTTTTTACTCCAGCTGTCAAACGCTTTCAAAGGCCCGCTTGACGACGTCTACGGGTTCCCTCCTCCGCTCATTCCACAGCACCCCACACTGGATAACTTTGCTGAAGTGAGCCGGAATATTCCTGTGTTCACATACACGTGGCACTCTCTGCTCGTTTCAGTGGCAATGGTGATCTCCAATATCGTGCTTTCCACGCTGGCGGGATTTGCCTTGGCCAATATGAAATTCAAAGGCAAGGGAATCATTATGGCATTGATTCTCTCCACACTGCTACTGCCCGGTGAAGTGACGCTCACATCGCAGTACCTCACGATCAAGGCGCTGGGCGCGGCCAACACGCTCGTGGGCGTTTTCCTCCCTACGGCAGTGACGGCGATCAACGTGTTGTTGATGATGACTGCAGCTCGGGCAATCCCACCAGCAGTGCTCGATGCTGCCACGATAGACGGCGCAAATACTTGGCAAAAACTGCGCTATATTGTTTGGCCAAACGTGCGGGGCATGGCATCGGTGGTTGGGCTCATGTCTTTCATTCAAGCGTGGGACGATTTCCTTTGGCCACTCGTGGTACTTTCCGATCCTGAAAAATACACTCTCACTGTGGGCATGCAATATCTCAACTCTTCCTTTGGATCTAACCCGCGCGTGGTGGCAGCAGGCACAGTGATTGCTCTTATTCCTGTGGTGCTGCTCTTTGCCTCCACGCAAAAATTCTTCTTCCGCGGGGTGGAGCAAGGTGCTGTGAAAGGGTAATGAGCTGCCAAGATTGCTAGCCTAGTGCCCATGAGTTCTTTCACTATCCTCACGGTGTGCACTGGAAACATCTGCCGCTCCCCAATGGGCGAGGTGGTGCTGCGCCAGCGATTGCTAGAAGCTGGGGTGGCTGATGTGGCGGTGAATTCGGCGGGAGTATCGGCGGAAGAAAACGGCCACGATATTGATTCACGCGCGAAGCGTGTGCTCAGCGCAGCCGGATATCCTCTGCCCACAAACCATCGCGCTCACCGCGCCACCGCAGCCGAACTGACCAGCGCCAATCTAATTCTTGCGATGACGGTAGGCCACGCTCGTCGCTTGCGACCTATGGTGCTCGATGCGGGCGGTGATATTGAACGAGTTCATCTCTGGCGAGAATTTGATGGCACGCTTGCTTATGCGAGCCGTGGCGTCTTTGGGGCTAGCGGAGCGTTAGCCACCGATCCCAGCTGGAATGCCACTGATCGTTCTTCCAAGCGCTCCCGCCATTATTCCGATCTCTACTCCTCAAACGGAGAATTCGACGTCCCCGATCCCTGGTATGGCGGGCCAGCGGATTTCCTCACCGCGCTGCAAACTATTGAGGCTGGAGCTCCGGCAATTGTGGAGCTGGTGTGCACTGCGGTGCGCGCCTGAACACCGCAGTGCAAATTGGCGCCGAACCCTTAATCTCAGGCACATATATGCAGCGCTCCGCGTGAGTTGCTACCTATGTGCTGAGCTCCGCGTATTGCCTAAGCCCGTGTGCGCTGCAGGCGAACCGTACAACGGCAGCCAAACCGTTAGCGGACTGCACGAAATGAATTATTGATACTCACGTTATTTATTATTTACGAGCACGTCTGTGATGAGATGATCTTTCGCTTCCAGATAGAGAGATTCTCCGCGCCACTTTACACGGCTATTATCGGGCACCTGATACGTCCATTCCTTTGGTCGCAGAGTAGACCATATCGTTATCCCACAGCACAACCACGCCATCTGTCTGCGTGGCACTTGTTGAAAACGCTGTGCCGCGATCAATAGCTTGTGTGGTTGGTTTTCCTTCAAGATTGACGACGTCGAACCACGGGCTTTCGAGAGGAGCCGGGCGCAGCAAAAACCACAGTGACACAGCAATGGCAGCCAGCACCACAACTCCTGCGGTGATTGCTACTATGAGCTTTCCTTTTGAAGCCTTTCGCGGAGCGGACGGCACAGGAGCTGCGGAAAAGCTGCTGCCTCAGGAGCGGGAGCATAGGGCTGCCCGGGAGTATAAGGCTGATTACCTTGCTCTGCGCCCGAAATTTTTTCCGGGGCTCTTTCGATCTAATACTGCGCCGTAGCTTGCCGGTTAGCTTAACAGAGGTATTTGCGTGATTGTTCCAATTTTATAGGAACGCACTGCAACTCTGGCAAACGCCATTAAGCATATGAGAAAGCCTTTTATTTACTTTAGCTTTTCCGTTCTCCGCCTTAGCTTTTCCTCAGCCGCCAGCACTCTCAGCGCCTCAGCACTGCACCCTTCCTCTCCATCTCCACCGCACCTGCCGTAGGCGCTGATCCACTGCCGCTCTCAATCATGGGCAGCCCACGAACTTTCCAACACTAAAGTTGCAACTCAAGCCAGAATTGACGCTTTAACCTAAGCAACTTAAGTTGACAAACTAAAATTAGCAACGTAAGTTGACACTATGGATCCACAGATGGCTGTCCATTCCACCACTCATGCAGCCAGCCCTGAAGAGGGTTTGCGTGCAGTGGTGGCCCTCCATCAGCTCGCAGACCGGCTCGAATTCGAGTACGTGCAAGAGGCACTACGAGCGGGAATGAGCTGGCAACAAATTGCCACAATTCTCGGTGTTTCGCGCCAGGCTGCGCACAAAAAATACGCCAAACGTATCGATCCGTCGATCCCGATTCCCCGGAGGCATTCATGAGCTTGTCTGATTCCCTGCACACACTCACCACCCTCATGCGCCAAAGTTACGAAGAAGCAGCGCGATTTGGCAGGAAAGATGCCGATATTGAGCACCTCTTGCTGGCGCTAACTCTAACAGACACCCCAGCCGGTGATGTGCTTCGCAGCCACGGAGCCACCTGGGAATCTACAGTGCAGGCTCTCCAGCATCTCGATAGTGAGGCACTTGAATCGTTGGGCATCACCGCCCCAACACGTACCCTCAGCCCCAACATTGCGGCTGTTGAAGGGTACACCAAACGTGTGAACGCCGTCTTTAAAAAAGCCAAGAAAGCCAGCCCAGATCTGCTGAGTATCCTCATCACACTCGTCAACGAGCCAAGCGGCACGATAGCACGAGTGCTTGATCGGCTCGGCACGAGCGCTGCAGAGATCACAGCGGCAGCGCAGATACGCCTCGATACCGTACGCCCCACACGGCGAGGGAACCACAGAGCCACATCGAGCGGCGTTATCCCCACCACTCACACCGAGCTCCTGGCATTTTTGCGAAACCCTATCAATGCTGCTATCTGGGAGCCAATGCTCCTCGGGCGCACTATTGAAGCCGGAGCCAGCAACGATCACTTCACTGCCCCTTCATTATCCAAGCTGCGTAAATCGCACGATGCTCGCACTTTTGAACTGTATAGAATCGGTGACGGCGACGAGAGTGTGGCGTGGAAAATCACTGTATGTGGCTCGAAAAAATTTTGGCCCCTTATTCTGCAGTTCACGGTGAGCGACGATCCCAGTGCAGGCGCCGCTACAGCACAATCCACTGCGGCATCTACTGATGAATCTAGCAGCGTGACGCTCCACGTGCATGTGGGCTCCGAGCAGCCGTCACACATCAGCCCTATGCGCCGTCTCCTGGCACCCCTAGCTCACTTTACGCGGGTTCTCCACGCACACACTATCCTCGTCGCTATCAGCAACCATTACCGCCAGTGAGCGCGGGCGCTGTTCACGTAAACCGCTAGCTTAAGAGGTGCAGCATCAGAGCGGTGATACCCACGGCCACTACAAAAGCAGACAGCCCTAAAGCGGCTTTCTGATATACGCGTTTCCCCTCTTCCCTTGCTTTTGAGATAGTATCCAGCTGCTCGCCCCGCTCGAAGGCAAGAATCTCACGATACGTTTGCATATCGTGCTGCTTTTTCCACCGTTCCACCCAAATGGCAAGCACAACAGCAATTGCAGCAATCACAAGCCAAAAAGCCGCGCCCACATAAGAAAAATAACGAACCAATGGCACCGGCGTGATCACAACCGCCACAAATGCAACTGTGAGCGCAACACTCAAGGCCCTAAAGCGGGCTCGATCATTTTCGCTGATAGTCTCTTGCATCATCTCAACATCTCCTTTGATGAAATCATCAACAGACACGTGAAAGATCCCACTCATCAGCACGATGCTGTGAATATCGGGATACGTGCGATCGTTTTCCCAGTTTGAAATCGTCTGCCGAGAAACAAAGATTTTCTTTGAAAGTTCTTCTTGCGACATTCCGTACGCATCACGATAAGATTTGATTCTCGATCCCAGCTTCATTTTCGCCCTTTATTCGGTTCGCCATTCACAGCACCAGGCTATGCAGAGAGCGCCCCAAACGCCTAGCTAATAAGTGCCAAAATGCTTTGACATCGGCCAAATTTTAGCCGAAAGGATTTGCCATTAGGCTCTCAGAACCACACTAATAGTGCACACAGCACAATTCTCTCCGGTGATGGGAGTTCACCTCGAGATTGTGGTGCTTTCGGCGTCACCAACCGCAAATTAGGAGTGACGGCGATGGCGTAGGCTCGCTATCGTGGCCAGTAATCTTTCCGAAGTATTGCTGATAGGTTATTCAGCCGCTGATAGCCCGTGTCGTTTGCGAGTTTAGTCAGCTGATTTGCAACAATCTCATGGTAACTAGGAGATAGTTTTCCATGTGCCCAGCACATGATACTGGCGCAATATGCAGATGGGCGACCAGCAACTCGGTATTCGGCAAAATCTTGCTCCAAAGCCGTAGCACCACCGTCAGCGAGCGGCAGCACCGCAGCGGCATGGGTGTGCAACCAGTAGTATTCCAGGCCCTCAATGGCGAACAAGTGACCATTGATTACGCGTGAAGGATAGCGGGTACCGGGATATTCCTCGAACCATAAGTGACCATCTGGATCAGGGTGAGAGAAAAAGAATCTATCCCCAGGCCGAGAGTAATACGTAGCTAACACTTTATCTGCAGCTTGCCGCCACTTCACATCGCCAGTTAGCTGCTCCAGCCTAACGAAAGCTCCTAGCGCCAAGCCTTGCGACATTCCTGATACCCACGGCGGATTGAGGTGGTAGTCCTTCTCTGAGATCGCATTTAACTCAAATCCATAAGGCAGCCACAGCTCATCGCCATTCAGAGTAATGCTATACCGTAGTATCAGATTGCCGGTTTTAACAGCCCAATCTCGCCACTTGTTATAGCTGGCAGTGCCCTTGGTGAACATCGCATTCTGAGCCATGTACATCGCATATCTAGAGTAAGCAACTGGATGGAAAATATATTTTCCATTCCATTTGACTAGCGGAGTTCCATCAGCTGCATGCGGAAAATTTGTATACACTAGGTAATTTGTGGCAATTGGATATTCATAACTGTTGCGAAGATTAATACCTGAGGTTTTATATCCGAGCTGGCGATTAACCCCCGGCGCCACATAGCCGTTTTGAGTATTTGTGTATCTCCAGAGCCGATAGCTTCGATCAATCGTCCAAACTTCGTTCTCATTGGCCGAATTAATCAGCAGTATCTGCCGCATTCCATTCCAACCTATGCCAACTTTCATGGATATACCCCACAGGTTGTTGGCGTTTCCAAGATATAACCGAAAATCCCCATTATTGGCAAGAGCGATCAAATCGGCATGGCCGTCGCGATTCCAGTCTTGGCTGGCATGAATACTAGACACCCCATTCCAGCCATAGCCGAGAGCCACTCGCCCAGGTTTGAAAGATCCCTTACCATTTCCCTCGTATACGTACATCCGGCCATCTCGACCGGTGGCAATCAATCGGGCATTTGCGCCTCCCATCGCGGGCGCCAAAGAAATGTCGCGCATACTAAGCCAGCCATACCCAAATGCAATACGCCCTGGGATAAAGCCGCCTCTCCCGTTTCCGCGATAGAGATAAAGACGGCCAGTTCGTCGTTCTACTGCAAGTAGATCAGGCGCCCCATCGCCAGAGAAATCAATTCCTCCAGTTATCTTCGAGAAGGCATTCCAGCCGTATCCAAAAGCTAGCGAAGCTGAGAATCGGGCATTGGCGAAAGTACGGTACAAATACAACCGCCCAGAATCTGTTATGCGGAAAAGATCCTGTGAACCGTTCCCATCGAAATCACCGGCATTGAATATTGTTCCAGTCCACCCGTTGCCTATCTGATGTGCCATTTGCCAAGTAAAGGAATTCACAGGCTGTCGGCTAGCTGGAATCATTGGCTCTTGAGTGAGCACCCAAGAGCTCGTTCCTACTATTCGGTATTTGCTGCTGTCTGCAGAGACTGCAGAAACCACCAATCGCTTGCGCTGTTGTGCGTTCGCAAAGCTTCGGAAACCAGACCCTTTAACGATTTCCCCACCAACAATCCATTTAACGCCGGTAATATCCGGAAGATTGACGCCGTCTGCTGAGAGAGTAGGAGCTGTTGGCGTAATATTCGTAATAGCAGCAGGAACTTTGCTAGGAGCTTTAGCATCTTTTGTCTGGGGGCTGGGATTCGGCTCCGTAGGGGTACCTTGCTGTGGTGCCGGCATAGGAGCAGGAGTTTCCTCAGTGTCTGGCTTAGTATCAGAAACCGCAGGAGCACCCGAAGTACCAGAGTTATCAGTACCAGAGGTATCACCGGGCTCTTGTTCCGCTGGAGCATTTCCCCCAGTGTCTGGCTTAGTATCGGAAACCGCAGGAGTACCCGAAGTACCAGAACTGTCAGCTGTTGTGTTAGTTTGCTCCGTTGGCACAGCGGGTGGATCTGTTTCAGCGGCCATGCTGATTGCGGTCGTAGTGCAGGTCATCGCAACAGCTAGCGAAGCAGATAGCAAAATTTTGCCAAAGCGCATAATTCCCCCATTAGAACATGTGTCTTGACTAAGGATAACACTAGGATCGTAGTTATATCTGGTGCGGGATACTTATTCCCATCTGCCACTCGGCAATCTTTCTTCTCGTATGATTACGCAAAGAAAGATCGGTTCAACAAAACGCATGGCTTCTTGCCCAGCTCTTACTTTTCTTTATCTGAAACCTGAGCGGAAGGGCTCGTTGAACCTGAGCGGAAGGGCTCGTTGAAGTGTCTTTTTCTTATTTATGAGGCGAATCTACGAACGTACCGCCATCTGGAAGAGTACTTATATATTTAGGTTAGCCTTATCCCCCTATATAAGCACTCTTGTTGGTGATATTTCAAATGTGGTGAACCGTATTTGCTGTGATTTACCAGCTAAACGTAGCGCTGTAATGGATTGATTATTGAATGCCGAGGATATTATTTGAGATTGATGAGTCTCTCTCGAACGTCCTGAAAATCTCCCAAAACATTATATAGACCGTCTTCAGAGAGTATGCCACGCGGCATACTCTCCGGAACCTCTCCGGCTTCATCTAGTTGGTAATCTGCCATCCATTCGCCATTCTCGTAGTAGTTCCAGAGTTCCTCCACAGTTTGCTCCATAGCAGAGAAGCTATCGAGCATAGATTCGAGCATTTTTGTATATGAACTGACTTGGTTCATCTTGTTTTCCATCTGCTCGATACGCTTGCGGGTGTCGTCCATAAAACCTCCTGGTATTGGCACGTTTTGTTGCGTCTATATGGGCGGCTTCATTCCTCTGAATATTATCGACGCAATGTGGCCAGCATTCTCGACGCTAACCACACAATACCCGCCAATGCTGCGATGGACTCTCCTGCGGGTAGTTTAGCTATCACCGCAAGAGTTAGGCCTGCAATTCCAATAACTATTCCAAGTATTGTATTGGTAATAAGGAACTGTTCCACTGACTTTGTAAAAAGTTCGGTAGATGCTGCTGGTACTGCAGGTAAAGATATTGACAGGACGGTTCCGATCGCTGGAACTACTGCTACCATCGTCGTCCCTACCGCCGAAAGGATTAAGCGGTAGGGACTGCCCGATTTATAACGCAAACTGCGAGATTACTTTTCTGCCTCAACTGCGTTATCTGCAGATGGCTTTGGCAGCAACATCGAAACAAGTAGCGTTGCGATCATAATTCCAACACCAATCCAGATCGCATTTTGGTAACCAGCAATTGATTCCGATCCTTTTGGCGAACCAGCAGTAATGGTTTTGCCAAGTAGTGCAAAGGAAAGTGATGCTCCGATACCGAACGATGCGCCATTTAAGCCTGGTAGTAATCCGGGTGCTTCCTTTGGTGAAAGTACTACGCCTAGGCCGTTCAACATTACGTTTGTTGTGCCGGCATAGGTTACGCCCAAGAGGAAAATGAGAATACCGAATACCCATTGGTTTGAAAGACCGAAAAGCGCTAAGAGGATCAAAATTACCACGTTAGCTGCAATCGAAGTGCGGAGAAGGAATCGGTACCCAAAGGTGCCTGCAAGTCGTCCTGCAAAGGGACCAGCGATCCATCCCACCAGTGCGTATGGTGACATGAAGAGGAGTGAAGCGATTGAAGCTTCCATTCCCCATCCTGCTGTTGGATTCTGGGCAAAAGATGGAACAACTAAGTTAACAACCGCCATGATCGAGGTAAGGGTGAGGATCGTGGTGAGTGGCATGAACCAAATTGCGCGATTTGTTAGGTGTGCCCGTGGAATGAGCGGTGTCTTGGTTGAGTGCTCCCAAAGGACGAACACAAGCATTGCCACTACTGCAGTGCCGATCCAAATCCACATATCGGTGCTCTTGTTTGTGATTAAGAAGAAGGGGTTTGAACCTACTGCCCAAGACACTGTGACGAAGAAAATTGAAAGGAAAACAACGCCAACCCAATCCATCTTTTCGCCTTGCGACGGGTGTGATTCTGGAACCCAGCGGATAATCATATAGAGCGCAGCTAGTGTAATCGCAAGGGTGAAGGCAAGAATTGAACGGAAGCCCCAATTGTCAGCCATCCACCCGCCTAGGATTACGTCAATACCTGCAACTCCGCCGTTAATTGCGATAATAAGCCCGAGTTTTGAACCATATTCCTTTTCGTCCGCGGTGCTTTCACGAAGAATAAGTAAAGCGATTGAGAAGACAGGGCCACAAGCACCTTGAATAGCGCGCCCTACGTAAAGCCATGCCACATTTGGAGCAAGCATTGAAATAACTGTGCCTACAATCAAAATTCCCATTGTGACAATTAAGATCTTTCGGCGGCCCTGCATATCAGAAAGACGTGGCATAAAGATTTGGAAGATTGCTTTTGAGAGGAAGAAAAGGGAAGTGGTAAAAGCGATCTGGGCAGTGGTTGCTGAAAGTGCGCTTTCCATTTGCTTAACTGCTGGGTTTAGCATCGTTGCGTTGAGCTGAAAAGCAACTACTGCAAAAATTAGGCCGACGAGAATGATATTGCGAGTTTTATGGCCAGGATCAGCCTTGGTGGTAGACATCGGTGTCTTTCCTTTCTTAATTGGTGTAATCCTCGCTGCTTACGGCAGAGTTGTAATCATGTCGATAATTCGCTCGGGAGAGTTAGCTGGAACCTTGAGAACAACTGAGCAGTGAGCGCCGTCTTGATCTGGGTAGCCAACATACATTCCACGTAGATCACAGATAGTTTGCCCACGGCCGGGTCCGTTCGAGTCATCTACGACGACGTTAACCACGGGGGCCAATTCAGGAATGATATCGCCAGCACCAATAGCGGCAGCCAGTGGATCGTGAGTAGCTGAACGACGTTCGCCAAAAATTTCTAGATGAAAATTGAAGTAGAAGTCGAGCACATCTGCGATTCTCTTAGCGCTCTTCGAACCAGAGGAGTAGAGACGTTCGCGATGTGAATCATAGAAATTATTTGCCATCGTAACGTCCATGCCAACCAGCGTTATTGGCCATTGAGCATTAAAGACGACGGCAGAAGCTTCGGCGTCTTTACCCACGTTAGCTTCGGTCACGGGTGAAATATTTCCCGGGTGCATTGCTGTGCCGCCCATAATTGTGACGTGCTTAATCTTCGATGGTAGTTCTGGGTCGATCTCGAGGGCTTGTGAAATATTGGTTAGTGGTCCGACTGTAATAATTTCCAGTTCACCAGCGTATTCATTGGCAAGATCAACGAGTAGTTCAGCTGCTGAACGTGGATCTAACTGGGCTTTCGCTTTAGGAAGTTCAATAGCTCCTGTGCCAACTTCTCCGTGGATCCAGGTAGTGCCGCCGTGGAAATCACCGTGCGAAGGGTGCTGGGCTCCCATCGCCACTGGAATATCTGGTTGCCCCATAATTTCAATCCAGTTCAGTGCATTTTGAGCAGCTTGTGATGAAGAGGTGTTTCCAAAAATTGAGCCGATACCAACTAGCTTCACAGATGGTGTTGCACAAAGATAAGCGAGGGCGACGGCGTCATCTATCCCCGGATCGGTATCAAAATAGACAAGTTTAGGTGAAGTCATAGGTAGTCCTTTCTAATTATGACGTCGGGTGGCGGAGCGAATTATTTAGGGCTGAGTGGTGGAGCCACCAATGCGAAGTGTGCCAGTGAGTTCAATCGGTTCTGCACCAGTTGAATCTAGGCCGTTTTCAATAAGGTTGATCAATAAAGTCACAGCTTGTTTAGCCATGTTTTGAATCGGGAGCACTAGAGTAGTCAAACTCGGTTGTATGAGTGCAGTAGAAGCGATTCCGTCATATCCAGCTACTAGCACATCATTCGGGATTTCATAGCCAAGATTGCGAAGCTCATTCATGGCTCCAATCGCCATATGGTCGTTTGCTGCAAATACTCCAGCCGGTGCTCCGCGGTGGGTATCTACGTAGCGCCGTGCTGCTTTTGCTCCTGATTCCATACTGAAGTCGCCCTCAATGATTTCTGCTGAAAGAATGGTATCGGGGCGCTTATTGTTAGCTTCGGTAACAGCATCATTAAAACCGTTCCTACGTGCTGCCGAAACACCGAGGTGATGTGGGCCAGCAATATGGAGAAGCGTGCGCGCACCTACAGAAATGAGGTGTTGGGTTACGATGCGCGCACCTGCGCGATGATTTATCGCAATATCGTGGATACTTGCGGATTCGGGTGCCCGATCGAAGAAGACAACAGGGAAAGTTTCGAGCAATTTCCAATTTGGAGTTTCGTCGGTGCGGGCGCCGAATATAAGTAACCCATCAACAGCTTTTGTGGTTGCCAACTGCTCAGATTCTTGGAAGGTGTCTTCACCACCGGTAATAACCATGCGATAGCCGTGAGCTTTACTTTCTATAACTGTTTTTTCAATGAGCTCCAAGAAGAATGGATTATGGAAGTTTGGGAGAACTAGGCCCAACACTTCGCTGGACTGTTTGCGGAGGGCGCGAGCTTTTGCATTAGGGACGTAATTGAGTTCAGTAACTGCTTTCCGAACTCGGTTTTGAGTTCTTTGTGTGACGTTATCGGTGCCACTCAATACGCGCGAAGCGGTAGCAATGGATACCCCTGCGCGAGTTGCTACATCTTGGAGAGTAGGAGGTTGAGTCATGGTTGGCGCCTTTGCCCTTATGTAATCGTTTACATCTGTAATCGTTTACATTGAGGATATGACTAAGAAAGCCTGGTGTCAATAGGGCGTTGAAAAAGGAAAAAGAGCTGTGGGAGTAAGTGAAGGCGAATCAAATTCGCAATCCTGCCTTGCCCGCTATTTTGAACTGTATTTGGCAAGTAGGATCTAGTTTGCTGGCATTAAATTGCGATTCAAAGGAAAAAATAATGCTCGAATCCTGAGCGTGTTGGATATGAGCGAAGCGACGTTGAATCGCTGGCAAGCAACCTATGGGGGCAATGAAAGTGTCGGAGGCGAAAGAGCTTAAACGGCTGTGGGATAAACGGCTACGGGAAGAGAGTAGTGAGCTTAAACGCTACTGAGTAGACCAAGCTTGAAACCCAGCTCGCTTTAGATACTGGCGCTACCTATACTCTGGTACTACCTGTTCGCCAAGCCTTGATGGTGGAGGTAAGGGGACTCGAACCCCTGACCCTCTGCTTGCAAAGCAGATGCGCTACCAGCTGCGCCATACCCCCAATATTTATTTATGTGGCCATACGCGGCCGCTGCCAATCCTGCAGCATATCTAGCGACGCGTCAC
>JALELI010000005.1 GCA_022768785.1 Arcanobacterium sp. | reverse complement strand
CTAGCATTTTCTCTTGATGCCCGTGTGCAGTGTCTACCACGATCACATCAACTCCAGCTGCCACTAACTGCTGTGCTTTCCCCACTGGATCAGCATTCATTCCGATGGCAGCGCCAATGCGAAGTTTGCCATCAGAATCGGTGGCAGGGGTGTAGATCGTAGAGCGCACTGTGCCAGCGCGGGTGATGAGCCCCACGAGATGCCCCTCGGTATCCACCACCGGAGCGTGTTTACGATTCTTCTCTTTTAAGATCGCAAAAGCTTTGCGCGGATCTGTGCCCTCTTGAATCGTTACGAGCTCAGTGCTCATCACCTCGCGCAGCTGTGTGTAGCGATCCACTCCAGTGATGTCAGATTTATCCACAAACCCTACAGGAGTATTCGTTTCGGGATCTACCACCACCGCTGATTGATGTGCGCGTTTAGGCAAAAGATCGAGAGCATAGCCACAGGTGTGATGCGGTTTCAAGATCACTGGTGTTTCATACACGAGATGTGAGGCTTTCACTGCGTGCACTGTTTCAGTAACTATCTCCACAGGAATATCCTGGGGAATAATCGCGATACCGCCGCGGCGAGCCACGGTTTCCGCCATGCGTTTGCCGGAAATTGCCGTCATATTCGACACCACGATGGGGATCGTGGTACCAGTGCCATCGTCTGTGGTGAGATCGACATTGTTCCGTGATCCCACGGCAGAGCGGGAAGGCACCATGAACACGTCGTCGTATGTTAAGTCATACAGGGGCTGTATATCGTTTAAAAATTTCACTTACATATCCTAAGCTGTTGCCAAATTTTTAGCATGGAGAATCCATATTCGTTCGCTCACGGCAAGATTCACGCAGGAAAACTACACCTCGGCAGGCTTTCACGGCGCATAGGAACCTGCAGACTGGGCAGCTCGTGGTTTTGGAGCTACAGCAATCTCGGCACGCACCGCGTGCGGGCTGCCAGCGCACAGCACGCTGCTGCTATAAGCCACACCACTACAAATTGAGGGGGCGCCGAGGCCGGGCTAAGCTAGCCACGTGCACGATTCCATTCATATTCAAGGTGCCCGTGAGCACAATCTCAAAAACGTGAATCTCGATATTCCTCGTGATGAACTTGTGGTGTTCACTGGGCTTTCCGGCTCCGGGAAATCCTCACTCGCGTTCGACACCATCTTTGCCGAGGGGCAACGCCGCTATGTGGAATCGTTGAGTTCTTATGCACGCCAATTTTTAGGCCGTATGGATAAGCCCGATGTGGATTTTATTGAGGGGCTTTCCCCAGCTGTTGCAATTGATCAAAAATCCACGAGCCGCAATCCGCGCTCCACAGTGGGCACAATCACTGAAGTATATGATTATCTCCGCTTGCTCTATGCGCGTGCTGGCACTCAATACTGCCCCGTATGCGGAGCCAAAATTGAGGCGCAGAGCGCTGAACAGATCGTGAATCGGCTGATGAGCGAGCCAGAGGGCACGAAGTTGCAGATCTTGGCTCCGCTTATTCGCGGGCGCAAAGGGGAGCATCTTGAACTTCTCGAGCAGCTGCGGGCCGATGGCTATTCGCGAGCGATTATTGACGGCGATCTCGTGCGCCTCGAAGCTGCACCGGCTCTTGCTAAAACGAAAAAACACACCATCTCCGCGGTAGTGGATCGGATCGTGATTCGCCAGAAAGCGCGCACCCGCCTGAACGATTCTGTGGAAACGGCACTTCGGCTCACCGGAGGTTTGGCTATTGCCGATTTTGTGGATCGTGATGCTGGCGATCCCCAACGGCAACAGAAGTTTTCAGAAAAACGTGCCTGCCCCAATGACCACCCACTAGAACTAGACGAAATCGAGCCGCGGACGTTTTCTTTCAACGCGCCGTATGGGGCATGCCCAGAGTGCGATGGCATTGGATACACAACCGAAGTGGCCGAAGACCTCGTGGTGCCCGATGATTCACTCTCCATCGAAGCAGGGGCGATTGCTCCGTGGAGCGTGACGGCGAGCGCTCAAGGCAAAGAGTATTTTATGCGCCGATTACAATCGCTGGCGGCAGAGCTCGGATTCAGCCTCACACAACCGTGGCGTGAACTGCCTGAGCAGGCTCGCGCAGCGATTTTAAACGGCCATGATTTTGCGGTGAAAATGACCTACCGGAACCGCTGGGGAAGGGAACGCACCTACTCCACTGGTTTTGAAGGGGTGCTGCACTATGTACGCCGCAAATTTGATGAAACCGAATCTGATCAGCAGAAAGAGCGCTACGGCGGTTTTATGCGAAATGTGCCGTGCGCAGGGTGCCACGGAGCACGGCTCAAGCCAGAGGTGCTAGCGGTGCGGGTGGGAGAGCTCAACATCTCACAGCTCACGGATTTGCCGATCAACGAGGCGCGCGATTATCTCTCGCAGATTCAACTCGGTGAACGTGAGGCGAAAATTGCGACGCAGGTGCTTCGTGAAATCCTCGAGCGCCTGAATTTTTTGGTCACAGTGGGGCTGGATTACCTCACGTTGTCGCGTGCGGCTGGCACGCTGAGCGGCGGAGAAGCCCAGCGAATTCGACTGGCCACACAGATTGGCAGTGGGCTCGTGGGAGTGCTCTACGTGCTCGATGAACCTTCTATCGGGCTGCATCAGCGCGATAATCGGCGGCTCCTCGACGCTTTGAAACATCTGCGCGATTTGGGAAATACGCTGATCGTGGTGGAACACGATGAAGAAACTATTCGGGAGGCCGATTGGCTCGTGGATATCGGGCCGAAAGCTGGAGAGTTTGGCGGCGAAGTAGTGTATTCTGGGCCGCCAGCTGGTATCGGCGCTGCCCAGCGCTCAATCACCGGCCAATATTTGAGTGGCAAAAACAGTGTGCCAGTGCCCACCAAGCGCCGCCAGGTGGATAGAGCTAAACAGATCACGGTAGAAGGCGCTGCAGAAAACAACTTGCGCTCCATTTCAGTGCATTTCCCGCTCGGCGTATTCACCGCCGTCACCGGTGTTTCAGGCTCTGGAAAATCCTCACTCGTGAACTCGATCCTCTATGAAGTACTTGCGAATAAGCTCAATGGGGCACGTCACCTGCCAGGCCGGCACAAGCGTGTGACGGGGATTGAAGCGCTCGATAAAGTGGTGCATGTAGATCAGAGCCCGATTGGGCGCACGCCACGTTCTAATCCGGCCACCTACACCGGTATGTGGGATCCGATTCGCCAGCTTTTTGCAGCCACCTCAGAGGCCAAAGTGCGTGGATACGGGCCTGGGCGTTTCTCCTTCAATGTGAAAGGTGGGCGTTGTGAAGCTTGCAAAGGTGACGGTACAATCAAAATTGAGATGAATTTTTTGCCAGATGTGTATGTGCCGTGCGAGGTATGCCACGGTGCACGCTACAACCGGGAAACTCTGGAAGTGCACTATAAAGGCAAGAATGTGTCTGAAGTGTTAAATATGACGATCTCTGAAGCACGCCCATTTTTTGAGCACATTCCGCGGATCACGAAATATCTCGATGTGCTTGACGCCGTGGGGCTCGGGTATGTGCGTCTGGGCCAACCGGCCACCACGCTCTCAGGCGGTGAGGCACAGCGGGTAAAGCTCGCCTCTGAGCTCCATCGGCGTTCTACTGGTAAAACTGTATATATTCTCGATGAGCCCACCACTGGTTTGCATTTTGACGATGTGAAGAAGCTGCTTGGGGTGCTGCAGGCACTCACTGATAAAGGCAATACCGTGATTGTGATTGAGCACAACCTCGATGTGATCAAATCTGCTGACTGGGTGATTGATCTAGGCCCCGAAGGGGGCAAAGGCGGTGGGCTGGTGGTGGCTGAGGGCACACCAGAACACGTGGCTGATATGGCAGAGAGCTATACAGGGCAATATCTGAAACCACTGCTGAGCTAGCGGCCACAGCCTTTCGCTTCAGTCTCATGTGCGCGGCAGGGCCGTGCCGCGCACATGAGCGAATAGTTGTTTAGAATCGCACTATGGCAGATCCACAGAGCTATCGCCCGAAAACCTCGGACATTCCAGCGCAGCCTGGAGTGTATCGTTTTATCGACGCTGAGGATCGCGTGATCTATGTGGGCAAAGCAAAATCATTGCGCGCCCGTTTGGTGAATTATTTTCAGCCTCCAGAGAAGTTGCACCCGCGCACCCGCACCATGGTGTTTACGGCAGTGCGCGTGGTGTGGGTGGTGGTGGCTAACGAGAGTGCGGCTCTCACACTGGAATATCAATGGATCAAAGAGTTTTCGCCGCGATTCAATGTGATTTTCCGCGATGATAAAAGCTATCCGTACCTCGCCGTCACCACATCTGAAGAATTTCCGCGGTTGCTCGGCACGCGCGCCGCTCACAAAAAAGGCGATAAATACTACGGTCCTTATACCAAAGGTTCGATCCGCGATTCAGTAGATTTGCTGTTGAAAGTATTTCCGGTGCGATCGTGCACAAAAGGAGTGTTCAACCAAGCCCGGCGCTCTGGCCGCCCCTGCCTCAATGGGTATATCGATCGCTGTGTGGCTCCGTGTGTGGGCAGAGTGAACGCTGCAGAGCATCGAGAACTGGTGAATGAGCTGATTAGCTTTCTAGATTCCGACGGCAGTGAACTCATTGCCCAGAAAACTGAACAGATGCAAGCTGCTGCAGCCACAGAGAATTTTGAGCAGGCGGCGCGGCTGCGCGATGAGTCTGTGGTGTTGAAGGCTTTGGCGCAAAAGAATGCTGTGGTGATGGAAGCCACTGTAGATGCAGATGTTTTCGGCCTGGATTTCGATGAGCTCGAGGCAAGTGTGCAGGTGTTTTACGTGCGTGGAGGACGAATTCGCGGTCAGCGCGGTTGGGTGAGTGAAATCGAGGATACGAGTGCAGCTCAGCTTCTCGAAGAGCTGCTCGTGCATGTGTATGGCGATGGGGCAGCTGCGGCGCACGCGCATGATCTGGCGGCATGGGAAATGAAATCTGGGCACAGCAGTCAAGAGCCGAGCACCGAAGCTCATCGGGGCGCGGAAACCAGGGCATCTCGGCGTCATAAAACCGCTCCACGCTATGTTGACGACGTAACGCATACTGCGACGAGCGTGATTCCGCGTGAAATTTGGCTGCCGGCAGCCCCGAGCAATCGCGCAGCTTTAGAACAGTGGCTGAGCGAGCTGTGCGGGGGAAGGGTGCATATTAAAACTCCCGAACGAGGGAAAAAGGCACAGCTCATGGCCACAGTGCACCTCAACGCTGCGCAGGCGCTGCAACGGCACAAACTGGCGCGTTCTGGCGATCTTACGGTGCGCTCACAAGCCTTGGAAGAACTGCGTGAGGGGCTTGGGCTAGAGCGCGCACCGCTGCGAATCGAGTGCTTTGATATTTCGCACACTCAAGGCACAAATCAAGTGGCGAGTATGGTGGTGTTTGAAGACGGGTTGGCGAAAAAAGCAGATTATCGCAAGTTCATTATTCGCGGAGAGCACGGCGAGGGAGCGGCAGACGACACCGCGGCCATGGCTGAAGTGCTCACCCGCCGGCTCTCACGGCTCGCCGCTGGAGCTCGTCCAGATGATGCCTCAGATGATGAACCTCTCGCTGCCCGGCAGCTCGATTCAGATTCCAGTGCGCCCAGTGCTTCCGCAGCCCATTCTGCTTCTGGGGAACTTGTGGCAAACGATGCTTCCAATAAAGTGCATCGTTTTGCCTACCGCCCAGATTTGATTGTGGTAGATGGAGGGCTCCCACAGGTGAATGCGGCGCAGCGGGTGATAGCCGATCTGGGAGTTGATGTGGCGGTGATTGGCCTCGCAAAGCGTTTGGAAGAAGTGTGGATACCCTCAGAAGAATTTCCGCTGATCTTGCCACGCCAGAGCGCTGCCCTACATCTGCTGCAATATGTGCGCGATGAATCCCATCGCTTTGCCATCACATTTCACCGCAAGAAGCGGGCAAAATCCATGGTGCGCTCCGCCCTCGATGCTGTGCCAGGATTGGGGCCAAGCAAACAAAAAGCACTGCTCAAACACTTCGGCTCGCTCGCCCGTATCAAGGAGGCCGATGCGGAGGCGCTGCAACGAGTGCCTGGAATTGGGGCCAAGATGGCTCAGACGATCCTCACGTCGCTCTCCGCGCGCCCGGCGCTTTCTAGAGAGTTTTCTCTTTCTGAGCACGGCAGCGATGCGTGAGCTGCCACAGTGGCAAGCATGATATTCGACACAGAGATTTGCCCAGCTCCGGCGCTTATCCAACGGGCAGGGCGAGTATGACGGCGTAGAGCAAAGCAGCGCAGAGAATCAGCGTTAGGGAAGGGGGCTATCCGTGTGGAAAGAAACAGGGAAAAGCTGAGAACAACTGCGGAAACTGCGGCAAAGGACGAAGTGAAAATCCGCGTATTGTACAAGGGGTGCAGTGAGTTGTACAAGGGAGGGGCGCAGCGAGCTCAAACATGAGAAAATACAGATATGGACGAGCTGACAAATATTAACGACACTGGGCTGATCCCCAAAGGTATCACTGCTCTCGACCGTGCTGCGGGAGCGCGCGCGAGTAGCGATAGCGAGAAACCAGAAGTGCTGATTATCACGGGAATGAGTGGAGCTGGCCGCTCGCGTGCCGGCACCACGTTAGAGGATCTGGGCTGGTATGTGGTGGATAACCTGCCACCGAGGTTGATGCGCGCCATGATTGGGCTCATGGGGCCCGGCGGTGGAGTGAACCAGCTGGCGCTAATCGTTGATGTGCGTTCCCGAGAATATTTCGACGAGCTATCGGCAGCGTTGAAAGAACTGAGCGATGCGCATGTGAGCTATCGCATTCTCTTCCTCGATGCCACTGATTCGGAGCTCGTGAAGCGCTATGAGAATGTGCGTCGGCCACACCCGCTGCAGGGCGATGGGCGGCTGCTCGATGGCATCACCAAAGAGCGCGTGCTGCTCGCGCAGCTGCGCCAACGCGCAGATGTTACGATCGACACCACAGCGCTTTCAGTGCACGATCTCGCGCGCAAGATGCGCTCATTTTTGGCCTCCAATTCCGAGGCGTTGCCAGTGCATATCACGGTAATGAGCTTTGGGTTTAAATATGGAATCCCACTCGATGCAGACAACATGGTGGATATGCGGTTCCTCCCAAATCCGTATTGGGTGACGGAGCTGCGTCACCTCACTGGCAAAGATAAACCCGTGCGAGATTTTGTGCTGTCAGTGCCGGGAGCACAAAAATTTGCTGATGAATACACGGCGCTCTTTGCCGGAATTATCTCGGGATATCAGCGTGAATTAAAACCTTATGTGACACTCGCTATTGGGTGCACCGGAGGAAAGCATCGCTCTGTGGCGATGACCGAAGAGATCTCTTGCCAGCTTCGAGATCGAGGTTTTTCCGTGCGCACGATTCACCGCGATTTAGGGCGAGAGTAGGAACATATATGGATACTCGTTTTCCAATTGGCGCCCGAGGAATTAAAGTGGTGGCACTTGGAGGGGGTCACGGCCTCTATGCGTCACTTTCGGCGCTCAAACTCATCACGCGTAATATTACGGCGATCGTTACTGTGGCAGATGACGGCGGTTCTTCCGGCCGGTTGCGAAAAGAGCTTGGAGGGTTGCCGCCGGGAGATTTGCGAATGGCGCTTTCAGCGCTGTGTGATGATTCTGAGTGGGGGCAAACGTGGCGTGACGTATTGCAATATCGCTTTGAATCGCAAGGCGAACTCAATGGGCATGCACTGGGGAATCTGCTCATTGAAGGGCTGTGGGATCTTTTGGGAGATACCGTTAATGGCCTAGATTGGGTGGGCAATCTGCTTGATGTGCGCGGCCGCGTGATCCCCATGGCGGCAGTGCCACTGGAGATCGAAGCAGACGTGGCTGATCGAGATCGGGGCATCACCACAATTTACGGCCAAAATAAGGTGGCAAAATCGCATGCTCTGATTCGTAATATTCGGATTGAGCCGAGTGATCCTCCGGTACATCAGGAAGCTCTTGACGCTGTGCGTGATGCCGACTGGGTGATCTTTGGGCCTGGATCGTGGTTTACCTCTGTGATTCCACACTTGCTTGTGCCTCGGCTGCGCACTGCGCTCTCCACCACAAAGGCGAAGAAACTGCTCGTGCTGAATCTGGAATCAGATGGCGAAACGGCGCTGCTCGATGCCGCCGCACACGTGCTCTCCTTCCATGAATGTGCGCCGCAGTTGTCGCTCACCACGGTGCTTGCAGACCCCGATGCAGTAGAAAATTGGGAACTATTACATTCGGCTGCGGCGCTGTGTGGTGCAGATGTGATGGCTCACCCGGTGGCTGATGTGGCTGCTCGTGGGCATCACGATCCGCTCTATCTGGCGGCTGCATACCGGCGTGCTTTTTTGGAAGTTGCGCCAGCTTAGCTATTTAAGTATTTTTCTCACAGGAGAGAGGTGGTGGAATGCCTGCGCTAACTGCGCTTGTTAAAGACGAGCTTTCAGCTGTGTATCCACAGTTGGCTTCTTCTATGCTGGCCGAAATTTCCACTATGTTTCGCTTTGCTGGAGGCCTTGAAATCAATGCCGGAGTGGTGGCTGTACATGCGGAACTCACGCATCCAGCTGCGGCCCGGCATCTGTGGGAACTGGTTCACAAAGTGTTTCGCGTCGATCCAGAGATGATCGCCGTCAAGAATTCAATGCGGCATGGCAACCACTATCTGCTGCGAGTGGCTACAAATGGAGAGCGTTTTGCTCGCCGTGTAGGGCTCCTCGATTCTAAAGGCCGCCCAGTGCGCGGGTTGGCAGCGCAAATTGTGGGAGGCTCTAAAGCAGATGCTGCCGCAGCGTGGCGAGGGGCTTTTTTAGCGCGTGGCACTTTGATGGAGCCAGGGCGCAATGCCTCACTGGAAGTTACTTGCCCCACATTAGAAGCTGCCTATGCGATCGGAGGATTGGCTCGGCGTATGGATATTCCATATCGGGCTCGTGAATCTCGGGGCGCGCATCGAGTGGATATCCGCGAGGGTGATGCAATTTCTGCAATGCTCGCCCGCATGGGAGCTAATGACGCCGTGCTTCAATGGGAGACGCTCCGCACCGAACGTGAAGTGCACGGTGCAGCGAACCGGCTTGCAAATTTCGATGATGCAAATATGCGCCGTAGTGCAGATGCTGCGGTGGTGGCCGTGATTCGAGTGAAACGGGCTTTTGAAATCCTCGGTGCCGAAGTGCCAGAGAATTTGCGCCAAGCTGGGCAATTCCGCATTGATTATCCAGACGATTCGCTCAATTTGCTCGGGGAACGGCTCACTCCGCCAGCCACAAAAGATGCAGTGGCTGGCAGACTACGCCGGCTCAATACGATGGCTGATAAGCGCGCAGCGGAATTGGGAATTCCCAGCACTCTCGATGCTGTAGCTGCTGCCCAGCAGCGTGGAGAACGGCGCTGAGCAGGGCATTTAGGATCTGCGACAACCAGGATAAAACCTGAATCGATAAACGCTTTGGCGCGCGCCAAAGATTTGGCGGTGTACGTCACACCGGCTTGGCTTAGGTCACAGTCGTTAGTCCTGCGAAGTAGAGCCGACTGCCGGTAAAATTATTGATGGATCGGAGCAGAGAGTTCGAGGAACTCCGCTTCGAGCTAGCGCGAGGTTTTCTCGCGCAAGTAGTTAGCTAATGTGCATAAAGCACAAGGAGGATACAGAGTGACTACTCGCGTTGGTATTAATGGCTTTGGTCGTATCGGCCGCAACTTCTTCCGGGCAGCTCTTGAGCAGGGCGCCGATCTTGATATCGTGGCAGTGAACGATCTCACCGACAACAAGACTTTGGCTCACCTTCTCAAGTACGACACCGTGCTCGGTAAGCTTAACAAGGAAGTTTCCTACAACGATGAGGGAATTCTCGTTGATGGCAAGCTTATCAAGGTACTTGCAGAGACCGATCCAGCTAAGCTGCCCTGGGGCGATTTCGATGTGGACATCGTGATCGAATCCACCGGCCGTTTCACCGATGCCACTAAGGCTAAGGCTCACATTGATGGTGGCGCCAAGAAAGTGATTATCTCCGCTCCTGCGAAGAATGAAGACGGCACGTTTGTGATGGGTGTGAACGACGCCGATTACGACACCACGAAGCACAACATTATTTCTAACGCTTCGTGCACCACGAACTGCTTGGCTCCACTCGCTAAAGTGATGAACGATGAGTTTGGCATTGTGAAAGGCCTGATGACCACCGTGCATGCTTACACTGGCGATCAGAAGCTGCAGGACAGCCCGCACAAAGATCTGCGCCGCGCCCGCGCTGCCGCACAGAACATTATCCCCACCAAGACCGGTGCTGCTCAGGCTGTGGCTCTCGTGATCCCAGATCTCAAGGGCAAGTTTGATGGTTTCGCTATGCGCGTGCCAGTGATCACCGGCTCGATTGTGGATCTCACCTTTGAAGCTGGCCGCGAAGTGACCGTGGAAGAAGTGAATGCTGCAGTGAAGAAAGCCGCTGAAGGCGAACTCAAGGGCATTCTGGCTTACAGCGAAGAAGAGCTCGTTTCGAGCGATATCGTGACCGATCCGCACTCCTCGGTGTTCGATGCTGGCCTCACCCGCGTGCTGGGCAACCAGGTGAAGGTGTGCAGCTGGTACGACAACGAGTGGGGCTATTCCAACCGCCTCGTGGATCTCACTGAGCTCGTTGCCGAGAAGCTCTGAGAGTTGGAACTTCAGAGTGATTGAGTGGGTGCTCGCGCTTGCGTGGGCACCCACTGGCACGTTTCGGCTTTATCTCATTAATTTTTCGTATTGAAAGAAAACGAAAATACTTCTGATCTAAGATAAAGCACGATAGATAACCACGATAACAGTGAGTGGCTCTCTCACTTCGCAAGAGCAAGTAGAGCACTCGCATGAAAGAATTTCCCTCGACGCTCAAAGAAGGAGCACAATATGAGGACTATTGAATCACTCGGTGATCTCGCCGGTAAGAAAGTGTTCGTGCGCTCGGATTTTAACGTGCCGCTCGACGCCGATAAGAACATCACAGACGATGGCCGCATTCGGGCTGCACTTCCCACCCTCACTCGTTTAGTGAAGGCGGGCGCAAAAGTGATTGTGGCTGCGCATCTTGGCCGCCCGAAAGGCCAGGTAAAACCTGAATTTTCACTCGCTCCGGTGGCACAGCGCTTAGCTGAGCTGCTTGGCCAAGAGGTGAAGCTCGCAGCAGATACTGTGGGGGAGAGCGCTGTGGCGCTCACCAATGCTATGAACAGTGGCGATGTAGTGCTGCTAGAGAATGTGCGCTTCGATAAGCGTGAGGATTCCAAAGTTGATGCAGAGCGAGAAGAACTAGCTGCTCAGTATGCTGCTCTTGCTGATGCTTTCGTTTCCGACGGCTTTGGCGTGGTGCACCGCAAGCAGGCATCGGTATACGACATTGCTAAGAAACTCCCCAGTGCAGCTGGCGAACTCGTATTCAAAGAGATTGATTCGCTCTCCAAGGCCACGAAGAATCCGGAGCGCCCATACACAGTGGTGCTCGGCGGTTCTAAAGTGAGTGACAAACTTGGCGTGATCAACAACCTCATTGAGAAAGCTGATCGGCTGCTGATCGGCGGTGGCATGGCCTATACGTTCTTGAAAGCTCAGGGCTTTGAAGTGGGCACTTCACTGCTCGAGGAGGATCAGATCGCCACTGCTCAAGAGTATTTGGCAAAGGCGAAAGCTAAGGGAGTGCAACTCTTGCTCCCAGTAGACAACGTGGTGGCTCCAGAATTCAAAGCTGATGCTCCGGCCACTGTGGTGGATAATGCAGATATGCCAGCAGATCAGATGGGGCTCGATATCGGCCCTAAGACGGCTGAACTCTATGCCAACGCGATCGCTGAATCGCAGACGGTGGTGTGGAATGGGCCAATGGGGGTATTTGAGTTTGATGCTTTCTCGAAAGGTACCCGCGCAGTGGCACAGGCGATGCAAGATGCTTCTGGATTCACGATCGTAGGCGGGGGAGACAGCGCAGCAGCTGTACGCACACTCGGCTTCGATGAAAACAAATTTAACCACATTTCAACCGGCGGCGGTGCTTCCCTCGAATTCCTCGAGGGCAAAGAGCTCCCAGGTATTGCGGTATTGGAGGATTGATCATGGCGCGTAAACCATTGATGGCTGGCAACTGGAAGATGAATCTCGATCATATGGAGGCCACAGCGCTCGTGCAAAAGCTCGCGTGGACTCTCCAGGATCTCAAGCACGATTTCAACCCAGTGGAAGCAGCTGTGTTGGTGCCATTCACCGATATTCGTTCGGTGCAGACCTTGATTGAGGCCGATGAAATTCCGATTCCATACGGCGCACAAGATGTTTCGATCCACGATAACGGCGCTTTCACTGGTGAGATTTCCACCGCTATGCTCACTAAGCTCGGCTGCACATATGTGGTGGTTGGGCACTCTGAACGCCGTGAGTATCACGGTGAAACCAATGAGTTGGTGGGCCAGAAAGCGAAGAAAGCACTCGATGCCGGATTGATTCCGATTATGTGCTGCGGAGAGGCGCTTGAGATCCGCAAGGCGGGCACCCATGTGGAATTCGTGGTGGGCCAGATCGGCGAAATGCTCGCTCATCTCTCTGGAGAAGAAGTGGCCAAGAGCGTGATTGCCTATGAGCCAATCTGGGCTATTGGCACCGGTGAGGTGGCCACTCCTGAAAACGCTCAAGAGGTGTGCGGCGCGATTCGCGCTAAGGTGGCTGAGATGTTTGGCCAAACTGTGGCAGATGCCGTGCGCATTCAATATGGCGGTTCCGTGAAGAGCTCCAATGTGGTGGAGATTATGGCGCAGCCTGATGTGGACGGTGCTCTCGTGGGTGGGGCTTCACTAAAGGCAGATGAATTCGCAAAGATCGTCACCTATCAAGCTCAGTGAGTAATAGTTTAGGTGTGTGAATAATGCGTCACACTGGCCGCGTGAATGCCGGGGCAAATACCCTGGATTTCGCGCGGCCAGTGGCTATTGCGTAAAATAAAAGCTAGAGCTAGCCACAGGTGAGCTGTGCTAGTAGTGAAGCCCGAGCGGCGCTAACCGCACAAAATCGAGAAGGTTGGAATATCAGTGAACGTTGTCCTCATTATCTTAGACGTCTTGCTCGTCTTGACAGGGCTTCTCTTAGTGGCCACTATCTTGTTACATAAGGGCCGTGGAGGCGGGATCTCCGATATGTTTGGTGGCGGGCTTTCCACATCGATGCGCTCTTCTGGTGTGGCCGAGCGTAACCTCAACCGAATCACAGTAGGTGTAGCCCTCGTATGGTTCGCTGTAGTTGTGGCTATCGGCCTGATCACCAAGTTTTTTCTGTAACTACCACTGGTAGTGCTTTCTTCAGGCATGGCCAAGTATGTTTTGTGCCATTTTCCTGATTCTTGTGTTTATTTTGAAGCGCAGTATTCGCTGTTTTTCTTTATAAAAGTGAAAATCGGCCAGTTTATAAAAGCGAAGATCGGCCCCTGATCGCAGCTCCCGGCCTTTGATCGTAGCTTCCGTTTAATACTTCGAACCATATGGGAATACAAGATCCTCGGGTTAGTATCAGGGAATGTAGCTCTATTCGCTCTGCTGTTTCATTAACTGAAGAGATTTTAAAATTGGGCAGCTGCGGGGCATTTCAGCCGTACATTATCCGGCGCAAAGATATAAAACTTTGCGCCGGATAATGGCTATTCACGCTAGCACCACTTGAATTGCACTATTTTTTGCGCGGCGAATCACCGCTGCAGCTAGATCAGATGTGGGCAGCTGAATCGTTACGTTTGGGCGATCAATAGCGTGCCACAGGCGCACTACACGAGCGAATATATCTTCAGAAGTGTGCCGCCGTGAAGCTTTATACATCACCGGTACCACTCCTTCAGTTCCTCCGCTTTCTGCGTATAGCCAGGCATTGCTATCACAGGCGCGCTGCACTGCCATCACTTTTTCAAAATCCATGTGTGCCCGAATCTTCACGATATCGTGGGAAGAATGTGCCATGAGCTATCATCGAGCAGCGCTCATAGATGCCAATGCTGCTTTCGCCACATGCTCAGCAGTGATGCCATATTTTTCCATCAAACGCCCACCTGGAGCTGATTCTCCGAAGTGGTCGATACCCACGCACTCACCGGCGTCACCCACAATAGCTTTCCAAGGGAGCGTGACCCCAGCTTCCACAGAAACTCGAGCTTTCATATCTGGTGGAAGCACTTCATCGCGATAGCTCTGATCTTGTTCGTTAAACCACTCAAGGCAAGGCATCGACACAACCCGAGCACTCACTCCCTGCTGTGCGAGCTGTTCGCGCGCCGCTAGCGCCACCGACACCTCTGAGCCACTGGCGATGAGCACCACATCAGACCCTTCAGCGAGAACATATCCGCCCTT
>JALELI010000121.1 GCA_022768785.1 Arcanobacterium sp. | reverse complement strand
AAAATGGTTGCAACTCGGCGTCAATACTGCCGCTAGAAAGGTGCTTGTGGCCCAGGAAGTTTGGTAGCGTGGGGGTATGTCTACCACAACGTTTGCTCAATGGCGGCCCGAACGCCCCAAAAAGCCTCACACGTCTGCTCCCAAAGGAGCTTTTATCCCCACACTGGTGGTGCTAGCAGTACTCTTGGCAGCGCTGGTGGTGGCAGCTTCTTTCTATACGGAGTGGAGATGGTTTGGCCAGCTAGGAGCTGCGCGCGTATTTTGGACCCAGTATGGAGCTTTTATCGCCTTGGGCGCGATTGGCTTTGTACTCACGCTTGCCGTAGTGCTGCTCAACCTCTGGATTGCCACCCGTGGCGGGAAATTTGAAAAACCCGCCAAGAAAAAAGGAGCTGCCGCTCCTGCAGGGAGCGCAGACGCGCATTCAGATTCATCGGCTGCGGCAGCTGGCACGTCGCCATCTGGAGCAACTGGCGCTAAGATACCGTTTGCTGAGGGGTTTGACCCTCAGGCGGCGGCTAAGATCTTCTCAAAGATGACGGGTGACGCCGATTATCGTGGAGCGCTCTCAGGCAAACGCTGGCTCGTATTTGGGTTATTTCCAGTGCTGGTGTCGCTGGTTGTGGGGGCTCAGCTAGCCCCACACTGGCGCACTTTCTTGCTGTGGATCAACGGCGGAGCTTTCGCTGGCCAGGATCCCGAATACAAGCTCAACGTGGGATTTTATGTATTCACTCTCCCGGCGCTACACGAGTTGGTGCGGCTTTTCTTAACGCTCGTGGTGCTCTCAGTGGCGGCAGCGCTAGTGGGTTATTGGCTGGTGGGCTCTATGAAGAGTGTGAAAGGCCAGCTAAAGGCTAATAAGAAAGTGCATTTACACCTTGGAATTCTGGCTGCCTTGCTGGCGCTCGGAGTGGCAGTCAACCTGTGGCTCGGCCGCTATGACCTTTTGCTTGGCAACAACGATCGTTTTTCGGGAGCCACGTTCACTGACATCAATGCCTCGAAGCCAGGGCTCACGATTCTCGCAATTGTGGTGGCGCTGGTGGCGGTGCTCTTCGTATGGGCGGGGGTTTCTCGCAAGTGGAAATTGTCGCTCATCGGGATTGTTTCCACCGTGGCCGTGGGTATGGTGCTCACGATGCTCTATCCCTTCTTGATGCAAAAATTTGAAGTAGATCCGAATGCTGCCGAGTTGGAATCTGCGTATATCCAGCGCAATATCGATGCCACGCTTTCGGCCTACGGGCTCGATAAAGTGCAGACCCAACAGTACGCTGCTCGCACCACGGCAGAGCCTGGGCAGCTGCGCCAGGATTCTGAAACTGCTGCGCAGATTCGTCTGCTCGATCCGAATATTGTGGCTCCTTCGTACAATCAGCTTCAGCAAAATCGGCAGTATTATGAATTTTTAGACCCGCTCACTGTGGATCGATACACGATTAACGGCCAGTTGCGCGACACCGTGATTGGCGTGCGAGAGCTGAACCTTGAGGGGCTTTCTACGGAACGGCGTTCGTGGGTGAATGATCACACCGTTTATACTCACGGATTTGGAGTGGCCACTGGCTACGGCAATACGGTGACGGCGAAAGGTGATCCAAGTTTCTGGGAAGCGGGCATTCCTTCCACTGGTGAGCTTGGAAAATATGAGCCGCGCGTATACTTTGGGCAGCAGAGCCCAAATTATTCGATCGTGGGAGCTCCGGAGGGAGCAGAGCCGTGGGAACTGGATTATCCAGACGATAAAGCTGCCAACGGCCAAGTGAACACTACTTATAAGGGCGACGGCGGGCCCAAGATTGCAAACTTGTGGGACAAACTCATGTATGCGATTCGTTTCCGCTCCACGGAGCTCTTCTTCTCAGATCGAGTGACTAACCAGTCGCAGATCTTATTCGATCGTGATCCGCATCTGCGGGTGGAGAAAGTGGCTCCTTATCTCACGCTGGATTCTAAAGCAGTGCCTGCTGTGGTGGATATGGACAACAATCCGAGCACTCCGAAGCAGCTTGTGTGGATTATTGATGGATACACAACCTCGAATAACTATCCATACTCGGCTCGGGAGACGTTGAAGGAAGCGACATCAGATTTCCTCAATGCTGCTGGTTTGGTGAGTGGCGCTGAAGAAGTGAACTATATTCGCAACTCCGTGAAAGCGGTGGTGAATGCATATGATGGCTCGGTCACCCTTTACCAGTGGGATCAAAAAGATCCTATTATTAATGCGTGGAGCCGAGTGTTCCCAGGCCAGATCACGCCGTTGGCGAAGATGCCTGGGGATTTGATTGCCCATGTGCGGTATCCCGAAGATCTCTTCAAAGTGCAGCGTACGCTTTTGGCGCGGTATCACGTGAAAGATGCGAAGAGCTTCTATTCGGGTGGAGATTTCTGGCAGGTTCCTCGGGAGCCCACTGCTCGCACTAACGATCGGGGAGATGCACGCACAGTGCCTGCTCAGCCTCCGTACTATCTCACACTGCAGATGCCCGGCACAGATTCTGCGAGCTTCTCGCTGACGACGTCGTATATCCCTGGGGGAAATACAAACCGTAACGTGATGACGGGCTTCTTCGCCGCCGATTCTAACGCCGGCAATACCACGGGTAAGATCGCGGATTCTTATGGCAAGCTGAGGCTCCTTGAGGCTCCTCGAGATTTGACGGTGAGCGGCCCAGGCCAGGCGCAAAATACGATGCTAGCGGCGCAGAATGTGTCTACTGTGTTGAACTTGCTGCGCACGGGTGGCACTCGAGTGATTCAAGGAAACTTGCTCTCACTCCCGATTGGCGGTGGTTTGCTCTATGTGCAGCCAATTTACGTGCAAGCATCGAGCGGCACTCAGTATCCAACACTGCAATACGTATTGACGCTTTTCGGTGATCAAGTGGGCTTTGCCCCCACTCTGAATGGCGCTCTCGACCAGGTGTTTGGTGGAGATTCCGGAGTGAAGGCCGGCGATGCTGCCATCGCGGGGAAGAAAGAAGCTCCGGTGCCGAATGGGGCTGCTGGAGTGCAACCTGGTGGTGCCCAACCAGCTCAACCTGGAGGAACTGCCCCGCAAGGTGCGGCATCGACCCCGCCTGCACCGGCAGTCACTCCGAGTGCTCCTGCCACCGGTACTCCGCAAGAGCAAGTGCAGATCGCTCTCACCACTGCCCAGACTGCTTTGAAAGAAGCGGAGACGGCTCGGCAAAAGGGAGATTGGGCGGCCTTTGGTGCGGCTCAAGAGAAACTGGCACGAGCTGTGCAGCAGGCGGTGCAGGCGCAGCAACAGGTGGCGAAGAAATGAGCTGATTACGATAGTGCGTGAGCAAGGGCACGTACCGTGTGCCTTGACGCTTTCGGCCTCTCCCGCTTATGGTTGTTTATGCGACGCGCGGTAGAGCAGCTCGGTAGCTCGTCGGGCTCATAACCCGGAGGTCGTCGGTTCGAATCCGGCCCGCGCAACTACAGTAGAATCCCCTAGCTCCCCGGAGCTAGGGGATTTCGCATATCCTGGCTTAAATGGTGCGGGAATCCAGCGCTTCTGCCCGTTCTCAATGACGAGTGTTGGCATGATGTCTGCAACTTCAATGCCGAGAAATGCTGCTGTTATTGCGAGATCTTCAGCATCCCATCCCACTGTTCCACGCACTTTCTTTGAAGCATTTGTTGTCGTAACGCCTAAGACGTGTGCGAGTTTAGTGCGTGTCACTCCTGCTTCGAACAAATATGCATTGACGGTACTACCAACTGCAGCATTCGCCGTCAAAGTTACTGGGCTAT
>JALELI010000085.1 GCA_022768785.1 Arcanobacterium sp. | reverse complement strand
GGTGGTTTGCCACACATGAGCATTGTGGGGCTTGCTGACACCGCCGTCACAGAAGCTCGAGAACGTCTGCGAGCAAGTTTTTCACATGTGGGGATTGCGTGGCCCAATGAACGGCTCACAGTGAATCTATCGCCAGCTGATACTGCTAAAACAGGCACCCGATTTGATTTGGCGATCGCAGCGGCGATTGTGGGGGCGCTCGGGTATCGCACATTCTCGAAAAACACTGCAATTGTGGGCGAGCTAGGGCTAGATGGCTCAGTGCGGCCAGTGCGAGGAGTGCTGCCGAGTGTGTTGGCCGCGCAGCGGCTTGGCTATTCACGGGTGCTTGTGCCAGCTCGCAATGCGGCAGAAGCGCGGCTTATCTCAGGGCTACAGGTGGTGCCGGTGGAGCATTTAGCGCAGGTGGCGGCGTTGCTGGGAGTGCCTGGGGCAGATAGTGTGATAATGCGGCTGAACACTCGAGGCGCTGCCGATAGATCGGGTGCCATTGACGGATCAGATACTGCCGATGGATCAGGCACTGTTCGCACTTCTTCCATTCGGGCTAATTGCGCGGTATCTGATGGGCTTCGTGCGGTGGATTTTGACGAGGTATATGGGCAGCAAGACGCTATATGGGCACTTGAAGTGGCAGCTGTGGGCGAGCACCATGTGCAGTTGGTGGGGGCTCCGGGGATTGGGAAATCGATGCTCGCGGAGCGATTCCCCGGAATTTTGCCAGAATTAAATGAAGCTGAAGCCGTGGAAGTGGCCGCGATTCAATCCTTGATGGGGCTGCCAGTGGCAGAGCTTCCGAGGCAGCGGCCGTTTGCTGCTCCACACCACACCGCTACCACTGCCGCTATTGTGGGTGGAGGAAGTGGAATTCCGCAGCCTGGGGCGATCACGTATGCACATCATGGAGTGCTCTTCTGTGATGAGTTTCCAGAATTTTCTGCACGGGCGATTCAGGCACTGCGCCAGCCAATGGAAACCGGGTGGGTGGATTTGCACCGTGCCCATGCTCATGTGCGCTACCCGGCGCAATTTCAGCTTATTGCGGCGGCGAATCCCTGCCGCTGCGGGAAAGCTTTCGATGGCGATGGAACCTGCGTGTGTAAGCCTTATGAACGGATCGCGTATCGATCTCATTTGGGTGGGCCGATTCGTGATCGCTTTGATATTCGTTTGGTGCTCCGCCGCCCCAGCGCGGCGGATATTGCCACTGGTGGATCAGTGAGCACAGCACACGCGCGGGCAGCAGTGCTGGCTGCGCGCGAGCGCGCTCATTACCGCAGTGCTCACATCGCTGAATCTGACTGCGGTGAAGCTAGCTATAGAGTGTGCAACGCTCGGCTTCCGGGGAGCTGGTTGCGTGAGCACACACCAGTTTCTACCGCGCTCTCAGCGGTATTTGATCGGCAGTTGAGCACTGGCCAGCTCTCGTTGCGAGGGCTGGATCGAGTGCGTCGCCTAGCGTGGAGTGTGGCGGATTTACATGGGCACGATCAGCCTAATGACGACGATTTTGCAGCAGCTTTCACACTGCGAGGGGAGGAAGACATCTATGGAACTTAACGGGATTGATACCTATAGTTCAGAACGGCTTGCGGCACTTGTGTGGAGCTATGTGACGCCAGGTGCCGATGCGCGCGCCTATCGGGCAGTTGCACAGTGGGGGTATGCAGAATCGTTGGAGCGCCTGCGCCGCGCCGATAGCTCTATTGCGGAGATTGTGGGTGAATCTAGCACTGCGTGGAGACGGCGACTGGAACTATTTGACACCGAGGGTGCAGCTGTGGCTCAGTTGCGGGCGCTTAAGCGTTTGGGAGCTTGGGTGATCACTCCGGAAGATCCGCTGTGGCCCGAGGGAATGAATGCGCTCGGGGAGCGAGCTCCGCTGGCTCTGTGGGTGCGAGGCCATAAAGCTGTGGCTGAGCGTATTCTTGGCGGGAGCGGTCTGCGGAGTATCTCGATTGTGGGGGCACGAGCTGCGAGTGCGCGTGGGGTGCGCACAGCCGTGAATTTCTCCTATGAGCTGGCGCGTGATTATGTGATCACCTCTGGAGGGGCTTTTGGAATTGATGTGGCTGCACACAAAGGAGCGCTCGCGGCAGGTGGGCATACTGTGATTTTCTCGGCAGCGGGGGTAGATCGTATCTATCCTGCTTCCCATGCTCCGCTCTTCCAACAAGTGTGGAATGGAGGTGGCCTTGTGATATCAGAATTTGGGCTGGGCACTGCTCCGCATGCGCACCGTTTCCTGCTGCGCAACCGGCTGATCGCTGCATTCTCTCGGGCTACTGTGGTGGTGGAAGCTCCAATTCGATCAGGCGCATTGAGCACTGCTCGGGCAGCGCTCGAAATTGGGCGGCCTGTGGGGGCTGTTCCGGGGCTGATCGACGCTCCTCAGAGTGCTGGTTGCCATGAGCTGATCCGCCATAACGGCACACTTGTGGCCTCAGTGGCGCATATTCGGGAGTTGGCTTCCCCGATTGGGGAGCAGCTGAGTTTGGTGAATCATACTGGATCAGCGGGATTTGAGGTGGACGATGGGGGCGTGCTTGCACGTTGGCGCACCCGCCAACACCCGCCGGGAGTGGCACCCAGCGAGGGTGTGCGAGCCCAAGAGGTGTTTTAT
>JALELI010000060.1 GCA_022768785.1 Arcanobacterium sp. | reverse complement strand
CGATATAAGGCATCACGTTGTTCGGAATTCCCTTAGGATTCTCACCGATTCTCCCGCTCGGGTGGGCTCCAATCGGATTGAAATAGCGAAGCAGCACCGCAGAGAGCTTTTGATCTTGCACACACACATCACGCAAGATCTGTTCATTCATAATCTTGCTCCAACCGTAGGGGTTCGTAGCCGTGCCGATTGGAAGTGTTTCTTTCAGCGGCGAAACGCCGTCCATACCATACACCGTGGCAGAAGAGCTAAAGATCATGAGGTGGCACTCATGCGCTCGCATCGCTTTGAGCAAAGACAACGTTGTGTTGATGTTGTCGTCGTAGTACTCAATTGGTTTTTCCACGCTTTCGCCCACTGCTTTGAGGCCAGCGAAGTTAATCACCCCAGCGATGGAATGCTTGTCGAATACAGAATTGAGCGCAGCAGTATCTCGCGCATCAATGCTATATGTGGGAATGCTAGCTCCCACGAGCTCTTCCACACGCCGCATTGCCTCAGGAACCGAGTTGGCAAAGTTATCCACGCAAACGGCGTTATATCCTGCCTCATAAAGGCACACCAGGGTGTGCGTGCCGATATATCCTGCTCCACCAGCCACTAAAATTGTGGGGCGCTCTTCTGTGCTTGTCATGCTCTCAGCCATCTCTCGCCTTTCCCTCCTGCAACCACGCGATATCACTGCTGAGCACTGCTCTTTTTCAGCAGCTACCACCGCCCTATGTCGATTGCTCTATCAGCAGCCACGCTACAGTGCCTACCGTATAAGGCCCTGCCACGCACCACTGAAAGCACTCTAAATTTTACGAGGCCACTCCGTAGATTCTCAGAAAATTTCGCGCTACCACCTAAAACATGAGCAATACCACTAGAAAAGAAAGGCACCTCCTGTGAGCGCGACCGCAAATGTGCCGCCGTACAAACACCTACGAGCTGCATACGTAGCACATGAATGAGAAGAAAATACCGCGCAGGCACAAACTGCCCCCCCCCCTCTCAAAACTGGGGGGTGCACGCTCTTAAACAAAACACCCCGAAAGCGCCGCGTTAAACACCCCGAAAGCGCTGCGTTAAACACCCCGAAAGCGCTGCGTTATCTCGGAATTGCCGTGCTCGCGCCCACATCAAGCCAGTTATAATGGAACGCGTGCCCTTCGATAAAAAGTTTCTCGCAGCCCAACTTATTGCAGCTGGCCGCTACAGCTTCCACCAAGTGCGCACCAATCCCGCCCATTTTGCCCTTCAAATGCTCCGCCGGCTCCCCAGAAAACTGACGTCTACAATAGCTGCCCATATCCCTGCCACACGCCACAGCTGTCGGCTTGTACGAGCCGCGCTCATTCAAGATGTGTCTGCCCTGGCGAACGAAATTGGATCACCACCGCAAAGCGCCATCGAGGCCGAGCTAGCGGTGGAAGCCCGCTCTAATCCGGGGAGCACCTATCCACACGCGAATGCGCTGTGGCTGGCAAGCATCGGAAACATTCCCGGCGCGGTGCAAGAGGCACAGAAGCTGCCGCGCCCGTATCTCGCCTCCGCACTGCTCGATTCTGCAGCAATCGCAACCCCAAATTTTGCTCTCCCCCTCAACCGTTTAGTGCACGTGGATCACGGAGAGTTTGATTCCCCGATACGCGTACTACATATCGTCACAAATTCACTACCACACACAGCCTCTGGCTATTCACTTCGTACACACGCCATTCTGCGAAGCCAACGGGCAGAAGGAATTGACGCGCGGGCAGTGACGCGCCTGAACTATCCTGCAGAGATTGGCCGTATCGCACGCGATCACTGTGAATACATTGACAGCGTGCCCTACTATCGGATTGCAGATCCAGCAGTACGCCCTGGCGAGCCGTATAAGCTCTTAAGTGAAGCTAAGAAAATTATCTCCGCAGTGAATAAATTAGCGCGCGAAGAGGGTTGGCAGCCACATATTCTTCACACCACCACCGATTTTCGCAATGGTCTCATCACCCAAGCAGTGGCCACACAGCTGGGCGTTCCTTGGGTGTATGAAACGCGCGGAGAGCTGCACAACACGTGGCTCTCGCGGGTGCCTGAACCACTGCGAGCTGAAGCCAAAAACTCGTGGTATTACGAAGCGATACAAGCAAAAGAGCTGAAGATCGCCCGCTCTGCACACGCCGTCATTGCACTCTCACAGGTGCAGCGCAGCCAGCTTATTAAGGCCGGAATCTCTTCTGCACGCATCAGTGTGGTGCCGAACGCGATTGACGGCGAACACATCGGCCGCACGATCAGCACCGCTCGTGCTCGTGCACTCCTAGGTTTGCCGCATACCGCCACGATTTTCGGTTCGGTATCTGCCGTTGTGGGCTATGAAGGTTTTGAATATGCACTGCGCGCTGTGGCGCTTTTGCGCGCTCAGCTGCCCGAGAGAGATTTTCGTTTTGTGCTAGTGGGAGATGGCACCGCCCTGCCCGAGTTAAAAACGATGGCGCAGCATCTCGGCGTGGCTGATGCCGCTATCTTTGCGGGGAAAATGAGCCCCGATGTGGCTCGCACATGGTATCAAGCCCTCGACTGCTTCGTGATTCCGCGCATTGATTCTGCCGTCACGCGCGGCGTAACGCCGATCAAAGGGCTCCAAGCTGCCGCGTACGGAATCCCTATTGTCGCTTCTGATCTTCCGGCTCTCGCAGAAGTGACGCCGCCTGCACCTGCTGGCACACTGGTGCCGCCCGAAAATCCCGAAGCACTCGCCACCGCGATAGCCGCCGCCACTGCTGCCCCACCAACCATCCGCGAGAGAAGCAAACAGGTGGCTGCAGAGTTTGCCCGCACCCACACGTGGGAAGCCAATGCCCACTCATACCGCGCTGTGTACGAATTATTAATAGAACAGCGGCGTTTCTAGAAGAGCCAGCTAGAGGAGCCAGCATGGAATTGAGCTACTATCGCAAAGCGCTGTGGCATTTGCGCCACGGCGGCGTGGCGCAAATGCAGAATTTCCGTTTGCGAGCCCCCACATCGCGCCATATTTGGCACTATCCTTTTCCAGTGCCTCACGGAAAGAAATCTTTGGACGAACAGCACGCGCTATATCGCATGCTGCAGGAGCTCACGCTCAGGGAAGGTGCACAGGATACCCGTGAGAACCCGCCTCATCAGGAGACTTCCCCAAACGGAACGCAGGCAGGGCTCCCCTCTCATCATCGCCCTCTTGAAGGTGCACCATTTTGCCCCCACGGCACACCACATGATTCCCAGGGCGCACCACACGATTCCCAAGGCGTACCACATCATTCCCGGGGCGCACCGTTTCGCTTCTCCACTTTAATTTCCACCATTCGCCCGCAACTCCTTGAGCACGTGTTTCAGTTTCTCGCGGCGCAGCAGGGAGTGGAACTGCAGCCGATCATCGCCACCCACGGCTTTGCCGCCAGCTGCGATACCCAGGCGCAGGCTCTCGATTATGGCCTTTCTGTGCAGTGGCTGGAATGCGATGCCCGCCTCACTTTAGGCGAGGTGTATAACGAAGTGCTCCAGCACGCTGATCAGCCACTCATTGCAAAATTTGATGACGACGATCTCTACGGCTCTGCATATCTCGCCACTGCTGCGGCAATGCTGCGCGCAGCGAACGCCGATATTGTGGGGAAATTCAGCCATTTTGTGTATCTCGAATCCGCTGACGCCGTCTATCTGCGCTGCCCACACTACGATCATCGCTACTCCAACTTCGTGCCTGGAGCCACGATCGTGGCTGATACAGCGGCCGTGCAACAGCTTGGATTCGCTGCCACCACCCTCGGTGAAGATAACTCCCTTATGGAACGTGCAGTATGCGCTGGCCTGCGTATTTACTCTGGCTCACCGTTTGGCTACTGCACTGTGCGCGGAAAACAGGAAAAGAATCATACGTGGGCGGTGGCAGACGATAAAATCATGGCAGAAGCCACGTTTGTACATCGTGGCCAGCCAGGTGATTTTGAATGCGTGAACTAGCAGTTAGCTAGGAATTTCAGGAGCTAAGGATACCGAGCTTATGTGTGCAGATTATGCAGTGGTGAGTGCACCCAGCACCCATCATCTCGATATACAGCCACAGTTCACAGCTGTGGTGGCGCTGCACAACGCCGAGCCTTATCTCGCTGCGTTCTTCACAAGTATAGAAGCCCAGACGATCCCCTCAACCGCGGTGGAATACATTATCGTTGACGATGCCTCATACGATGATTCACTGAGCACTGCAGTTGCCTGGGCTAAAGCTCACTCAGCACTCGCCGTCACCGTGATTCAGCGGCACACTAATGGAGGCCCCGCGGCAGCACGCGCTATCGGCTACGCTCTCGCCCGTGGAGAATGGGTGACGTCTATCGATCCAGACGATATTCTCGATCCGGGCTATTTCCTCGCCGTGCAGCGTATGGCCCGCGCTCCGGAAGCCGCTCACGCCGCTATGCTCACCACTCGCGTGCTGATGCTGCACCACACCACCGGAGTGGTGCAGCCCAGCCACCCGCTTGATTTTAAATATCGAGCCGGAGATCGATTCACGCATCTCACTGCAGAGCCGACGGCGATTCAGCTCGGAGCAACGGCGTTTCTGCGCACCCGAGTGCTGCGCTCAGAGCAGCTGGAATTTTCCCCGCGTGTGCGGCCCAGTTTTGAAGATGGGCATCTGCTGTGCCGCTATCTTGCGTGTTTCACAGACCCGATCATTGGGCTGGTGGCCTCGGCACGCTACTACTATCGCCGCGGTATGGCCGCTGGATCACTCGTGCACAGCAGCTGGGCACAGCGGGAAAAATACACGGATCAGATCAAATATGGATACCAAGAGGCCCTCCTTTATGCCCGTGAGCAGCTCGGCACTGTGCCGCGTTGGCTAGAGAACACTATCATTTACGACCTCTCGTGGTATTTCACCGAAGGGCAAAAAGCCTCTGGAGCCACTGCTTGGATTCGCTCCGATAGCGCAGTAAAAGCTGAGTTTTACCGCCAGCTTACCGCCACTTTTTCCCTGATTAGCCCAGAAGCTATTGCTGAATTCACTATCCGTGAACTGCCCCCTGGGTTGAAAGAAACGCTGATCGCTCACTTCTATGCTGATCGTTTTGGTGCGGTGACGGCGGACGGCGCACATCTTTTCTCACGTACGAATCTCCGCGCAGCGATAACGGCAGCAGTTCGCTCATATTCCTCGCACTCATCACCGCTCGTGATCCAAGCCCATTACCTCTTCGGGGATATCTTTGCGTATGAGGCGTCGTATGACGGCGCTGTGCTTAACGGCTCTGGGCATAGCAGGT
>JALELI010000049.1 GCA_022768785.1 Arcanobacterium sp. | reverse complement strand
CGGAGATATCCGTATTTTTGTTTGCATGCGAAGAGCCGCTAGGCTTAGACGTGCACTGCTCGAGTGGCGGAATTGGTAGACGCGCTGGATTTAGGTTCCAGTGCCTTTGGGCGTAGGGGTTCGAGTCCCCTCTCGAGTACTAGTAAAACGTTGATATATAAACGGAAAGTATGGGTTGAAAATCTTTGTGGCACAGTTATTAGCACAGAATCGTGTTAAATAGCGGCATAGGATCGTACTATTCCTAAACCTCACCTTTTACTTGTAAAGATGGACGTGTTGGTTGGCGGGCTGAAGTGCTAGCTATTATTCAAACAGCTGTGGCTCTGGCCGATATTCAATGAGCCAGCTGCGAGTGGTTTCAATATGTTGGGCAGCGAGCAATGAAGCTAGGTGTGGGTCACTACGCTGAATAGCTTGGGCGATTTCAATATGCGCAGCGTCTGAGATAGCTTTGAGATTTACGTGCTCAACACTCTCATAAATGTGGTAATCCCTTCCGCGCTTTCGAAGCACTTTAAGAAGTGCGCTAATTGTGCGATCTTCGGCTCCAGCTACGAGCAGTTCGTGATACTCAGAATCAAGGATCTGTGCCTCGTGCCCTGGCTCTATTTGTGCGAGGTGGTGCGCAACATCTAGAAGGTGCTGTTTGCTTGCTGCGCTCATGCGCGCTGCAGCTTGCGCAGCGCAGTATCCTTCTAGCACTTCTCGAAGCGTGAAAAGTTCCAGAAAAGTATCGAGTCGCTGGCACAAGAGATGAGTGCTTGATGCCCGAACCATAAGCCGGATCCAATATCTCCGAGAACCCAACCTAACCCATCAAAGCGTTTAATGATGCGCCGATTTTTAATCGACGCCGTCAATGCCCCAGTGCCGGAAAGCGCTAAAACGCCGGAGCTAGCTTTTTCTGCGTTGGCCATGAATGCGGCAGCAATATCGTCAGTGACAACAACTTTCGAGCTGATGGCGAAACTACTCAGAATCTTTTGGCAACTCTTCCTAATAACGTCAATCCGAGCTGGCCCAGCTCCAGAAACTGCGAAATATGAGAGATCGATGTGCTGGGGGTTCACTGCGGATACTTCTAGTAGATGTGCGAGCGTTAGTGCTATTGAATTTTCGAATGTTGGAAGCCCTCCTGCGGAATGGAGGTTTGCCCCGGGCCCGAATACTTGCGTCTCAATAGAGCCAGCATTTGTTGCCAGAGCTAGCTTTGCTGATGTACCGCCGATATCGCCAATGATGAGCATAGATGGAAAGTCCTTAGTAATTCTCTATCACTACTGTTGCGTAACAATTCCCTAGAGTTGTAGCGGGAGAAGAGGATTTTCGTCACTTTAACAGCTGGGCAAGCCAATGATCGACTATCCGATCATATGTTTGGGGATCGCTCAGCCTCACGGAATGATCTACATTCGGCACAATTTCCGTGGAGAGATTGTGGTTGGCCAATTTGTGAATTGCAGCGATGCCTTCTTCCCCTATGAGCACAGAATCGGTGTTTGACGTTATGACTAGAGTTGGAACTGCAATCTTTTGGGCAACGTCTTGCCACGGTTCGGTAAATGTGACGACGCCAGTGCGCACTAGGCGTGGATCTACTTGTGCTTTCGACAGTGCCCAAGCAAATCGTTGATCGTTATTCCACGCAGGCCGATCATGTGCAATATGAGCCACTGTGAGGTTCGGATCGTCTCGCCAAATTTTGCTTTGCTCAAATCCGGCGTCAGCGTTGGCGATAAACTCTTGGCGTTTTATTGGGCTCAGCCACGCAGGGTCTTCCACCACCAGGCCTGCAAATAGCTGTGGTGTGGTGCCAGCGAGCACCGAGAAAATCGCTCCACCCATTGAATGCCCAATAGCTACAGGGGTTTTCCCATAGAGCTTGATGAGATACTGCAAGGTATCACGGACTGCGGTGACGCACGACTGGAAAGGATCTTGTAGCTGCTGTGAGGAAAATCGTGGCGATAGCCCGTGCCCGAGGTTATCGATAGCAACCACAAAGTAACGATTATTCAAGTGGTTAGCCAAATCTACCCACGTCACCGAGGAGTCGCAAAAACCGTGGAGAAGAACAACCATAGGATTCGCAGGATTGCCGGAAGAATAATATGCGAGCATATGCCCTCCATCTGTAGAGCCGTGAGGGTATCAGTGGGAAAATCTGGCGCTTGTTTAACACAGTTGAAGGCCGGGCCACTGATACCATCGTGGTTCTTAAAAGTTATAGGTCTGACGCCAAATACCAACGCTGATTTTACCCTAATGAATGGCAGTGTTTTGCGAGAAGAGTAGCGCGGTTCTGAACGGCACAATTCTCTATTGTTCTTATCTCCTTATCGTGCGTATGGCTCGGCGCACCGCTAGCCGCACTTCCGCTAGCCGCACTTCGAGTAGTGATGTGCGATCTTACCGTGCGTATGGCTCGGCGCCCATGCCCCGCACGATATCCACGCTCACGGCGGCGATCTTATCGTGCGTATGGCTCGGCGC
>JALELI010000031.1 GCA_022768785.1 Arcanobacterium sp. | reverse complement strand
CGTGAGCAGGGGCACCCTACCATAGCGTTACTTGCGCTCCCAGGGCTCGCCAATTTCATCGAGCAGCGTGGTGAACCACTCTTGATCTATGTTGAATGGCTTCCCGCCAGCAATACGCGTGAAATCAATCGCCTTGAGGGTGTCGCCATCTTCTTCATCTTGGCCGATCACGCCAGATTCGCCACGCATCGCGCATTCCACTGCAAGATCAGCCATTTCACCAATCAGCTTTAGATCTCGCTCGTTAGAGGGGGCAGAACGGGAGAAATAGCCGCTCTTTTGCACCATCACTTTTTCAGCGCCAATCACTTTGGCAAATTTCTGCGCAAACCACTGCCCAGGATTGATGGTGTCAAGCTTCACGTGCCCAAACGCATCGCGTTCCGGCTCAATGCCGTCTTCGAGCATCTCTTCGATGATCTCTTCAACGCCGGCGCCCTCAGAGAGGAAGATATTCACGTTGCCGATGTCGTCCATGAGTTTACGCAACCGCGAACCCTCCACATCGAGATCATAGGTGATTTCTGGCACGTATACGGCGTGCACGTCCCACCGCTCTTGGCTGAGGCCTGCGCTGGGGAGCCACTCCTGGCGTTTCACCCATTCGTGGTAATCATAGGCTGCCTGAGCTGCGAGGTATCCGCAGTTGCGCCCCATCAGCTCGTGAATAATCAGCATGCGAGGATTGGAGCGATGCTCACCAATCACATTTTGCGCAAAGCGGGAAGCCTGCTCAGCGGCAGTCCACGCGCCAAGGCTTTGCTTAATCGGCACAATATCGTTGTCGATCGTTTTCGGCAGCCCCACCACGGTGAGATCGTAATTGTTCTCTTTCAGGTAGGCAGCCAAATCAGCTGCTGTGGTGTTGGTGTCGTCTCCACCGATTGTGTGCAGCACATCAACACCATCAAGTTTGAGATTGTTTGCAGCCACCTCCAGTGCATTTTGCCCATGCTTGATGAGGCCACGATTCACGAGATCTTCAGAGTTGGTGAGTTTCACGCGAGAATTGCCAATTGGTGAACCCCCATATTTCTTAAGCAAAGCAGCATTTTTGCGAGCTTCCTCATCAAACACCACAAAATTGCGAGTGAGCAAGCCATGATAGCCATATTGATAGCCGATGATCTCAATGCTGGGATCAAGTGCAGTGTATCGTTCAATCAAATCGCCAACGGCTGTTGAGAGGCATGGGGCAAAACCGCCTGCAGTGAGCAGAGCAACTCGGCGCACAGACATCCGAATCCTTCCTTACATCTTCATAAAAACGGCGATCGCAGAGCAATGCTGTACACACAGAGCCACGCTGCGCGCACAACATCGCACTCACTCCCGCCGTGAGGCCACTCGGCCGCTATCTCCACTTTAGCGTGGTTCTTCAGGGTACAGTGAAGCTATGAGCACCCCAATGGGCGAAAAACCCGAAAATAGCAATGCCGATAAGCCTAACTATGAGAATGAATGGGACGAAATTACTAGGCATCTCGTTGATCTTGATCGTTTATCACCGCGGGGCGCCGGCCCACGCGATTGGGTGGCCGCCGAATCTCCCGATACGGCTTTTGATCCCAGCCAGCTTCCTCCGCCTCCACCCGCGCACTCTCATTCGATCTTTGATCGCATTGTGCTCGGCCTAGCTATTGGCTTCATCACCGGCACACTCGTGGGGCTCTTCGGCATTGTTCAGCTGCCGAGTTGGCTCCTTGGGGTCTGCGCGCTCAGCGCATGTGTGGCCACTGCCGGAGCGATCTTCCTCTATGTGCCGAAGCACCGGGATAATGACGACGACGGCGTGCGGCTCTAGGAGCACCAGTGCCAGTGCAGCTCTAGGGGCACCAGCGTGCCGGGCACGCTTTCATCGAAACCCAGCGCTAACTCGCCGGGAACCGGCAGCGAAACTGCCAAGAGCGAGCTTCTCAGTGCACCTCACCGAGAACTGGCAGCCAGATAATCCTCGCTAGCTGCCGATTTTTTCCCGCTAACTACCAGGCAGGAGCGCCGCACACTGGTACCTCTGCTTCTACGATGTTCGCAATCTCTCACCTAAAAATCTGCAATTATCCACCTAGAATATCCACAATCCTCGGCCTAGAAACTCACAATTATCCATCTGGAAGATCCAATAGCCGTATGGATACCAAGAAATTGCTGGGGAAAAACCTACTGCCGCACACTAGACGGCACTCTTTCCGAAGCCTTGAAAAGCTCTGGTGGAGTGCTCATCAAAGGGCCGCGCGGGAGTGGAAAACGATGAGTGCCGCCCACATAGCAAAATCTGCAGTGCCGCTCGATACTCCTGAGATAGAACTCCCCATGAGTATAAAGCCCGCTATAGCTCTTGAGGGAGAACGCTCGCCCCTCTAGAGAGTAACGAGAGAAAACCACGAGTACATATAGAAAAGGCTGCGGGCGCAACTAGGTGCACACCCACAGCCTTCACCTTTAGAGCACTATTTCAGCGCAGCGCGCAGCACACTCGTCATCGTATCAGCAAGTTGCTTGGGTTGAATAGGCTGTACGAGCACCGCATTGGGTTTGGCAGTACGAGCGAGCCACTCATCTTGTGGGCGCGCCACGATCACCAGCAGTGGCATTTCAGGAGAATATTCATCGCGCACTTTTTTACCGAATCCAATCCCTCCCAACTTTGGAGTTTCGGCGTCGAGAATGAGCAGATCAAACTGCTGCTCTTGCACCTTAATATCAGCTCCTTGCCAGGTGGCTGCTTCCACGTATTCAATCTCAGGGAGATCAGCGGCTAATTTCTTCCCTGCAGCAAACATCACCTGCTTGCGAAAATCCGCGTTATCTGAATAAACAAGCACTTTCACTGCCGCATGCTCGGAATTTTCCGCCATTCTCTTTCCTCCAGGCCTCAACATCTGTGCCGCGCTGCGAGCCAAAGCACGCGGCCATAACCACATTCACATAATACTCGATCGCTCAGAGAAAAGAGCCATCGAGCCCGCACATGGGCAGAAAAAGATACACGGAATGCTCGGCTTGTTGCTGCACCAGCGAGCCATGCTAGCAGACTGCACCATCTCAGGCTATGCGGCATATAAGCAGAAAAGGAATGTGAGGCCCCACTCGTAGGAGTGGGGCCTCACAGTGATCTAGGAGAGCTATCTGCATTCAGAGCATGCAGAGCGCTTGATTCCTAGCTTCTAGGAGTTGTTATCACTCAGCATCGCGGCGCCGCCGTGCTGCCACCAGCACTGCACCAGCTGCAATAGCGAGTGAGGAGAGGCCGATCAAGCCAGTGAGCGAAGCACCAGTTTGTGGCATACGCTCCGGGCTAGCAGGCTGCGCAACCTCAGGTTGTGCGGCCTTATTAGCCACGTTTGGATCGGTCACCTTATCTTTGGCGTCTGGATCGTCGATGGTCTTGCCGGTCTTCGGGTCCACTTTCGTGTTCACCTCATCGCCGTCTTTAACACCATCACCATCAGAATCCGGGTTGCGCGGATCAGTGTTGCCTGGCTTCCCATTCGGGTCAGACTTATGATCCTTGAACGGATTCTTCGAACCATTCACCTCGTCACCATCATTGATACCGTCTTTATCGGTATCTGGGTTCTTGGGATCAGTCTTGTACTTATTGACCTCGTCACCATCATTGAGCCCGTCTTTATCGGTATCTTTATTGGTGGGATCAGTGCCGATCTTCTTCTCCTGGCCGTCAGTGAGCCCGTCATCGTCGGTGTCTTTAGAATTCGGATCGGTCTTAGGATCGGTCTGAGCTGGATCGTCGATGGTCTTGCCGGTCTTCGGGTCCACTTTCGTGTTCACCTCATCGCCGTCTTTAACACCATCACCATCAGAATCCGGGTTGAGCGGATCAGTGTTGCCTGGCTTCCCATTCGGGTCAGACTTATGATCCTTGAACGGATTCTTCGAACCATTCACCTCGTCACCATCATTGATACCGTCACCATCGGTATCCGGGTTCTTAGGATCAGTGCCGATCTTCTTCTCTTGATCGTTGGTGAGCCCATCACCGTCATCGTCCAAGCAGAATTCTGGCTTCTGAGCGGTGAATGTCCACTTGGTCTGGCCCTTGAGGGTGACGCCGGTCTTAGATTCCGCAGTCACCGTCACAGTCTGGCCATACTCGTATACATACTTGCCATCAACACCAGTGAGAACCTTATCTCCCACTTTCACGGTGTACTTCACATTATCCGTGTCCTTGGCGAGCACGAACGGAGCGATATTGCATGTAGCTGGATCGCCAGCCGTTGCTGGAATTGTGAAGTTCGGAGCCACTGGAGTGACGAACGGATTCTGCGGATCAATTGGCACGAGCGGCTGTTTCACTGTCACCTTGAAAGTATCAATGACCTTGCCGTCTTTGTCGGTTACCGTAACGGTCACCACAGTACCCGGCTTCACTTTGTCGTTCGGGGTCACAGTGATGTCGCCAGTCCGCGGATCAATCGTCACCGTAGTATTCGGATTATCAGCTGTCACCTTTGTGCCATCACCTGGCAGACCGCCCTTGTTCGGCACCACCACTGGCTTGTTCGGCACGGTGGAGCTGTCGTCCCAATCAGCTGGCTTCACTGAATCTTTCACCGTCACCTTAATAGTGGTGGTGTCTTTCGAACCATCTGGATACTCCACCACAACCGGAACGTCATACACGCCAGGAGTTGCAGTATCCGGAATATCAACCGTCACCTTACCAGTGCTATCAATCTTCGGAGTAATACCAGACGGATTATCCTTACCAGGCTCAACCGAAATCTTGGAACCACCAGGAATCGGATCACCAGTAAAGGTCGCCGGCACACTATCACCAGGCTTACCCGTCGCAGTACCAGTACCAGGATTAACAGTATCCGCAGTAGAAGGAGCAACAGCCTTAGGCGTCACCGTCACCTTAGCCATCACAGCTGCCGGTTCCTTGGAATTATCTGGATAGGTTACCAAGATCGGCACATCGTAAACGCCTGGCTTCTGGGTGCCATCGAAAGTAACAGCGCCAGTAGCAGGATCAATCGTCACACCAGCCGGAGCCTTGTAGGAAGGATCCGCTGGGTTCCCGATCGAGAACTTTGTGCCTGGTTTCGGCTTATCAGTTTCTTTCTTATCTGCAGTTCCCGTCACGTCAAACGTCACTGGATCTGTAGATACCGGAGTGCCCTCAACGGTGCTCTTAGCAGCAGGCTCATTCGGCTGATAGCTGTTGGCATCCTTCGGAGTAACTTTCACCGGCGCAAGAACTGTGTCGGTAGAGCCATCTTTGTAGGTGACTTTCACCGGGATCTGATAATCGCCTGCGGGGACGTCGCCGTCAACCGTGATCGATCCATCTTTATTCACCGTGATGAAACCAGCGGTTGGCGCTTTTACACCTGGGGTGTCTGCTGACCCTTGCGCATACGTAGTTCCCTCTGGCGCCGGATTGGTTTCAACCTTGTCCGGGGTGCTGAGATCATCGAACGTAGGAGCCGGAATCGTCACCGGAGTGCCCTCAGGCGTGGTGGTATCAGTTACGTAATGCGGATCGTACTTATTCGTGAGTGGATTAGCCACTTTGAATGGAGCAGTGCCAGTGGCTTTGCTGCCATCTTCATAAGTAACAACCACAGGCACATCGATAGTGTCTCCTGGCTTTGCATTGGCCGGGAATGTCACGCTCACTTCACCAGTGCTCGGATCTACAGCCACAGCGTAGCCATCAGGAATTGTGAACGACTTAGGCAGCGCATAAGACTTCACCTTGCTCGGAAGATCTGCTGCTGCAAGGGCTTCCACCTCATCAGTAGCGGTCTTATCAAACGTGGGCACGCCTGATTTCAGCTCCACGCCGGCATTGCCCTCAGTGGGCTGGTACACCGGTTTGTAGCCCACAAGAGCCGTGAATGAATCCGACAAGAGCGGTTTCGGAGAAACTGCCTGGGTGGCAAGATTCACTGTGTAGAGCTCGGCCACATAAGTGGTGGTCTTAGCCAAATCAGCAGGCACAGTCATCGGGAAAGAATCGAGTGTGCCGTTGGGGTTTGCCGTCATCACTGGCGATGTGCTCACCGTTTTTCCAGTGTTGGTATCTACCCACTTGATTTGATAGCCGACGCCGTCCACAAACCTATTAGGAATGCCGAAAGTGGTGTTATCCACTTTATCGCCCGGCTTCGCATAGTTCTGCAGCGAATCGTACTTCAGCACATCAAAACCAATGTAGGCAGGGAACAATCCGAAGTTTACTTTCTGCCAATCCTGCCCCGCATCGTGTGAAGATCCCCAAGTGGTGCTCGCGCCAAAATCAGAGGTCGCATTGCCACTCCACCATGCGTAGGAGTTGTTGTAGTAGCCCGTGCCCTGGCCAATTCCTTTCATATCCTCGGTGGATACGAACATCCAATCGACGTTGATATGTTTGGAATCGTTACCTGCAATATCGAGTATCGAAAGCCAACTGCCCTCATCCGGGGTGTCTGCAAGCGTGTGGAGACGAGCTTGCTTTTCATTAGACATAGGAATGATCTGGTAGTTTCTGCCGTTGTCGTCCCACCAACGGCCCCAGGTGCCTTTGAACTGGATAGCGTACTTACCTTGGTTATCGGTAGTAGCAGTGGCAGTTTCAGCGATCCACAGATCTTGGCCCTCTTTGGCCATCTGGGCCTTAATCCAGTTTTGCAGCTTGCCTTCCCAATCGCGGTTCCACCCACCATCGCGGATAGTGCCGGAATAACCAATGCCCTCAGCAGCGGTTTCTTTAAACCCAGTGCCATCTTTGAGCTCTGGGAACTTCTCAGCGAGCTGAGCTAGATCCATGTTTTTGCCCGCTCCAAGGATACGCGCCACCGCGTAGTCCGAGAGATAAGAGGCATACATCTTCACGCCATCGGCGCGCACGTCGCCACCTTGCGCATAACCAAAGGCGCCAGTGGCGCCAGTGAGCTCATCAGACCACGTCTGTGCACCGGCAGCAGCGTCCAACTCGTAGAACACCACACCAGTTACATTGCCACCCTGTGGGTTGAAAGTGTTGTTAGCTTCCACTTTCTGCATATTGTGCATCACGTTGTTCTGGATCTCTTCGCCAAATGCAAGCTTCCAGCCCGAGACGCGGTTCGGGCCAACGCCCCAACTCAGTGGCCCGGTAGTGTCGTTAATAACGCCACCTGGGCCCCAGTTGCCGTTGTATGGGCTCCAGAGTGGTTTCAAACCCTCCGGCACTTCGCTCCACACACGCACTTTTTCACCCTCTGGGAGGTTCGGGTCTGCATCGAACTGGTGCTCTGCACCGAGCGAATCAGTAAACGTGGCCATCTTGATCGACCACTGGCCAGCAGCGTTTGTGGTGGTGGTGTAGATTGGCGAAAGCATGCCATTTTTCTCTCTCCACTGTGCGTACACACGCACACCTTCGAGCGGAATCGGGCGTGGCGCTACCGCGGAATCAGCCACATTCAAATTGCCGCCGCGCTGTAAAATAGCGAAGCCCGTGATCGTTTCTGTGCCGTCAGGCGTAGACGGCGATTCAATCGCCTTATATTCAGGTTTCGGAGCTGGAGCAGTGAACGTGAGCCGCGGCTCGTCTGTGGTGGACTGGTATACACCAGCGGAATCTACGCCAGGTACAGCACCCATCGCCGGCATCGTAAGCCCAAAAGCTGCTCCCGTAGTAGCCAGTGCTAAAGCCCCAAAAGCGGCGGTTGGCTTACGCCAAAAACTCGCCCCCTTGGCAAACTTATGAGCATTTTTCGTTTTCGTCATAGTTAATCTTCCCCGTAAAAATCGGTGATTTTTGCACTCTGCTTTTCATTGAGATAAGGCAACCCAACAATTCCACTGTGGGTTCCTTTCCCCATTCATGAATAACGAGTCAACTACTATTAAAGCACAAGTTTTTATTTTTTTTCATTTTTCACAATCTGTGATCATTCCTTGCTGTCCCCCCCCCCTTTTTTTATTGCTTTGCCGCAAAGTTCTTGACTACGTATAAAATTCCGCATTAAATCGCCAAATCGCCCGCTATGTGAATTACCCCATACATGAACTATTGTGAATTAAATAACTAATTTCGCACATAATTCTTTTTTGCACTTACGGTTTCTATTCGCCCCTCACCCAATGCTGCTCCACCCAACAACATCGCCCCATGCCGTTTCCGCCGTCATTCAGAAATTAAGCACCAGGCCACGCAAAACACCCGCTTCAGGCAAACAGCCAAAACGTATCGCCTATGCCCCGCCCACCACTCTTTTCCTAGTGGGATTTCCCACCCCGAGCCACACGCACACTAGGGCAATTTCTTATAATCTGGGCCTATGGATATCTGGCCAGGAAAACCTTATCCGCTCGGTGCCACATTCGATGGCACCGGCACTAACTTCGCCGTGTTCTCATCAGCAGCTCAGAAAATTGAACTGTGCTTGCTCGATGAGATGCACCACGAGGAACGTATCGAGCTACGCGAAGTAGATGCCTATGTGTGGCACTGCTATATCCCAGGGGTCCGCCCAGGCCAACGCTATGGCTTCCGCGCCTACGGGCCCTACGAGCCCGCTCAAGGCCTGCGCTTCGACCCCTCTAAAATTTTGCTCGATCCGTATGCAAAAGCAATCGACGGGCAAGTGGAAAACCACCAGAGCAACTTCTCCTACAATTTCCTCAATCCCGCTGAGCCGGCGCACGAAGATTCTGCCGGCCACACAATGCTATCGGTGGTGGTGAATCCATTTTTCGATTGGGGCCACGATCGCCCTCCGAAACACCCCTACCACCGCTCCATTATTTACGAAGCACACGTGAAAGGCCTCACTCAGCGCCACCCTGATATCCCCGAGCACATGCGTGGCACCTACTTGGGGTTGAGCCACCCAGCGATGATCAATTATTTGCACAGCTTGGGCATCACCGCAGTAGAGCTCATGCCAATCCATCAGTTTGTGAACGACACCTCGCTGCAGGAAAAAAACCTCTCAAACTATTGGGGATATAACACCATTGGTTTCTTTGCGCCGCACAATGCGTACTCATCGTCAGATAGCCTAGGGGGCCAAGTAGACGAGTTTAAAGCGATGGTGAAGGCCCTGCATGAAGCAGATATTGAGGTGATTCTCGATGTGGTGTACAACCACACTGCAGAAGGTAACCACATGGGGCCCACGCTCTCTTTCCGGGGCCTCGACAACGCCTCCTACTACCGGCTCGTGCCAGACGATCCCGAGCACTATTTCGATACCACTGGCACCGGAAACTCTCTCAATATGCGGGCGCCGCACACTCTGCAACTCATTATGGATTCGCTGCGCTATTGGGTGAGTGAAATGCATGTAGACGGCTTCCGATTCGATCTGGCCTCTACCCTCGCGCGCGAGCTCTATGCCGTGGATAAGCTCTCAAGCTTCTTCGACATTATTCAACAAGATCCCATCATCTCGCAGGTGAAGTTGATTGCCGAACCATGGGACGTGGGTGAAGGCGGATACAACGTGGGAGAATTCCCCCCACTGTGGACGGAATGGAACGGCAAATACCGCGATACCATGCGCGATTTCTGGCGTGGCGAACCTAGCACGCTGGACGAGTTTGCCTCTCGTCTCTCTGGCTCTTCCGATCTCTATGCCCACTCCGGCCGCCGCCCTATGGCCAGCGTGAATTTTGTGACGGCGCACGACGGCTTCACACTGCGCGATCTCGTGAGCTACAACACCAAGCACAACGAGGCAAACGGCGAGGGAGGCGCAGACGGCGAATCCAACAATCGCTCGTGGAACTGCGGAGTTGAAGGCCCCACCGATGACCCTCAGATCAGCGCTCTGCGGCTGCGCCAAGTTAAAAACTTCATCGCCACCATGATGGTGTCTCAAGGAGTGCCTATGATTGTGCACGGTGATGAGATCGGGCGCACCCAGAGAGGCAACAACAACGCCTACTGCCAAGATAATGAAATCACCTGGGTGGATTGGCAGCTCAATAGCCTTCAGCACGATCTCTTTGCTTTCACAAAGGCAGCAATTGCGCTCCGCAAAGAACACCCCGTGTTTCAGCGCCGGCGCTTCTTCAAAGGCGAATCGGCGCGCGGTGGCACATCGCGCGCCGGAGATATCGAATGGTTGCGCCCTGATGCTTCAATGATGCACGACGCCGATTGGAGCACATGGTATGCGCGCGCTGTGATGGTGTTTTTCAACGGCGATAAAATCGGTGAGCCCGATGAACGCGGAGAACGCATTGTTGATGATGATTTCTTACTCGCTATCAACGCCTCAGAAGAAAACCTCGACTTCACCATTCCTGAATACGGGAGCAATGCACCGCAAGCCTGGGAACTAGCGTTGAGCACTGATCCCACGTGCACTGATGCCAGCACCGGCACACTCGCTCATTGTGGCCCGTTGCTGCCCAAGGCACACTTTCCAGTGCTCGCACATTCCATGAGCGTGCTACGCCGCGTGCGTGCGCGGCAGAGTGTGATGGCTCCCCCAGCAGCAGACGCCGCCCCAGACGCCACCCTAGATACTGCCCCAGGTTCAGCCACCGCTCTAGACGCGCCAGACCCTGCTGCAAATGCCGCTGCTCCAGACGCGGCCACCACTGCCGCCACTGCTACAGAAGCAGCAACTACAACAGAAAGTTCGAATCCGCAGTAAGCTGGAAAGCGAAACGGAGGAGATGTGGCCACTAGCACAAATACGATAGACACTCGCAGCGGATCTCGGGCACGCACTGAACCTCGCGCTCACTCTCACGCACCGGGCGCTGGCAAACATCAGCCCATCACCACCTATCGGCTGCAGATGGGCCCACAGCTCACTTTCGCCCAAGCGCAAGAGCAGATCCCCTACTTCGTGCAGCTCGGCGTCTCCGATCTCTATCTCTCCCCTATTTTGCAGGCCGCACCTGGCTCCACCCACGGATACGACGTAGTAGATCATTCACATATTTCAGCTGAGATGGGCGGGCGTGGCGGATTCGAAGAGTTTTCGCGGGCCGCCCACGCAGCGGGGTTGCACGTGGTGGTAGATGTGGTGCCCAACCACATGGCTGTGCCCACCCCGCTCTACCGTAATAAAGCACTCTGGGCAGTATTGCGCGATGGCACCGAATCGGAATACTCAGGCTGGTTTGATCTCGATCTCAGCGCCGCAGGAGACGGCGTGCTCATGCCGGTGCTCGGAGATCGCATTGGGAATGTGCTCGCCCGCGCCGAGCTCACTCTCGATTCAATGGTAGTGCCAGGGTTTGAAGCCGAGGGCGAAACACCTGTGCTGCGCTACTTTGATCGCGTATTTCCGGTGCGCGCCGGCACCGAAAATCTCCCGCTCGCTGAACTCGTAGATCAACAGTTCTATCGGCTCGCATACTGGCGGGTGGCCAACGAAGAGCTCAACTATCGCCGCTTCTTCGATGTGGATACGCTCGTGGCAATCCGCGTGGAAGATGACGCCGTCTTTGCCCACTCACATCAGCTCTTGCTAGAGCTGTATCGAGCTGGCCTTATTGATGGATTCCGAATTGACCACCCCGATGGTTTAGCCGATCCGCGCGAATATCTCCGCAAGCTCCACCGCGCCACTGAGGGAGCGTGGATCGTGGCCGAGAAAATCTTAGAGGGCACCGAAACCCTCCCCTCCGATTGGCCATGCGCCGGCACCACCGGATACGATTCTGCGCGCCGAATCCAAGGGCTCTTCACCGATCCGAGTGGTCTAGCTGCACTCACCCAAAGCTACGTGGAAATCTCCGGCAACACCGCGGGTGTGGAAAACACCCAGATACAGGCGAAACGCGATATCATCGCCACCTCTCTCTACAGCGAAATTGATCGGCTTGCCACCCTCGTGGCCGAGATTTGCCACCGCGATGTGCGGCTGCGCGATCATACGTTCCGCTCAATCCGGCAAGCTATCGCTGCGCTGGCAGTGCACATGGATCGCTACCGCGCGTATGTGGTGCCCGGAGAAACAGCACCTGCTGCGCAAGAGGCCGTAGTGCGTGCCGCACAAGAAGGTGCCGAGCGGGCTCTTGATCCTGAACTGCGTGATACCCTCGCGCTCGTGGCCGATCTCTTTCTAGGCAAAGAGGTGGGCTCTGCTGGCCGCACCCACAATGCAGACCGCGCCACCGCCATTATCCGCTTCCAGCAACTCACCGGGCCGGTGATGGCCAAAGGCGTGGAAGATACCACGTTCTACCGCTACACCGCGCTCCTATCTGCCAACGAAGTGGGATCTGGCCCCGAATACTTCACGTGCACCCCCGACGAATTCCACGCCTGGGAAGAAATGATGCACAATGCCTGGCCAACCTCGATGAACACACTCACCACTCACGACACAAAGCGTGGGGAAGATGTGCGAGCCCAGATCGCGGTGCTCTCAGAATATCCCAAACAGTGGCATGAACTCCTCACTCAGCTGCGCGAGCACGTGGCGCCTCAGCGCCCACGCGAGCTCGATGGCCGCAGCGAGGTGCTGCTATGGCAAACGCTCATCGGCACCTGGGAAGATACCGGCCCGATTGAATGGGAACGCTTGCAGGCGTATCTCGTTAAAGCCGTCCGCGAGCAAAAAAGCTGGACTTCGTGGATACAACCAAATGAACAAGCCGAAGCGGTGTTCATCACCTACGCTCAGGCGATCTTTAACGATCCGCATTGCCGCTCCCAGCTAGCGGCATTCCATGAACTCACGGCACCTGCGGCGCGCGCGATTATCCTCGGCCAAAAAGTGCTAGAAATGGCGATGGTGGGAGTGCCGGATCTCTATCAAGGCGAAGAAATTCCGCGCAACTGGCTGGTAGATCCAGACAACCGTGCACCCGTTGATTTTGCGGCGCTGCGCGCCACCGCCCGCTCTATAGCAGACGCCGGAGCTCCAGACCATTCGCTCACCCAGGAAAAATGGTGGATCACCTCTCGCATGGCGCACCTGCGGCTGGCCCACCCTTATCTCGCCACACCAGAATCGGCTTACGAGCCGTTACCCGTTACCACTGGCCATGTGTTTGCCTTTGCCCGCACCGATGGCGAACTCCCACAAGTGCTGGCAGTGGTTACTCGGCTCTACGGCGCGCTCACCGCTGAAGGAGGATTCGCTGAGCAATCAGTGGTGCTCCCTGAGGGGGAATGGCGCAATGCGTTCACTGAAACCACTTTCCACGGTGGAGAGCAATTGATATCAGATGTGCTCGGCCGTTTCCCCGTGGCTGCCCTAGAACGGCTTACAAGCAGTGAAACACCCACCGGGCAGCCGCGCACAACAGCCGCTGGGCAGCCGCACACAGCGCCCACTGCCCAGCTGTACACAGCACCCGCCACCCAGCAGAATCCACGATCCATTCCCACCACCCAGCAATCTGCTCAGAGAGGTGGCGCTGCCTCATGCCACAGGTGAAAGTGTGGGCTCCTCGCTGTGCAAGTGTGGCCGTGCGCCTCGAACCGCACGGCACTGTGCTACCTATGGAACGCTTAACCCGCAGCTCACACGTCTTTGTGCTCCCTCAAGAACTGCCAGCTGGCCAACGTTATTTTCTCATTCCTGACGATGGAATCCCGGTGCCCGATCCGCGCACTCGCCGGCAGCCACAAGGCGTGCATGGCCCCAGCGAAGTCGTAGACCCCAACCGCTTCATCTGGAAAGATACTTCCTGGTTTTCTGGGGCTTCCACCAGCAATGCCGCACCTGCACTCAAGCTGGGCGTGATCTACGAATTGCACGTGGGCACTTTCTCTGCGGAAGGCACTTTCACCGGAGCAATCGCGCACCTCGATCACCTGGTAAACCTAGGAGTTTCCACCATTGAGCTAATGCCCATCAGCCCAATGCCAGGAGCGCGCGGCTGGGGCTACGATGGGGTGTCTCTCATGGCTCCCTATGAGGAATATGGCAGCCCAGAAGAGCTAGTGGAGCTCGTGAATGCCGCACACGAACGCGGCCTCGCCGTCTGCCTCGACGTGGTGTTCAATCACTTCGGCCCCGATGGGAATTACACCGGAATGTTTGGCAATTACGTCACCTCAGCACATCACACCCCGTGGGGTGATGCTCTCAACCTTGACGGCGATGGCTCTGAGCACGTACGGGCCTTTATTATTGACGCCCTAGAACAGTGGGTGCGCGATTACCATATTGACGCTTTCCGGCTCGACGCCGTGGATTGGCTCATCGACACCTCCCCCACCCATATCCTTGCCGAAATCTCAGATCGGCTGCATGCCCTCGGCCGCGAGCGGGGCCGCGAAGTGGTGCTCATCGCAGAATCTGATGCCAATATGGTGGCGATGACGGCACCCACTAGCACCGCGAGTGCCGCCACCTGCACGGCAGCGGCACAAACGTGCGGCAGAGAAGCTGCTGACGCCTCTCTCAGCGATTCCGGCGCAGCGAACGGCGTCAGCACCTCGCATACATCTGCCACTAGTGGCCGTGGCATGGATATGCAGTGGGTAGACGACGTTCATCACGCTCTGCACGTGTGGCTCACCGGCGAGCGCAATGCCTACTACAGCGAATACACTGCTCCTCACACTCTCGGCACTGTGCTCACCCGAGGTTTTTGGCACGACGGCGTGTGGGACGAGTTTTTGGGGCGCAACCGCGGCACAAAAGTGCCAGCAAATCTCGATGGGCAACGTTTTGTGGTGTTTGATGAAAACCACGATCAAGTGGGCAACCGACTGCTGGGAGATCGCCCATCAGTGAAACTCAGCCTTGGGCAATTGGCGCTCTCGCGGGCACTCGTTGTGCTCTCACATTTCACTCCAATGCTCTTTATGGGCGAAGAGTGGGCCACTCGCACGCCGTTTCCTTATTTCTCCGATCATGGGCCTGCTATTGGATCTGGGATCGCAGCTGCGCGGGCACAAGAGTTTTCCACCTGGGATTTAGAATCCGCTTATGGCTCACCCGTCCCCCCGATTCCCGATCCGCAGGCAGCAGCCACGTTTGCTAGTGCCAAGTTGAATTGGGAGGAATTAGAGAACTCGGAGCACCGCCGATTCTTTGAATTTATGCAGGCGCTTATTACGCTCCGGCGCACTGTGCCAGATTTTTCGAGCACCGATCGTTCTCGCACTCACGTGCATATCTCGGGCGATAGCGGTTGGATACGCCGCGGCGAAAGCCTCATTGTGTTCACCAAAGCCGTGGCTGGTGGAACTGTAGCAGCACCGGTGCAGGGGCTTCACCTCGCCTGTTCCTGGGATCTGGTGGAAACTAGCACCGAGGCGGTGCACTTTACGGGAGCAGGAGTGGCAGTTTTCATCAGCTCTGCCAGCTCCGAAAACGCCGTCAATTCCGAAAGTACCAACAGCTCTTTCGGATTTTCTCGATCTCCCACTTCTTCTGGCGCTCCTGGCTCTTCCAGATCCTCCAACACCGAAAATATCTCTCGCTCCGAAAACGCCGCTTGAGCCGCGGAGAAAACACTAAATCGGCGTGCCGAGGCAATCCGCAGTGAGTTGGCGGGTTAAAGTCTAAGAGTGGAGCACGAAGAATCACTGCCACCGAGAGAATTTGTGGAAGCCCTTGAATCCTTGAAAGGGCTTAATTTTCGAGCTGAACTCCACGTGAATCAGATTCCGGCACCCACCCATATCGCCCCCTGGGGAGTGGCTTTACAAGCTGAGATCAACGATTCTGCCACATTAGATCCCGATTTTTATCGCGGCGATGCGAAGTTTGTGGTGTTGCATGATCCCGAGGGGCAGTTAGCGTGGAATGGCACTTTTCGGATCGTTGTGCATGGCAGAGTGCCGATGGATTCAGAAATAGGAGATGATCCACTGCTTGGCGAGGTGGCATGGAGTTGGCTCACCGATGCCCTCCACCAGCGCGGAGCTGAGTTTCACTCACTCAGCGGCACAGTCACCCGAGTGTTTAACGAGACTTTTGGTGATCTCGGCTTGGATTCTTCACACGTGGATCTGGAAGTACGCGCTTCTTGGAGCCCTACCAGCCCCTATCTCACTGAGCATCTACAAGCGTGGGCTGATTTTATTAGCCAGCTAGCTGGCCTAGGCCCACATGTACCAGGCCTAGCAGCACTACCGCGGAAGGTGCCCAGCACGTGAACACTGCCGCTGTATCTTCCAACAGCCAAAATACTGCTAACAATCTGAGCTATTTTCGCCACGAACGCGATGCTCAACCGCTGCTCACCCCACGCGATGGCGTTCCCGGCGTCACCCACCGCGCACAGATCGCCCACGCAATCGAAGCGCTGCGCGCCGGCCACGGAGCATTTGCACTCGATACTGAGCGGGCCCAAGGAATCCGCTACTCTGATCGCGCCTACCTCGTGCAAATCCGCCGGCCGGGAGCAGGAACCTTTCTTATCGACCCCATTGGAATAGAGCGTGAGCTAGCGCCACTGGCTCACGTGATGCGCGATGAGTGGATACTCCATGCGGCAGATCAAGATCTCCCCAGTTTGCACGATCTTGGGCTCTTCCCTACCGCGTTGTTCGACACTGAGATTGCGGCGCTTATTTTGGGCTTTGAGCACACTTCACTGCAATCTCTCGCCGCCGAAATTCTCGGCCAAGCACTAGCGAAAGCATATTCGCACTCAGATTGGTCTGCCCGCCCGCTCAGTATCGAACAACGCACCTACGCTGCTCTCGACGTGGAGCTGTTACACGAACTCAAAGATGCCCTCATGGGAATGTTAGAGCGTGCTGGCCGCACTGAATGGTGCTTCCAAGAGTGCGAAGCCGTGCGTATCCGCCCTAAGCCACCTCCCAAGCAGCAGCCGTGGCGCAAAGCAGCCCATCAAGCAGACGTCACAGACCGCCGCGCACTTGCTATGCTCCGCGAGCTGTGGGCAACACGCGATATGCTCGCCCGCGAGCGCGATATTCCTCCCACTAGCGTGCTACCCAATGTGGTGCTCGGGGAATTAGCTAAGAGAAAGCCCCGCTCTCGAGCTGATGTGGCACATTCCCCGCTGCTGCGATCTCTAGAACGCCAGCGGGATATCACTCCTTGGTGGCGCGCGATTAATAAAGCGTGGCACTTGCCGTATTCCGCTTTGCCAGCTCGCAGATTCACAGAAAATCGTCCCCCTTTCCCCCCTGTGAAGCGCTGGAAAGCATCTCACCCAGAAGCCGCAGAGCGCTGGGAACGAGTGCGCGGTGCCGTACTGCTGTGGGCAGATGAGCTCGGAATCCGGCAAGATATTCTTCTCAAACCAGCGTTGCAGAAGCGGATCTCTTGGGAATCGTGGGAAAACCCCGCAGATTTTGAGCGCAAACTCGCTGAATGGGGAGCCCGCCCCTGGCAGATTGAGCAAACGCAGCAGGCACTGCGACTGCTCTCATAGTTGCGACTGCTCTCATAGCGTGGCCCGGTGCTCAGTGTGCTTGATACTCAATGTGACGGAGCTCAACACGCCTGATACTCAACGCACCGGCGCTCGGCAAGCCTGGTGCCAGCGCGGCCTAGGCTCAACCCCGCGAGAATCACATTAATCCAGCCTCATTCACGGGTTCAGCTAGCACGGCCATGTTGCGTTACTGTGCTGTGGGCTCAGCTCGGTGCCGTGAGCTTAGCACAGCTCAGTGTGGCTCAGTGCGTGTGACCACTGAGCCACAGCTCTCGCAGAGCAGCGCTCACAGATTGCGTATCCATACCTTGATCTGCGAGTAGCTCTGCCCGATCAGCTGTGCTCAAAAACTCTTTAGAAATCCCAAGATTCTGCATGGGCAGCACTATATTCCGCTCGTGCACAGCGCACGCGAGCTCAGCTCCCAGCCCGCCATTCACAATGCCATCTTCGAGGGTGAGCACCCCCGCCGATGTGCCCACGAGATCAACCAGCTGCGCCGTGATCGGCAGCGCCCATTCTGGGTCTACCACAATCACCGGAATCTCAGGATTTTCCTGGGCTGCTGCAATCATGGTGGCAGCCATCGGCCCGAATCCAATGAGCACTAGAGGTTTAGCAGAATCAGAGGCCAGCGCAGGATTTTCGTAGAGCACAGAATAGCCAGATTCTTGCCGAATAGCTGGTAGCTCAGCCGGCAACGGGCCTTTCGGATAGCGAATCAGTGCCGGCCCTGGCTCTACCACCGCCTGCCGCAGCGCGCTCCGCAAGCGTTCGCCGTCTCGCGGCACTGCCACTTTCAGCCCTGGGATCTCCGTGGCAATCGCCAGATCCCACATGCCGTTGTGCGAAGGGCCATCAGAGCCGGTGATCCCGGCACGATCGAGCGCGATCGTCACATTCTCGTGGTGCAAAGCCACGTCCATCAGCAGCTGGTCAAACGCCCGATTCATAAAGGTGGCATAGAGCGCCACCACCGGCCGAAATCCCGCAAACGAGAGCCCCGCGCTCATGGTGAGCGCATGCTGCTCAGCAATACCCACGTCAAACACTCGATCAGGAAAATCATCGCGCATCGGCCCGAGCCCCACCGGCAGCATCATTGCTGCTGTGATACCTACGAGTTTTGGATCTTCGTGTGCCAAGGCGCGCATCTCTTCCGCAAACACAGTAGTCCACCCGAAGCGGCTCGGCTCCACGGGCAGCCCCGTTTCCGGATGGATTCTACCTACGGCATGAAAATGATCTGCCTTATTTTGCTCTGCCGGTTCATAGCCACGGCCTTTTTCTGTGACAGCGTGCACCACCACTGGCCCACCATAGTTGCGGGCCAGTGTAAAGGCTTCTTGCAACTGTGAAATATCGTGGCCATCTACCGGCCCCACATATTTAATACGCAGCGAATCAAAAATCCCTGCGTCAAACAACACATCTTTCATGCCCCGCTTCAGGCCGCGCAAAGCATCGTAGGCAAACTCTCCAGGGATTCCAGCCCGCATGAGAGTGCGCTTACCCCAACCGAGGAATTCCTCATATTTGCGGTTCATACGCAGTTCATCAATTTTGCGCACCGGAGGCAATCGGCGCATGAATCCGCCCACAGTGGGCGCATAGGATCTGCCGTTGTCATTAACCACAATCACTAATGGCAAATCAGGATCTTCAGCAATGTTGTTGAGTGCCTCCCAAGCCATGCCACCTGTGAGTGCACCATCTCCTATCACTGCCACCACGTTGCCTAGCTGGCCAGCGAGTTTCCGCCCGCGAGCAATCCCATCTGCCCACGAGAGCGCAGTGGTGGCGTGCGAGTTTTCAATCACATCGTGTTCAGATTCCGCGCGTGAAGCATATCCAGAGAGCCCTCCACGCTCGCGCAAATGCGAAAAATCTTTGCGGCCAGTGAGGATCTTATGCACATAGCTCTGATGGCCAGTGTCGAAAAGAATCGTATCTTTCGGAGAATCAAACACACAGTGCAAAGCAATCGTGAGCTCTACTACGCCCAGATTAGGCCCGAGATGCCCACCAGTTTGAGCCACATGGTTCACTAAGAATGTGCGAATCTCCTGTGCCAGCTGTTCTAGCTCAGCTTTTGAAAAATTCCGCACATCTTGCGGAGAATTCACACGATCCATCAATGTCATAGCTGTATTTTACTTTTTCTTATCTGCAAGCGAACAATCAAAGTGCACTCTCATAAAAACTGATAACCACAACTCATCACCGAAGAGAGAGCGCCGCACTGGTCAGACGGCAATTATACGGCGCCGCACGCAGATCAAACGCAGCTATGGCCAGGAAATCGGCCACGGCCAGAAGTTGCCGCCCGCGCTGGCCAGATGGCGGCCGGCAGGCAAGCCACGCTGGCCAGATGGGCAAGCCGTATGTTACCCCAGGGCGACACGGCTACGGCTAGCACCGGGTGTGCTCACATATAAGCTCCTAGCGTGAGCACACCCGAGCGTTTGCACCCGCATACGGCACAATCGCCTCACTGTTCCTGGCCATTCTAGCGATCATGGCTGGCCTAGCGATCATGTATCGCAGTGCATTCACCGCCACGCGTTACGGCGATCACATCTCACGCAGCGAGTTGGCGCAGCACATACTGCAAGATACCGCCGTTGCGGTAGTAATCTGCCTCACCGGGGGTATCAATACGCACTACGGCATCAAATTCAATAGCTGCGCCATCTGATTTCGTGGCGCGCACATGCACCGTTTTCGGAGTAACGCCGTTGTTGAGCTCTGCAATACCCGAAATGTCAAATGTTTCTGTGCCATCGAGGCCGAGAGATTCGTGGCTCTCTCCCTCAGGGAACTGCAGTGGCAACACACCCATACCGATCAAGTTGCTGCGGTGGATACGCTCGAAACTCTCAGTAATAACAGCACGTACGCCGAGCAGTGCCGTGCCTTTAGCAGCCCAATCTCGAGAAGAACCAGTGCCATATTCTTTGCCGCCGAGCACCACGAGCGGCACGCCCGCCGCACGATAGGCTTGTGCTGCATCAAAAATCGCCTGCTGCTCGCCAGTGAGCAGGTTCTTCGTATACCCGCCTTCCACTCCATCGAGCAGCTGATTCTTAATGCGAATATTGGCAAAAGTACCCCGAATCATCACTTCGTGGTTGCCACGGCGAGAACCATAAGAATTGAAATCTTTACGATCAATTCCATGCTCTGCCAGATATCTCCCCGCTGGAGAATCTGGCTTAATCGCCCCCGCAGGAGAAATGTGGTCTGTGGTCACTGAATCACCCAGCTTAGCTAGCACCCGAGCCCCATGAATATCTTTCACTGGAGCCGGCTGCTCGCCCATACCATCAAAATATGGCGCCTTGCGCACATAGGTGCTCGCTTCGTCCCATGCGAATTTCTCTCCCTCAGGAGTGGCAAGTGCCTGCCAGCGCTCATCGCCGTCGAACACACTCGCATAGTTGCGCTTGTACATCTCAGAATCAATGGCGGAATCAATAGTGGCCTGCACATCTGCTGGATCTGGCCAGATATCGCGCAGGAACACATCATTGCCCGCCTGATCCTGGCCAAGGGGCTGTGCCTCAAAATCGAAATCCATCGTGCCCGCCAGAGCATAGGCGATCACGAGCGGCGGAGAAGCCAGATAGTTCATCTTCACATCGGGGCTGATACGCCCCTCGAAGTTGCGGTTGCCGGAGAGCACCGCCGTCACCGTGAGATCCCCCTCCACCACAGCGTTGTGCACCGGATCAGGAAGCGGGCCAGAGTTGCCAATACACGTGGTGCAGCCATAGCCTACGAGGTTATATCCCAAGGCTTCCAGGCTGGGCCAGAGACCTGCTTTCTCGTAGTAATCAGTTACCACCTTTGAGCCAGGAGCCATCGAGGTTTTCACCCACGGTTTCGTGTGCAGCCCTTTGGCAGCAGCGTTTCGCGCAAGCAATCCGGCGGCGATCATCACCGCCGGATTCGAAGTGTTCGTGCAGCTCGTGATCGCCGCAATCACCACATCACCGTTCGTGAGAGACGTCTCCACCTTGCTATCTGTGGTGAATGCAATCGGTTCGCTAGCCGCATTAGCAGCGCGGTAATCCGGAAGGCTCTGCTCAAAACTCGCTTTTGCCTGCGAGAGCTCGATGCGATCTTGTGGGCGCTTCGGGCCGGCAATCGATGGCACCACCGTGCTCAGATCCAGCTCCATATACTCTGAGTATTGCGCTTCGTGAGCTGGATCGTGCCAGAGCCCTTGTGCCTTTGCGTAAGCCTCCACGAGCGCCACTCGCTCTTCAGAGCGGCCGGTGAGGCGCAAATAATCGAGAGTGACGGCGTCAATCGGGAAAATAGCAGCAGTAGAGCCAAACTCTGGGCTCATATTGCCGATCGTGGCGCGGTTGGCCAGCGGCACTTGCGCCACACCATCGCCATAAAACTCCACAAACTTCCCCACCACGCCGTGCTCGCGCAGCATTTGGGTGATCGTGAGCACCACATCAGTGGCTGTGGCGCCAGCGGGAATCTGGCCGGTGAGTTTGAATCCCACCACCCGCGGGATCAGCATAGAGACGGGCTGCCCGAGCATTGCCGCTTCAGCTTCAATGCCGCCCACACCCCAGCCAAGCACCCCGAGGCCGTTCACCATCGTGGTATGTGAATCGGTGCCCACACAGGTGTCTGGGTACGCATAGGTGACGCCGTTTTCCTCTTTGGTCATCGTCACCCGTGCCAAATACTCGATATTCACCTGGTGCACAATGCCGGTGCCTGGCGGCACCACTTTGAAATTCTGGAAAGCTCCCTGCCCCCAGCGCAAGAACTGATAGCGCTCGCCGTTGCGCTGATACTCAATATCCATATTGCGCTGCAGGGCATCATCACTGCCAAACACATCAACCTGCACTGAGTGATCAATCACCATTTCTGCGGGATTCAAAGGATTGATTCGCTCAGGATCGCCGCCGAGCTCCGCCACCGCTTCGCGCATCGTGGCCAGATCCACCACACATGGCACACCAGTGAAATCCTGCATCACCACGCGCGCGGGAGTGAATTGGATTTCCCGATCTGGCTGTGCATCAGGATTCCAGTGCGCCAGTGCCTGGATATGGTCGGCCGTCACATTGGCGCCATCTTCAGTGCGCAGCAGATTTTCTGCGAGCACTTTCAAGCTATACGGGAGCTTTTCCAGGCCAGGCACGGCGCTGAGTTTGAAAATCTCATAGCTCTTGCTCCCCACACTCAGCGTGGTTTGCGCTTGAAAACTGTTGATGCTCATTGTTCTCCTTTGCACATCTTCGCATCTCTCACGGCGCAGTTGCCGCTTTCGCCTCTCCTCGGAAAGCCAGGTGCATTTCGAGAAAGCTGCGTGAAAGCTACACAACTCTCCACTTTTCTGCCTAGTCTTTCTGCACGATGTTCAGCCTACGCTGCTCAGTGTACACGGTCTCCACAAAATTATCTCTAAATCGAGATACCTTTCTGCCACGTGCGTGCACGCCGCCAATACGGCAGCGTGATTCCCACGAGCACCAGCACTAAACCCGCGCCTCCGAGCCAGCCGAAACGCTCTCCGAGCACCACTGCGCCCAACACCGCAGCCACAGCCGGATTGAGCGCCGCTAGCAAACCCGTGAGCTCTGCTGAAACGCGGCTCTGCGCCACCACTTGACCAGTGAACCCAAATGCGGTGCATACGAGCACCAGCATTGCCATCATCGCCCACTGCCCGCCCGTGCTCGGCAGCTGCGGCCGCTCGAAGATGAATGACGCCGTGAGCGCCAGAATTCCTAGCACGCCCAGCTGAATGATTCCCACGGCCAAGCCGGCGCTCGGGGTGTGCACCAGGCGCGCTGTGGCAATAATCGTGATCGTATAGGCCAGCGCAGAAACCAGTGCCACCGCATAGCCAGGAGAAATACCTCCGCTCGGCGCGGTGAGAAGCCCCACCCCCACGAG
>JALELI010000125.1 GCA_022768785.1 Arcanobacterium sp. | reverse complement strand
GCTGTGTTGCCGCCACTTATGTGCAGCAGGATTAGCATACACGTTGATTTCCGCCAACTCAAAGCAAAGGCTCGAAGCCATGTTTGGCTAAAATCTATACCCACGCCGGCTCTCCTATTAATTTGCTTTAAGATTTGCCGCACTCGGCACCAGCTTTCAGCGCAACCTGATCCAGCCCAGCCTCTTCTAGCCTTCGCTCCCCCGAATCCCCTTACAGCACAAGCTCATAAGCATTACCGCTCAAAACGCGAATTTTCTCTAACACCGAACCCTGAAATTATTTCCGAATCTTCACGCACACCACCGCCTTCACACCCGCCACTTTCACACACCCGTTGTTGGTATGCGCACTCTAGTTTTGCACGCTCTGTTTTATAGATTCTGGCATATCCCACATATTCCACCTGGCGCACTTTCCTCCAATACACCTGCCCATATTCCTCCAGCACACCCACCCATATTTGCAACTTCCGCTTTACCCGATATCAGCTAATATCTTCCGTGCTCTGATATACAGCAACTAACTCGCTACTTATTTCATACAAAAACCAGTAAAGTGGTGCGAGTAGAAAGGAGAGTTGTGGGCGCATTCGACAAAATTGAGCGGGGTGTGGAGCACGCTGTAGACAGCGTTTTTTCTCGTGCTTTCCGCTCGGATTTGAAGCCGGTGGAGCTCGCCTCTGGAATTAAAAAATCCATGGACGACCGGGCCGCTGCACTCTCTCGCGAGCGCGTGATTGTGCCAAACGACTTCACCATCAGCCTCTCTGAATCCGATTTTGAAAAAATCCACGAATGGGGCATTGAAGAACTTCGCGGAGAGCTCGCCACAGTGGCCACCAACTACGCACGTGAGCAAAGGTACACATTCCTGGGCCCTATCGCGGTGAACTTTGTGAAAAATGCGGAGCTCACGCGCGGGAAAATTACTGTACGCGGCACGTCAAAGCGCGGCGCGGTGGCTCCTGCCACCACTCCAGAAGCCTCTGTACAAAATCCCATTATCGATATCAACGGAGATCGCTATATTCTCACTGGCGCCGTCACTGTGATCGGCCGTGGATCCGCGAGCGATATCGTGGTAGACGATCCAGGGGTCTCTCGGCGTCATCTGGAGCTCAAAGTCACTCCGAATGGAGTGATCGCTCGAGATCTAGGCACTACAAATGGCACATTTGTGGAAGGCCACAAGATCTCATCTGCCACTTTAGTTGATGGAAATACCATTACTATTGGCACTACTACCGTTATGTTTTGGACTTCTCCGGAGCCTGCATGAGCTCACTTCTCATCACTTTATTGCGCTTTGGTTTCCTTGCGCTGCTCTGGATTTTCGTATTGATCGTGGTGTCCACTGTGCGTCACGATGTATTTGGCACGCGCGTGCGCGCTCGAAATACGCGCTCCGTGCGCCCACGAAAATCTGCCCGTCGCAGCGCTCGAGCCGCATCGGGCACTTCGGCAAATTCTCCTGCGAATTTTGCCATCGTCGTCACCCATGGCCCGCTTGCTGGCACTCGGCTCTCACTCGGCTCTGGAGCAGTGCTAGTGGGCCGCTCTCCAGATTCAGCTCTTGTGCTCGACGACGGGTATGCTTCTTCTCGCCACGCTCGATTTTTTCAAGACGGCGGTCGTGTGATTGTGGAAGATCTCAACTCTACTAACGGCACATGGGTGGGTGGTGTACAAATTCACGAGCCAACTGTTCTCGGCATTGGAGTGCCAGTGACTATCGGGAAAACCGTGCTGGAGGTTCAAGAGTGAGCATCTCCTTTAACTATGCGGCATTTTCCGATGTGGGTTTAGTGCGCAACAATAATCAAGATGCCGGCTATGCGTCACAGCATCTACTTGTGCTCGCTGATGGTATGGGAGGCGCCGCGGCTGGCGATATTGCCTCGTCGGTGACGGTTGCCCACTTAGCTGAAGCAGACGATGTGCACTCTGTAGACGATCTTTTGCCTGAACTGCGCGCAGCACTGCTGAAATCGCAACAGGAGCTGGCTGAGCGAGTGAGTGAAGACCCCACAATTGCCGGCTTGGGCACCACGTGCATTGCGATTATGCGCTCTAACAACAAACTTGCCATGGTGCATATTGGCGATTCACGGGCCTATTTGCTGCGCGGGGAGAAATTCACACAGGTTACTCACGATCACACGCTCGTACAATACCTCGTTGATCATGGTGAACTCACCCAAGAAGAAGCAGCACACCACCCAAAGCGTAATGTGATTATGCGCGCTATCTCGGATACTCCCGAGAGCGTAGATCTCGATGAATCTATCCGAGAGGCAATTCCTGGCGACCGCTGGTTGCTGTGCTCCGATGGACTATTTGGGGTGGTGAGTGGCGAAACAATTAAAGCTACGCTCAGCGCATACACAGATATTCGTGAATGTGGCGAAGTGCTCATCAGCCTGGCTCTTGCCGGAGGAGCTCCAGATAACGTAACCGTAGTGTTAGCCGATGTGGTTGATGATGCTCTGCTCTCTAATGCCATGCATCTACCAACTGATCCTATAATTGTGGGATCTGCCGCCATTGATTATCTGCGCCCTTCGCGCGGGAGCTCTTCTGCGGCAGGGAAAGCTGCAGCTCTGCTGAGCCGCAGCTCAAGCCGCGGTGGTCGAGATAGAAACCACGGTGAGGCAGGCGCTGCCGATACCTCCAGCCGGGGCGCCCATATCGCACGGCGAATCGCCACTCGCCTCGGCATGGCCTTCGCGTTGATCGCAATCCTCGCCGCCGGAGCCTGGGCTGGCTATCGCTGGACTCAGACGCAATATTACGTGGCTCCAAACGGCGGATATGTAGGGATCTATCAAGGAATTCCACAAGAAATCGGCCCGCTCGCGCTCTATCACCTCAAGGAAACTACCGGATTGCGCATCTCTGAGCTGAATTCCACAGCCCAAGATCGGCTCACTACCCCGATCACACGCTCGTCACTCGCACAGGCCCGTGTGGTGGTAGACAATTTGCGCGCACAGCGCGTCTCCCCGCCACCCGCTTCGCAGCCACCAGCAAAATCTGGGCAAACAGGTAAAACCACTCACCTTGCTCCCGCCCCGAGTACTACTTCTCCCGCTCCACACGTTGCCTCTCCCACGCCGAGCTCTTCCACACCAGGAGGGCAGCCATGAGCACGATAGATACTCGCCCAGCTCGGCCTGGGCGCTTTAAAGAATTCGGCTTGCTGATCGTCGCACTGGCAATTCCACTCTTCGCTTGGATTCTAGTTACCACAAACCTCCAAGGTGGCGGCTCCCTCACACTTCCCCACAACTTTGCACTTGTGGCCGTTGGCGCTGCGGCGTTGGTGTTTGTGGCCCACCTTGTGATTCGAGCGGTGGCCCCGTGGGCAGATCCGCTCTTTTTCCCTATTGCTGTTGCGCTCAACGGCCTCGGCCTCGTGATGATTCACCGCATTGATTTCTCACTGATCGCGCGCGATGAACCAGCGGAGGTAAAAGGCCAGCTTGTGCTCAGCGCGGTGGGAATTGTGCTGATGACGCTGTGCGTGCTGGTGCTGCGAGATCATCGCAAGCTACGCCGGTTTAGTTATATCTCACTGGTGTTTGCTCTTATTTTGCTCGCCCTTCCGATGATTCCAGGCCTAGGGGTAGAAATTAACGGCGCCCAAATCTGGATTCACGCTTTTGGGTTTTCTTATCAGCCCGCAGAGCTGGCAAAGATCTTTTTAGCGATATTCTTCTCTGGCTATCTCGTTTCCCAACGCGATAATCTCTCACTTGCTGGCCCAAAGGTTCTTGGAATTCCTTTCCCACAGCCGCGCCACATCGCCCCGATTCTGGTGGCGTGGCTCGCCTGCCTCGCCATCTTGGCAGAGGAGAAGGATTTTGGCACTGCGCTGCTCTTTTTTGGGCTTTTTGTGGCTATGCTCTATGTGGCTACCGAGCGAGTTTCGTGGATTGTGATCGGGGTGCTGCTCTCCACTGGCGGTATTTATGTGATTATCAAAACGATGCCGCATATCCAAAACCGCATCAATATCTGGCTGCACGCGCTGGAGCCGGCTGTATACGATGGCGACCCCGGCTCATATCAACTGGTGCAGGGGCTCTTTGGCATGGCCAATGGCGGGCTCTTCGGAGCAGGATGGGGCAAAGGGTATCCCGCATTGGCTTTTGCAGCGAATTCGGATTTCATTATCCCCTCTCTCAGCGAAGAAATCGGCCTCACTGGGGTGCTCGCTATTCTCTGTTTATTCCTTATCTTTGTGGCGCGCGCTTTCGCGGTGGGGCTCCATTTGCCAGATGGCTTTGGCAAACTCCTCGCCGCAGGATTGGGCTTCACAATTGCGATCCAATGCTTTGTGGTGGTGGGCGGCGTCACCCGCTTGATCCCGCTCACTGGCCTAGCTATGCCTTTTATGGCACTCGGTGGCTCAGCTTTGCTCACAAACTGGATTATCGTGGGAATTCTGATCCGAATGTCTGACGACGCACGGCGCCCTGAGCAAATTCCAAGCATACCGATTTCGATGATTGATACTGGAGAGTTAAGCAAGATTCTGGGAGATAACGAACCCGCTAATAGCACTGAGCACTCCACAGAAAACGCACTGGATGGCGAATCAGAAGACGGCGCCACCTCTGTTGAAGCCGCTCAAACTGAGTTTATCGCCACTGATCGCCCACGCTCATCTGGCAAACACGCAACTTCTCACGCTGGAGGCACGTCCGACGATTCACATCCCACTGAGGTGGTGCACCTATGAATCAACCATTGCGGAAACTCACAGTTATTGTGGTGATTTTGTTTCTCATGCTGATGGGGGCATTGAGCTATATCCACTTTTTCCAAGCTCCTAGCCTCAACGCCGATGGGCGTAACGTGCGCACAATCTATCAAGAGTATGGCACCGACCGCGGAAGTATCGTGGTGGCCGGCGAGCCAATTGCTGATTCAGTACCTGCAAAAGGCCGGTATAAATTCCAGCGCCGGTACGCCGATGGCCCGCTCTATGCTCCAATCACAGGTTATTTTTCCGTGGCCTATAGTTCTCTCACGGGCTTGGAGCGCAGCCAGAATTCGGTGTTAAACGGAGCGGATTCTTCGCTGCTCACACAGCGAATTCAGGAGCTGATCACCGGAAAACAACCGCGCGGTGGCTCCGTGGCACTCACAATCAATCCCAAAGCTCAAAAGGCAGCCGCTGAGGCGCTCGCTGGGCGCACCGGCGCAGTAGTAGCTATTGAGCCCACCACCGGAAAGATCTTGGCATTGGTGTCTTCCCCAAGTTTCGATCCCAATCAGCTCGCAAGCCACACGTATGCCACTGCAGAAAAGGCTTGGGATTCCTATCAAGCTGATAAGAACAACCCCCTGCTGAATCGCGCCATTGGCGGAGATCTCTACCCGCCAGGCTCCACATTTAAGATCATCACTGCCAGTGCCATGCTGGAATCTGGCCTCACTCCAGATTCATTGGTAGATGCTCCCACGGCATACACTTTGCCTGGCACCAACACCCAAGTGCGCAACGCTGTGGGAGTGTGCGGAGATGGCTCCGGCAAAGCTACTCTGCGCACTGCTCTCGTGCTCTCCTGCAACACCACTTTCGCTGCCGGAGGTGTAAAAGTGGGCGCACAGAAGCTGCTCGACAAAGCGAAGCTATACGGTTTCGGCCAGGATCTCGATATCGGTATGCCCACTCGCGCATCTCGATTCCCGCAGCCTGCTGATCAAGCTGCACTAGCCCTGGATTCTTTCGGGCAAAAGGATATCCAGGCGAGCCCTCTGCAGATGGCAATGGTGGCTGCGGCCGTGGCGAATCACGGCACTTTGATGAAACCTTATTTGGTGGATCAAACTCTCACAGCAGATTTAGCGGTAGTGGCTCAAACCACCCCCACTGTTTTTTCCGAGCCGATTTCTCGCACCACAGCTGATCAACTCACATCAATGATGAAAGATGTGGTGAGCCATAATCCCAGCGCAGCGGTGGCCGGAGTGAACACTGCTGGGAAGACCGGCACAGCCGAAAACTCTGGAGATAACCACGCGTGGTATATCGGCTTTGAAGCTGCCGAGAAATCGCGAGTGGCGGTGGCCGTGTTTGTAGAGCATGGCGGCACTGGCGGGGTGACGGCAGCACCGATTGCTGCACAAGTGATTCAGGCGGCCACCTCATGATGTATCGCACGAACTTTTTACGCAGAAAGAATCATCACTCTCGGTTTGTAGGCCCATGCCTCACAGACCTTTGTAATGCAATCGCAACATTCCACAGATGCAATCCACAACACAGATGGTGCAGTATTAACGAAGATGGCGCACGTGTAGCTCGGCGCCGTATAAGGAGTGCTCTCGTATGACGGATATCCCACACATTCTTGGCGGACGATATGAGGTGGGCGACCTCATTGGGCGTGGCGGTATGGCACAAGTGCATATCGGATACGACACCCGCCTTTCGCGCACAGTGGCGATTAAAGTGCTGCGCTCAGATCTAGCTTCCGACCCCACTTTTTTAGCGCGTTTTCGGCGCGAAGCACAGTCAGCTGCTGCCCTTAACCACCCGGCAATCGTAGCTATTTATGATACCGGCGAAGAAAAAGTACTCAGCGAGAACGGCCGTACTGTAGCCCTCCCCTATATCGTGATGTAGTATGTGAAAGGCCGCACCGTTTCTAAGCTGCTCGGCAATGGCCAGGCACTTCCGATCAACGAAGCTGTGCAGATTACAGTGGGAGTGCTCTCCGCATTGGAGTATTCCCACTACGAAGGCATCATTCACCGCGACATCAAGCCCGGCAATATCATGATCACGCAAGATGGCAAAGTGAAAGTGATGGATTTCGGTATCGCTCGCGCGGTGGCCGATTCTTCTGCCACCATGACCTCCACAAACTCCGTGGTGGGCACAGCTCAATATCTCTCTCCCGAGCAGGCGCGCGGAGAAGTGGTAGATGCCCGCTCCGATCTGTATTCCACAGGGTGTTTACTCTATGAATTACTCACGGGGAAGCCACCGTTCCAAGGGGATTCTGCAGTGGCAGTGGCTTATCAGCACGTTTCAGAACAGCCCAAAGCTCCTTCATCTGTGGCTCCGGATATCCCCGAGGCAATTGATCGCGTGGTGATGAAATCACTGGCAAAGAAACGTGACGAGCGCTATCAGACGGCGGCCGAGATGCGCGGCGATCTCCTGGCAGCCGTGCGCGGGGAACCGGTGGAAGCTCCTGCTATTGGCACTTGGGAAACCCGCATTAGTGCCCCTACGCTGGTGGCAAGTGGCGCCAGCACTGCCGTCAATCCGGTGATTCCAACTGCAAACCCCGTTCACGATTCTTTTATCACCACCACCACTGATATCACTCCCGCTGTGGAAGAGGAGCGCCGCTCTCACAAAGGCTTGTGGGTGACGCTTATCGTGCTGGTGGTACTCGCCGCAATTGGGGGGCTCGGGTTCGCAATTGTGAGCTCCGGTATTTTAGGAACTCACCAACCCGCCGTCACAATGGTGAAAGTGCCCAATCTCGAAGGAAAAGATCAAACCGCTGCCACCTCCGCACTGCAAGATGCCGGCCTCAAGATCGCCGTGGGCAGTGCCGTGGAAGACGACAAAATTGCAGAGGGGCTCTACGTTTCCTCGGATCCGATTATCGGAGCACTCGTGAAGCCAGGATCCACCGTTACCGTGCATTTCTCTGCGGGCAAAGGGAAGGTCGCCGTGCCCGACGTCGCTGGCCTCACCCAGCAGGAGGCGCGAGACGTTTTACAGAAAGCTGGGCTCACAGCGGGGAACACCAACACCGTTGATGAACCTGGTATGGCTAAAGACACTGTGGTGCAAACTGATCCAGCTAAAGGCACAACAGTAACAAAAGATACTCCGATCCAGCTTTCAGTTGCTTCGGGCGAAGTAACTCTCACATCGCTTGTAGGAATGTCGCTTGACGACGCACAGAAAGCACTCACCACGCTGAAGCTGCAGTTCGACACGGACCGTGTGAATTCTAAAGAGCCCGAGGGCACCGTGATTGATCAGAGCCCTGGAGCTGGCAAACAACCATACAATACCCGTGTGAAACTCACTGTTTCGTTGGGGCCAGTGCCTACTCCCACTCCGCCACCGGCGCCAACGCCAGATCAGCCAGCTCAACCAGGTGAATCTACAGGTGGGCAGAACGGCTCGGGATCCGGCAACGGTTCTGGCGGCACAGGGGGCTCCACTGGAACCAACAAAACTAACTGATTTTTGAGTAGCGCCTCCCATAGAGGAGCCTCATAGACTGCGGTTTTCGCCTAGCTGTAGCTGCTGTGCTTGCCGCCCAGCCGCTATCCCATGCCAGCTACAGTGGCCTTTTCTACGCCCTTTGCAGAAGATCTCCTACCAGAGAGGCCTCCTACAGAGGGGCGGCTCTGCAGCTGTTTGGCGCACGCTACCGCTTGAAGGGTGGGGATTTACGATTTACAGGGTGGGAAAAATTGGCCCGCTGAGGTGAAACTGCTAGTTCGCCACCACGTTATCCAAGATGCGGGTGTTGGCCGCCACCCACGGAAACACCACTTCAAAGAGCACTGCCACAATCACGAGAAAGATAATCAGTGATTCGATGGCTTTCACCCACCGTGGGCCAGGCAGATGCCGCCAGATTGCCTCAAACATCAGTGCTCCTTTGTAGCTGCTGGGGATAGCGATTTCTGCACCGAATTCAGGCTGTCGTTAACGGCATCTCGAATCGTGGTGCCGGTGGCTTTGATCGCGCTCTGCCCATTGGGGTGTGCGAGCTCTGCGGGCATGCCATCAGAGTGTTTCACCCAGTAATCAAATTTGGCGTGCACGATCCACCGCTTATTGCTCACAAAAGGTGGGTGACATGTGGTGATCGTGAGATATCGCCCAGAGGGTTCAACTGCTGCTTTATTGGGATTTGGGCTCTTCTTAGCCGCATAAGGATCCGGGCTCACCACATATACATCGGTGGGATCGACGATCTCATAATCCGTAAACTTATAAACGAGCCAGGCTTCTGGCGTTTCCACCACAATGGGATCTCCCACTCGCAGATCGTCAATATGCAATACGCGCGATCCATAGGAATCGCGGTGAATCGCAGTGGAAAAATTACCTTTAGCGCCAGGCATCACGGTGTTTTTATAATGCCCAAACACTCCTGCATGCAGCACATCGAGAGATTCTCCTTCACGGATTGCTGTGGTCTGCTTGCCCGCTAAGCGCGGAATGTGCATTAATCCGAGAGTGGCATTGTGGGCCGCGTGCGCGGCAATCACTGGGGGATCTCCCGCCTGTGGTTGGCCAATCTTATGCGGATTAACTGCTCCAAATTGAGCGCGAGTGGCAGCCACAATTTCATCTTGCTGGCCGCCCATTTCCAGATTAGTCCACCACACTTGCCATACCACGAAAAGGCCAAGCACCACGCCGGCACAAATCATCAGTTCGCCTAGCACACCGAGAATTGTGAGTGGCACACTCACTTTTTTCTTTGTGCTTCCTGCGCTCATATACCCTCCATGCCAGCTGCCACCGTGCAATTGTGGCAACGCAAATTATCCTTTTTTATTCTAGTTGAGTGAAAAGATTTTTTCGCTTTTAGCTCTTCGTGCAGATACCCTTACTTTTAGATCGTTGGGATACGAAGCGAGGATTCACGATGCCCGAATCAAAGAAACGCAAAAAAGTGGTTGAGCAGCGCAAGGCTCAGGCAAACGCCCAGGCACGCCGTCCGAAAGCAGAGAAGCAACTGCGCTCCCCCAAATGGTGGGCTCCGCTGATGGTGACGCTCGCGATTGTTGGGCTCATTATTGTGGTGATGGCGTATGTGACGGCACAATCGGGAATGCAGCTTCCGATCCCAGGTGCTGGAAACTGGAATCTGCTGCTCGGTGTGGTGTTGATGATCGCGGGATTCTTGATGACTATGGGGTGGAAGTAGCCACTGTAGTGACGGCGGAAGTAGCGGGAGTGACGGCGTTCGCTCCGTTACTGCAGGGCAGTTCAGCAGAGCAGTGCCCGCCGCGCAAACGGCGCTACGCAGCTGAGGCGATAGGCCCCACGGCACCCTAACGCGGGAACCCTAAACAGCAAGCGCTCTAGCAGCCAGGCCTCTACAGCCGTTAGGAGAAGTGCTAGGGTAACAAGCCCTGCAAGGCCCCAGCATGAGAGTTGGTGGCCCCTTTAGTTGGTGCGCCTTTATATTAAGGCTCTCTTATATATCCCCAATCTGATAGCCCGTCACAGGCCCCAGAGGAAGTGGATACTGCCGTATGCAATGGCTGCGAGCACGAGAGCTATCCCCATCGCTGCCCCCGCATCAAGCCAACCCGCGTATCTGCGCGGCACGGTAGCGGTTCGGTGCCATAGCCACGCGAGCGCATAGCCACCAATGAATCCTGCCACATGGGATTGCCAAGAGATTCCGGGATTCAAAAAACCATAAGCTAAATTGATAAGCACTAAAACGAGAATGCTCTTGAAGTTGGGAGAGCCCACTCCAGCAAATGCGAGTAGTGCCCCAAAAAGCCCAAATACTGCCCCAGAAGCTCCCACCACCGCGGTAAACGGCGTGCCCACCGTAGCTGCCCACACGAGCACTCCCACATTCCCCGCACACGCACTGATCAAAAACAGTGCTGCATAGCGAACGCGCCCAAGTTCTCGTTCAAGCTGAGTGCCCACGAGGTAAAGAGTGAGCATATTAAAAGCGAAGTGCCAAAATCCGCTGTGCAAAAATGCTGATGTGATGAATCGATAGGGTTCAGCCAGCCCTAGCGGAGGGATAAAACAGAGCGCTTGTGGAACGGCGGGGATCACCGTGCCAATTCCCAGCATCACTAAGCAGATGCCGATAATCGTATCGGTGACCCCCGCATTTTTAAGGTTTGCGAAAGAAAAACGCCGCACGTGCGCTCACTCTTCGACGGTGATTGATGTGATCACCACATCGTCCAACGGCCGATCCATTGGGCCGGTGGGAGTGGTGGCGATGGCATCTACCACTGCCTGCGAACTGGGATCAGTCACTCGCCCAAAGATGGTGTGCTTGCCCTGCAGCCACGTGGTAGGCGCCACTGTGATGAAGAATTGAGAGCCATTGGTGCCGTGCCCCATACGGGTGCCCGCATTGGCCATTGCAAGCATGTAGGGTTCGGTGAAGTTCACGTCATTCGAGATTTCGTCGTCAAACGTATATCCCGGCCCGCCGGTGCCGGTGCCCAACGGGTCGCCGCCCTGAATCATAAAACCATCAATCACCCGATGGAAGATCACGCCATTATAGAGCGGATCCGTGGTGGCAGCGCCCGTGCGCGGATCGCTCCATTCACGTTTTCCTTGCGCCAGCTCGGTGAAATTAGCCACCGTTTCTGGGGCATATTCGGGATAGAGATCAACGGCGATATCGCCAAGAGTTGTATGCAATGTTGCTTTCATATCGCCTATCTTTCCATATTTTGGTGCGATTAGCTCTGCCAACTGCTATTTCGCGTTCGCTTGCTGCACAATTTTTGTGATTGGCTAGTGCAAAATAAACGCAGCCGTGGAAAAATAGGAAGCACACATAGTGACGGCGATGCGCTATAGTGCGTTTCTTTTCTGAGTGCCAGATGCCTCAGCAAGCGCCGTCTGAATTGGAGGTGCACGATGGCGTTGTGCAAGAAGAGAAAGCTGAAGAAAGACGCAGCCGCAGTGCTTGACGGCGCAAATGACGCGCTCTCAACTCTCGCTCAAAAGGCAACAGATGGGCTGAATGAGGCTCGCGCATGGGCGGCTCCGAAGATTGAGGACGCCGCTGGCAAGGCTGCTGAGATGATCGCTCCGATTGCTCAAGATGCAAAAACTAAGCTCACTGAAGTGGGCCACAGTGCTGCTGCAGCAGCAGATGCTTCAAAGAAGCAGGTGGCAGAGCTCTCTAAGAAAGCAACTAAGAAAGCCGCTAAAGCCGAGAAAAAAGCTGCTAAACAGCTAGCTGCCGCCGCAAAGGCAGCCAAGAAAGCAGCTCCTGCCGCGCACAAATCCCGCAAGTCTCACAAGGGCTTGATTGCGCTGTTGCTCGTGGGAGCTGCTGGAGCCACATCGTATTTGCTCTGGAAGCGTTCCCAACCCGTAGAGGATCCGTGGGCTGAAGCCTACTGGGAAGATATTGCCAACTCAGCTCCTGAGGCAGACGCTCCCAGCGAAGCAGAAACTGCAGATACTTCTGCTAGTGAAGAATCCTCAGCAGAGGAAACTTCTGCCGCTGCAGAGGCGGAAGAAAAGGCTGCTAAATGAGTGAGGCCACGTTAACTGCCGCAGTGGTGCGTATCTCCGATGCCACTGCGCGCGGGGAGCAGGAAGACTGGGCCACGCCAATGGCGGTGGAAAAGCTTACGGCGGCGAATGTTCCAGTGGTGAGCACGGCGCTGGTGCGTGATGATGTGCGCGATATTGCCGAGGCAGTGCAAACTGCTGCTTTTGAGCAAGTGGATTTTATCCTCACTATCGGCGGCACAGGAGTGTCTCCTCTGGATTACACTGCACGCGCTATGGATCCGCTTTTCCGCTTGGATATTCCGGGAATTCCCGAAGCTATCCGTGCCGTTGGAATCGCCAATGGAAATCCACTTGCTAGCCTGTGGCGTGGCCGAGCAGGAGTGCTGGTGTCTGGCCATAAGCGTATCTTCGTGGTGAATTCTTCTGGCACCCATACTGGCCTTGAAGCCACGTTGCAGGTGGTGCTGCCGATTCTTCCTAAAGCCGTGCAAAAGATTATGGACGATCCCGAATAATCTCATATGCACCCTGCTGGTGGTGGGTTGCAGCGCGACCCACCACCTGATGATCGCATCATCGCTCACAATCGCATAAAGTGGCTATCTATGATGGCTTCTCATTCTGCCGGAGTTGCGTGGGCTGATTCGCCAACGCAACTCCTCGGTTTATCCACTGCTGAAGTGCGCGAGCGCGTGGAGCGCGGCGATGTAAACACATTGCCTCCTCGCACCGGAAAAACGGTGGCCGAGATAATTCGCACCAATGTGTTCACCCGAATTAACGCTATTCTCGGAGTGCTGCTCGCTTTTGTGATCACCACTGGATCGTGGATCAATTGCGCCTTTGGCCTACTTATCGTGGTGAATTCAGCTATTGGGATTATTCAAGAGCTGCGCGCTAAGCACACCCTTGATTCTCTGAGCGTGATCGGCGAAGAGCACCCTAGCGTGGTGCGAGATGGCCAGATCGTTGAGCTTCCACAAGATCAGATCGTGCTCGATGATGTGATCTCGCTTGGCTCCGGCAGGCAGATTGTGGTGGACGGCGAAGTGATTCACAGCGAACAACTCGCCGTGAACGAATCGCTGCTCACTGGCGAGGCCGATGCTGTGCATAAACAGCCTGGCAGCCGCGTACTATCTGGTTCATTTGTGGCTGCCGGTTCAGGATTTTATCGAGTGACGGCGGTGGGAGCCGATTCTTATGCTGCGCAGCTCACTGCTCAAGCGAGTAAATACACCCTCAATAAATCTCAACTCCAGGCAGCAATTGATCGCATTTTAGTTGTGATCACCTGGATTCTCGTGCCTGTGGCCGTGACGAGCGTAATCTCTCAAATCGCTCACGGAATGGCAACGTATCGCACCACTGTGCTGGCTATCACCGGGGCTCTGGTGCCAATGGTGCCAGAGGGGCTCGTGCTGATCACCTCCACAGCTTTCGCACTCGGTGTGATTCGCCTTGGAAAACACCGTTGTTTGGTGCAAGAACTCCCCGCCATCGAAGGCCTTGCCCGGGTGGATACTGTGTGCGCCGATAAAACCGGCACTCTCACCGAGGGCACTATGGAATTCAGCTCGCTCATTCCATTGAGCAACAGCGATACGGGCAAAGCCGAAGCGAAAACGGAAAATACCATAGAAAATTTGGCACCCGCTCAGGAAGTGCTCGCCCAGTTTGTAGCCGCTGATCCAGACCGCAATGCCACTGCCGAAGCCGTCTTTCAGGCTCTGCCGCAGCCCACAGAGCTCTGGAAAGTGACGGCGCGCCAGCCGTTTTCATCAGCCACTAAATGGGCTGGAATCTCATGTGCCGAGCATGGCACCTGGCTCTTCGGAGCTCCCGATGTGCTTTCTCCGGCCCACAGCACAGCTAGCGCCCAAGCAGCACAGCTCGAGGCGCAGGGGTTGCGAGTGCTTTTACTCGCCTACACCCCTAGGCTCCCGCAGCCGCACGAAGATCTGGGTGCTATCGGCGTCACTCCCTATGCTCTAGTGGTGCTCGCGCAGAAAGTGCGCCCCGATGCTCATGCAGCACTTGATTATTTCCGCAGCCAAGATGTGGCGCTTAAAGTAATCTCTGGTGATAACCCCACCTCTGTGGCAGCTGTAACAGCACAGCTCGGCGTCACCGATGATGCCGCTCTCGATGCACGCAGCCTAGATGGAGCCACTCCTGAAGATTTTGCTGCTGCCCTCGAAGAGCATACGGTGTTTGGCCGCGTGCGGCCCGATCAGAAGCAGGCAATGGTGAAAGCACTCCAGCGCAACGGGCACACTGTGGCGATGACCGGCGATGGCGTAAACGACGTGCTCGCTCTGAAAGATGCCGATATTGGCGTGGCGATGGGCACTGGCAGCTCAGCCGCACGGGCTGTGGCGAAGATCGTATTACTCGATAACCGCTTTGCCACCTTGCCATTGGTGGTGGGTGAAGGCCGGCGCGTGATCGGTAATATCGAGCGAGTGGCGAATCTGTTCCTCACCAAAACCACATATTCGGCGCTGTTAGCAGTGCTTGTGCTCATTGCCCAGCTCCCTTTTCCATTCCAGCCAATTCACGTGACTATCACCGGCTGGTTCACCATCGGCCTACCAGCTTTTCTGCTCTCACTGCCGCCTAATAACGCTCGGGCTCGCACCGGATTCACCCGCCGAGTGCTTGGTTTTGCCATTCCTTCAGGCGCGATTGTGGCTATTAGCTCATTCCTCACGTATCTGCTCACCTGCAAAGACGGCGTTACCCCAGAACACACGCCACAATCCACCGCCGCGCTCCTAGCGCTGATTATTCCCTCCGTGTGGGTGCTCGCTTGTGTGGCTCGGCCATGGAATGCCTGGAAGATCGCGTTATTTCTCACCCCCCTGCTCGGGTATGGGTTGATTTTCACGCTTCCGATCACACAGCAACTTTTTATGCTGGATTCATCAAATCTCACCATGATGCTCACCGGGGCTGTAATAGGCACTGTGGCTGCTGTGGCGGTGGAGTGCACGTGGCACACCGTCGGCAAGAGGCTGAGCCAACGGCTCTGAAGTTACCTATCAGAAAAACTTTCAGGGAATGCCCAGGGTTGGCCAGCTTTTATCTCAGCTTCACTGTGCATACTAAAAACATCAGCACGGAGGAGCCGTTCCCCTGAGGCTCCTCCTCTGATTCTGTTTCTCAGGATCCTTGCTGTGAGTATGAGTGCAAAGTGAATAGCGTGATGAAGCGAGCGGAATTAGTGCCTCTGCTTTGCTGTTTCATCACTTCCCGAGGAGCGGGCGGCTAGATGCGTGGATAGCCGCCCGCTCCGCATTCCCAGTTTCCTAATCCTTCCCCACTTCCTATTTCCCGCCCCAGATTTCACTGTAAGCTTATGGGGGTTGGCAATCAGTCTCATAGGGTTGGCAATCAGCGCGAACTATAAGAGCGGGATTGCGCTTAGATGCGCAGCGTGGCAACAGTGAGGACGAAATATGGATACATCGTGGTGCGCCAGTGAATTTGATGCACTCGTGGAATTCGGCAAGAAATCACGTGTGGCTATTGGCTTTGGCACGATGCAGGCCGATGGCTCAATAGATCCCGCTGCTGGAGCTCAGCTCTGGATTAACTGCCGAATGAGCCACATCTTCTGCCTCGCTGCCCTGCGCGGAGATCAGAGCGCTCGCGAATATGCTGAGCACGGGATTCAATCGCTGCTCACACATTTTTACGATGCCGAATGCGGCGGCTTTTTTGCCACTCTCACTCTCGAGGGCACTCCCATGGGAAGCGCTGGCACCCGCAAAGAGGGCTACGCCCACGCATTTGTGCTACTAGCTGCAAGCTCTGGCTTACAGGCCAAAATTCCGGGCGCACAAGAGTTGTTTGACGCCGCAGCTGCAGCGCACAATCGGCACTTCTGGGAACCGGAAGCTGGATTGGTACGCGAAGCCTGGAATCGCGAATTCACCGAAACCGAGCCCTATCGCGGCATTAATGCAAATATGCACACTGTAGAAGGTCTGTTGGCTGCCTGGGACGCCACCCATGATTCACAATGGCTAGCACATGCGGGAGCTATTGTGGCCTTTGTGGCCAGCCACGCCTCCCAGCTCAACTGGCGTGTGGGTGAGCATTACAGCAGTTCTTGGGAGTTTTTGCCAGATTTCAACCGCGAGCGCCCCGCAGATCCATTCCGCCCATTTGGTGTTACTCCAGGGCACGGCATCGAATGGGCACGGCTCACCTTGCAGTATTGGGCCACCGTACAAGCGGCGCCACAGCAGGATCGCCCATCGGCCACCACCGAACTGCTCAGCACTCTTCCCACAGTTGCACTGCAGCTTTTTGATCGCGCTATGGCTGACGGTTGGAATGTAGACGGCGCGCCCGGGATCGTCTACACCACAGATTTCTCCGGCACTCCAATTGTGCATGAGCGTATGCATTGGACTGCTTGTGAGGCACTGGCTGCCAGCGCGGCATTCACCACCTTTGCTTCGCTTTTTCAGCTGGGCGGGTTGGAAAAACGTATGGGCATCACCTGGCAGGAGCTTGCTGAATACGTGCGCACATACGTGATTGAAGCCCCAGGCCGCTGGTATCACGAGCTCGACAACGCCAATCACCCCTCCGGCGTCACCTGGCCTGGAAAACCAGATATCTACCACGCTGCTCAGGCAATGCTGCTGCCAGATCTGCCGCTTACTCCGAGCTTCGCTGGAGCTCTAGCCCGCCGCCAGTAGGCTGCTCACTAGAGCTTCACTAGCCAGCCTAACTATCCGATTCCTGAACTAGCACACGTCTGGGGTGCCACAGTGCTCCTCCATTTCCCCGTTCTAGGGCATAAATTCTGTGCATAGCTCAGTTCCAGACACAGCTCGAACACCCCTCGACGCACTAACTCAGCGTTCCTTAGAGCGGAGCAACTCTCTCGATTGATAGTGCCCCTATTTTTCCCTCGCTTGGCACCTGAGCTTGGGCCATACACGCCGCCTGCTAGATTCGTGGAGAGCTAGCTGGTGAGCTTGAGAAAGAATGGCCCGCGTGCTGCGAGCTCCGCCCGGAATTGATGTGCCCACTGGCTCCACGGCTCTTTGGAGAGATAGTCATTTGTGAATCGCAGATCGCCAGTGAGTTCAGTGATGCAAAATTCTGGCACTTCTAGATCCACCACCGGGCTAATGCGCTCGCATTCCGCCACTATAAGCCCGTGATTTTGTCCATCGAACACATCGAACTCCCAGCCATCTTCGCCATACCACATCGAATAACGAGTTTTGAGCACTAGGCGGGCACTGCGGTGCAAGATTTGCACCGCAACATCGGGATCTAGTTCATCTTCCAGTTCATAGCGCTCTCCGCTCACGGGTGGGCTCTTCACCGCGATTGTGGCGCTCACTCCGATATTCTCTGAATCTGTATGCTCTACTGCTGCCACTAACTGCGCGAGCACTTTCCGCTCGTAGGCGCCCATATGATCGGTAGCTTCGGCAAAAGGCGGAAATTCCACAGCCACTCCGCGAAAAGCCATGCGCACGCGCACAGCATATCCCGCTTCAGCAAAAATATACGCCTGCACAATCACAGTTTGTGAGCCATGCTCCAGCACTTCCTGTGGAAGTTGCTTCACATAAAATTTCCGTTCAAATTCGAATGGAATCTCTCGCTCGTTCGAATCGTTCCACGCCTCGCTCATAGCTAGAGTGTATCGAGAACTTCGGGGATATCGGCTGCGCACACTCGCATACCCGGCATCATGTGAAGCGCTAATGTTGGGCGGGTGTGAGCAATATGAGTTCACCATTCACAAACTCAAAAAGCCGCTGTGCGCCATCGCCCACTCCCTGATAGCCGATCCCGCTTTTGCCTGTGATCCGTTTTCCACTTTGTGCGTTCACAATCGTTCCGGTTGAAAGCTGATAGAGCGGAGCCATGCCAGGCAATGCCCGAGCCCCTTGGATCCGCTCTCCATCTGGAACACGCCATTGAGAATACGGCCACCAAGCACCGGCGTAAAACATCGCAGCTTCGCGGTTTTGAGCTGTCGCTTTGCCGCTTTCACGCTCCGGCACATCTTTATTCGTTGCCACAAGAGCGTCTCCGAGCTCTCTCGCGGTGATCGCAGCCATGAAGCTCACTGGCTTCAGTGTGGCTGCTACGGAACGTGAATCAGCCACCGTTTGGCGCACGTAGTGGCCCAGCAGATCATATTCACTCACCACCACTGCGGCTCCCGTTTTAGAAACCGTTTCAGGAGCACCAGTATCTCCTACAGGTTCTTTCAGCGCTCCCTCTGCTTTGCTCTTCTCTTGGCTAGGCACTTGCTCAGCTGCAAACGATAAACACACAAACCCGTCTGCCGCAGCGAAACATTCATCGCCGCTCATCACTCCGAGCTGCGGAAATCCCACAAATTGGGTGCCAGCGTTCAGTGGCTGGAGTGCCTGTGGCGCTGCACTGCGTGGAGCAGGGAGTTGAGTGTTTACTAAATGTGAGGTTACTACCAATTTCCCAGCTGCCACTGCTCCTCCACGGGCATTATCCGCAGCGCTGGGCCCAGGCACCCCAACCTCCGTGCGCACGTCAGTTTCTGGAGTAGAGGATGCCGCCACCTGATTTTGTGTAAACGGAATATCGCGCGCACTCACTCTAACGCCGTTGGCATCGAGCAGCTCCGCTATAAAAGAAACTGGAGCGGCACTCACCACCCCCAATCGATCGCCATACACTCCCACAATCTGGGGAGCCGTAGCTCCTGCAGATCCAGTTTTGTGGCCATCTTGTGACGACGCCGTCACCCCTTGCGTGCGCGCCCAACTGCTGCGCAGTGTTCCGGTGCTGAGGTTAATCGTGAGAAAATCTGTTCTGCCGGAGGCGTCTGCACCATTCAAAAATACGCTATCACCCACCACTGCGAGCGCCGTCACCGTACTCACATGCGGCACATCTAAACTCCAGCGCTCCAGCACTTGGGTGTTTCCCACTTCTGCGAATGCCTTCACCTGTGCGGGGCGCACCGCGCCAATCTGATCTATGGCCACCACAAATACACGCGCTTTTTCTGAGTAAGCCACTAGTGTGGGAGCACTGGGCAGGGCCACTTTCCAGCTGGGCACTGCACCTGCGGCATAGGAATTAGGCTCTGGTGCAGTGGGCTTTGCAGAAGTAGATTGCTGGGTTGGAGAAGATTTTGGAGCAGCTGGCTCAAGTGGTTCGAGCGCCGCTGTGCATGCACTAAGTGTGCAGCTCGCCGCTGCACACAACGCCGCGATCGCTCGCACCCGCCGTCGTGGCTCTCCCATCTGCTCCTCCTCATACCTGCACAATCAGCGCTGATTCTGTGAGCGCTGCTGCTCTTACCCTATCTCAGCGCAGCAGGCAGCAGGAAGAATTAGCCTATTCCTCTGTGACGTCTCCAGCCGGTGTGAGTGAATATGCCGGTATGCGGTAGCCTTGTCATGGCATAATAACTTTTCTCACTGCGTGTTTGTGAGCCACTCTTTATGAGCCATTCTCAACGCAGCAGGTGTGAGATAAATAAGGAGTGAAACTCTTTTATGAAAAAGCTAATTGCTCGCATTTTTCGGCGGTTGTATCCCATGAGAATGCAGACTCCCCCGCTGCCACCTAAAGCAGTGGTGATTGGGGCTCCGCACACCTCGGTGATGGACGCCGTTTTGATGGTGATGGCCTTTTGGTATGCTGGCAGGCCCTTGCGGTTTATGGTGAAAAATCAGGCGGCCGATCTGCCGGTGCTCGGCGCTCTCGTGCGCGCCCTCGGGGGCGTTTCTATCGAGCGTTCTCAGCATCATGGCGTGGTGGAACAGGCTATTGAAGAAGCTGCGGCAGCTGATGAGTTTCTCCTCGTGATCGCCCCGAAAGGAACGCGAGCACAGCGCCCCTATTGGAAATCAGGCTTCTACCACATCGCGCTCGGGGCGCATATTCCTGTGATCTATGGGTTTATTGACGCTTCACAAAAAGTGTATGGCTGGGATTCCACTCCGCATATGCTCACTGGCGATATGAAACACGATATGGACGATATTCGGGCATTTTACGCCGGCAAACTCGGCGTGCACCCAGAGCTTACCAGCGAGCCACGGCTCAAAGGTGAAGAACAATGAAAACTTATGGCAACTACCCAGATTTCTTGAGTTTGCGAGCTGCGATGGAAACGCAGATGCGCGCTCATCTCGGCGCAATTAAAAAGCGCTCTGAGGGCACTCGGCGCTACCGCATTGAGCACAGCTTGCGAGTGGCTGCCATTGGCAGGCAAGTGGCAGAGGCAGCGGGTCTTGATGCAGAGCTTCTTGAGCTTGGGTGCTTGCTGCACGACATTGGCAAATGGGACGCCCAAAAACCAGTAGATCACGGGCGAGCAGGAGCACTTATTGCCGAACCTCTGCTCCTTAAGGCTGGCGTGGATTCAGCGGAAGCCCACGAGCTAGCTCAGGGTATTGCTATGCACACTGATGGTTTGTGGAATGCACGCCCAGATAAACAAGGCACCAAAAAAGATTCTCATGGCACATCGTATATAACGTTTACATCAGAGCCTACTGTGCTGGCGCGCACGATTGGGGATTGCGACAACATCGACCGCTACTCTGCTTATCGTATTTTCGACACCCTGCAGCATTTCACTTTCTTAGAACTCTCCAGTGAAAAGCAGAAAGTTTGGCTGCTCAACTATCTTGGCACTCTCAAAGAGTTACAGCGTTACCATTGCTCCACAGAGGCGGCCCAGAAACTCTGGATTGCAAATCTTGCATTTCAGAATGAATATTTCCAGCGGCTGCTGGCAGAGATTGTAGCGGGGACGGCTCGAACAGCGGTGCCGCGCTAATTGGCATGCAGTGTTGGTTGGCACGCAGTGTTGGTTGGCACGCCGCGTTAGTGAGTAAAAACTGCGTCTCACCGTGGCCGAGTTGTTTTATGTGTTCAGTGCACGCTGCGTTAAAACATGAGCGGCATATGCGGATACGGCCAGGTGCAGTGAGAGCCTAGGGCAGCTAGCTACCCTAGCAAATTAGCCAGGTAAGGCTCAGCCAGAAACACTATGCACGGCCAGCAAGAGCAGCCAGTTCACGCAGGCGAGCGATACGCTCGGAGTTAGCTCCTGTAGAGATTGAAATTTTTGCACCAATATAGCGGGGGTTTCCGGCGAGGGCAGCTGCAAAAGCCTGGCGAGCTGCTCCCTCAGTGAGCACTGATTCGGGTTGGTGCTCGTGCAGTCCAATATGTGCGTCTACCCACGGCCCCCACATGCCGTCTGAGCGATCCTGAGCCCCTGAGAGGATCATACCGCCCAAATACCCACTTGCAGCTACCGTCTGGATATGCTCCAACGGCAGATCAGCACTGCGCCCCTCGATCGCACTACGTCCCCAGTTCAACGATGAATAAAGGCCACCTGTACTCGCCTCGCCTATCTCAGCGATCACCGCTAATTCCTCGCGCAATTGCAAGAATCCCTTTTCCACAGGGTGCTCGTAGCTCCATGCGTCGCAGTGCTCGATGGTGAGGGCAGCGCCGTCGATATCCCAACTAAGGAGCTCTTCGAGAGAGCGGAGCAACGCTTCAGAGTGTGCTTCTTTTTGTGGGGCAGTGTGCAAGGCCAAAAAGTGAAAGAAGCGCCGCCCGAGCCGATCATTGATATCGCACATCGTATCAGCTGCGGCGCGCAGGAATGCGAGCGCAGCAGCCCGCCCATCACGATCACGTGATGCAATCCCCCAGGTGCGGTCTGCGATGTGGCTCATCACGCCAGGGATCGGTGTGAGCACATTGACGGCGAACTCTGGAGCCGCCGCCATACGCTCGGCAAACCATGCGGGATCTTCGCGTAGACCAGTGGCTAGATAGGGAACTTCCAATCCGCCCACCCACGGCTCAGCTGCGAGCAGTTCATAATATTCTTCTTGGCTGTCTAACTCTCCGTTTGTGGAAGCATACGCACCGATGAGAAACGGCGGTTGAGTGGAAGTGTAGCTCATTGTGATTTCCTTTTGATTTCTACAGTTCGGTTCCTACGGCGCCAATGCATGTATTAGGGGAAGCTATCGGGTGGGCTCTGGCGAGCACAGTCGCAGTGGTGAGAAGCGTACCACACGAGAAATGTTGTCAGACCAATTTTGTATTTTAGCTGCCCAATGCCTGCGAAATAAGATTTTGTAGTGGAGCGTAGTGCCGGTGGACGGCGGCAATATAGCCCACAAAATCACCCGTCTCCGCAGCGTGGAGCATCTCTCCATGGGAACGCGCCGTCTCCATCAGTTCATCGTGGGCGGTGGCCGATTGCGAATCTAAATTTGAAAAAAGCGTTTGGTGCACAAACCATATACTGCCCACAAGTTGTGAGATGAGATCGTTTTCGAGATAAGCCAATAAACCTTGGTGGAAAGCGATATCCTCATCGGGAAAGAGCTGGCCCTGGGCAGTTTTTTCCAACATTCGGGCCACGATGTCGTGGAGCTGAGGATTGCTGGTGCCAGCCATAGCGGCAACAATCGAAGAGGAAACCCCAAGATCTAGCGCAATTCTCGTTTGAGTGATATCGCTCAGTGTGCGCTTTCCACCAGAGGGATCGAGAGCGTTTTTTAAAAACAGCGTCTCCATGAGCGGCTGCAGGGTCATTTCCCCCACGAAGGAGCCTCTCCCCTGCTGCACCGTTACGATATCTAAAGCTTCTAAGCGCCTTAAGGCTTCGCGCACACTAGATCGAGATACGCCGAGCTGTGCGCACAGAGTTGCCTCGGTTGGCAGCTGATCCCCTGGGTGCAGCTGGTGCTGAATCATATAGGCCTTGATAGCCCGTATCGTATCGTCAGATCTGCTTGATTGCTCGGGTTCGGGTTGTGGATTTCCAGGCGTAACCAAAACGTTACGCGAAACTATTTGCGTAAATTTGTCAGACAACATAAGCTGAGTATATCCGGTTTTGTGATCGGTTTTACATTTTATTTCACTCAATGGAGAGGAAACGAAATGCGTTCAAGAAAACGCTGGGCTAAAGTCGGCGCAATCCTCGCCGCCACCGCCATGGCTCTTTCCGCATGCGGCACTGCCAATAAGCCAAACACAGAAAAACCCGCTCAAGGGCCTTCTGGCAGCATTAACGCATTTGCTGCATACGATACAACTAACTGGAATCCTTCAAACACTTCATCAGCACTCGCCGTGGGCGCCAACCTACAGGTGATCGAAGGCTTGTATGAATTTGATTTCACTAATTTCACGGCCCACAAAGCTCTCGCCCAAGAAGATACTCCCACCAAAGCGGGCGATTTAACCTATGAAATCAAGCTGCGCGATGGGGCCAAATTCTCCGACGGCACAAACGTCACCTCAAAAGACGTAGTAACGTCATTCGAGCGCGTTATCAAAGGAGATTCCACTGCTTCTGACGTGAAACCCAGCTTCTATGCCGCTTTTGTTCCGTTTATTGAATCGGTAACGGCCAAAGATGATTCCACCGTCACTCTCAAACTCAAGTATCCAGTGGAAGCTCTTCCAGAGCGGCTCGCTGTGGTGAAGATCGTTCCGGCTAAAGCCACTTTCGATCAACTCACCAAGATGCCAATAGGCTCCGGCCCATATAAGTACGACAAGATCACCGATATCGCCCAAGATCTCTCGGTGAATGAGCACTACAACGGCCCCACTCCGGCCACTGTAGAAAAGATTCATTACGACAACTCCCGCGATGCCACAGTGCGCCAAACGGCTGCCATCAGCGGCACCACCGATATCGTTGAATCTGCCGACCCGGCCGGCCTGGCTCAACTCAAAAAAGCTGGTTGGAAAGTTGAAGAAGCAACGGCCTATGGCTACGCCAACATGCTCTTTAACACCAAGAAAGCGCCTTTCGATAAACCCGCCACCCGCCAAGGGATTCTCACAGCCATTGATACTAAGACCATCATCAGCACCGCACTTGGTGGCGCCGGCGTGAAACCAACTGCTTTCTTGCCAGAATCCAGCCCAGTTTATAAGAAAGCCGCCACACAGTTTGATTTCGACGTCAATAAAGCAAAAGCCCTCCTCGAAAAAGGTGGCGCTGCTGGAGCAACTGTAAACTTCATCGTCACTACAGATGCATGGGTGGCTGCTATGGGGCCGCAGATCAAGCAAAATCTCGAAGCGGCAGGCCTAAAAGTTAATCTCACCACCAAGGCATCTGGCGATGTGTGGAGCAACGATGTGGCTCAAGGCACTTACGACATTCTGCTCGCCCCCGGCGATAGTGGCGTGTTTGGCCCGAGCCCCTCTAACCAACTCGGCGGCTGGTACTTCTCTGATCTCTTCTTGAAAGAACGCGTGTTCCTCGCAGAATCAGATCCCGCAACCTATCAGAAGCTCAAGGCTCTCATCGCTGAGGCCGACAAACTCACTGGAGACGCATACAAAGCTAAGTGGGGCAATGTGCTCGATCTCGCTGCCGAATCTGCCGCTATCTATCCAGTAGTTTTCCACACCCTCTACACCGCATATAACCCCGCAAAGGTGAGCGATGTGAAGGCAATTGGCACCACAGGTTTGCAGCTGCTCGGCGTGAAGGCCGTTAAGTAGTCTGCAGAGTGATCCCACTCAATACGTGGCTCCAACTAACTAAATGAGGAGGGAGCGGGATTTTATGTCCGCTCCCTCCCACTCTTTCCACAGTAGTTGGCGGCATCATAAAGGGGTTAAAGATTGAATAATGTTGTGCGATTAATTGTGCGTCGTTTGATTGCGTTGCCAATCATGGCCATCGGCGTAACTCTTCTAGTCTTTTTTCTCATGGAGCTCTCACCCATTGATCCAGCTTGGGCAGCTCTTGGAGATAACGCTGCCGATCCTGCTCAGGTAAAGGCATTCAATATTGAACATGGATACGTCACCGACGACGGCTCGAAAACCGGCGCTCCCATTCCCGTCTTTATTCGCTATTTCAACTACCTAATAGGATTGCTTCACGGAGATTTCGGCATTTATGGTGTGGGTACTGGGCACCATGTAACTGACCTGATCGCCCCCGCCCTTCCCGTCACTCTGCAGCTCACATTCTTTGGCCTTATTTTGGCCGTTCTCATCTCTTTCCCACTCGGAGTGATCGCCGCTCTTTACCGTGATCGCTGGCCCGATCAAGTGATTCGAGTATTCTCTGTGATCTTCATTGGCACTCCGAGCTTCTGGCTCGCCACCATGCTCGTGCTCATCGGCCTTTACTGGATTACAGGATTGCCAGTAGCCGGCGAACTGCCAGGGATTTTTGAAGATTTCGGCGGGTGGATGGCACGTATGTTCCTCCCCGCCCTGGCCCTCGCCACTCCCGTTGTGGGCCAGATGACGCGCGTGGTACGCACATCGATGGTAGAAGAATTAGATCGAGATTACGTTCGCACTGCCCTGGGAGCAGGAATCCCGCGCTCCGTTGTAGTAGGGCGCAATGTGTTGCGCAACGCTCTGATTACTCCGGTTACAGTGCTTGGCTTACGTGTTGGCTATCTGATGGGCGGAGCCGTGGTGATCGAAATTATTTTCGGGCTCCGAGGTATGGGCAAAGTGCTGGTGCAAGGAGTGCAAAATAGCCAAGTGGAAGTGGTGCAAGGCGCCGCCCTCGTGGTAGCTCTCGCATTTATTGTGGTCAATATTATTGTTGATCTCCTTTACCTGCTTATCAATCCACGTATTAGGTCTGTGTGATATCCATGAATCCAAACGTTAAGCAAAATGTGATAAGCCAGCTAGAATCAGGCCGCAAAATACATTTCCGCCGCTGGCGCGCCATGAGCCTAAGCTCCCGACTCGCTGTGTGCACGATCGCGCTCATCGCCGTCATCTCTATGACCGCCCAATGGTTTACTCCCTACGATCCCAACTTCGTGGATACTACGGCCATTCTCTCTGCCCCAAACGGCTCCCATCTGCTCGGCACTGATTTTGCTGGGCGCGACGTGCTCTCCCGTTTGCTTATGGGCGGACGCTACTCTATCGTGATTGGCCTCGCTTCAGCGCTTATCGCGCTATTTTTCGGAGCAATCATCGGCTCAATCGCAGCCGTATCTCGCAAATGGATCTCTGAAATACTCATGCGCATTATGGATATCATCATGGCTGTGCCAGGCATTGCTATGGCAGCAGTGATGGTGCTCGTATTTGGTGGGCTTTTCAAAAACGGCAACCGCGTTGGGCTGGTGTTTGTGATTGTCGTGGCGATTTCTTTCGTCTACATTCCACAGCTAGCTCGAGTGGTGAGAGCCAACATCATGGCTGCGTATGGCGAAGATTATGTGCGCGCTGTGATCGTTTCTGGCGCCCGCGCCCCCTGGATCTTGATTCGCCACGTAATCCGCAACACTGCAGCGCCCGTGCTCGTTTTCACCACAGTACTCGTGGCAGACGCAATCATCTTAGAGGCCTCACTCACGTTCATTGGTTCAGGCCTACAATCCGTGATGGTACCCACCTGGGGAAATGTGCTCTCTGACGCTTCAGCTAACGGATCAATCCTCTATGGGGCTTGGTGGACAGCGCTCTTTCCCGGTCTGCTCATTATGGTAACGGTGCTCTGCCTCAATATTCTCTCTGAAGGAATCACCGATGCGATGGTTGCAGCTCCGGCTTCCGCACCTGCACATGTGGAGCAAAACACCGCAGATCGAGAATCTGATGCCCTGCTGCTCGATCCTCGCCGTTCTTACGAAGAACAAGCTGCATCTTTACAAGATCGCCTCAGCGCCCTGCGCGCTGTGGAGTATCAACGCACAGATCGGCTCGACGATCAACAATTTGATGGGCTCGCACCACTCCTTGAAGTGAAGAACCTCTGTATTAAATTCCCTCGGCATGGCGACGTCAATGTGGTAGACCACGTGAGCTTCACAGTTCGCCCTGGAGAAACAATGGGGCTCGTTGGAGAATCTGGCTGCGGTAAAAGTATTACAGCGCTAACGATTATGGGATTGATTGATCCGCACGCAGAGTTTGAAGGAGAAGTGCTCTATCAAGGCAAAGATCTTCTAACAATGCCGGCTAAAGAGCGCCAACGGCTACTCGGCTATGAAATGGCTATGATCTATCAAGATGCGTTGAGCTCGCTCAACCCAGCCATGCTCATCAAGTCTCAGATGAAGCAGCTCACCTCCCGCGGTGGCACTCGCTCTGCGGAAGAACTTCTGGAGCTCGTGGGGCTCGATCCAAAGCGCACGCTCGAATCCTATCCACATGAGCTCTCTGGTGGGCAACGCCAGCGCGTATTGATCGCTATGGCTCTCACACGCGATCCAAAACTGGTGATCGCCGATGAGCCAACAACTGCCCTCGATGTAACCGTGCAGAAACAAGTGATCGCTTTGCTAAACGAGCTCCGAGAAAAACTCGGCTTCGCAATGGTCTTTGTTTCGCACGATCTAGCGCTTGTGGCCGAAGTAGCTCACAAGATCACCGTGATGTATGCAGGGCAAGTGGTGGAGCAGGCTCCAACATCGGAGCTTCTTGAGCATCCAGTACACGAATACACACGCGGCCTCCTCGGTGCGGTGCTCTCCATTGAGAGCGGCTCCGGGCGTCTCCACCAAGTGCCTGGCGTGGTGCCATCACCGAAAGATTTCCCCTCTGGAGATCGCTTCGCTCCCCGCTCTTCACACCCAGATTACGGCGAAGATATCCCACTCAGTTTCGAGCTTGTGGGCCCACAACACTTTTACGCCGCTCTGCCAGATAAACCCGGCGTCTATAAACGAGCACCCAAGTATGTTCCTGAAAGAGAGGAGGCCTGAACATGGCAGCAGAACAACCGTTATCGTCAGCTGTCACTGCGGCAGCTCAAGGAGCAGATTCCGATACGCCAATCATCGAATTAGAAGATGTGGAAGTGACTTTCAAAGCTCGTACGGGTTCGATTTTCAAGCCGAATTATGTGCGCGCCGTGCGCGGCGTCAATATGAAAATCATGCCTGGCAAAGTGCTCGGCATCGTGGGAGAATCCGGGTGCGGTAAATCCACCACTGCTAATGTGATGTGCGGCCTTCAAGTGGCCACCAAAGGAACCGTGCGTTTTATGGGTAAAAACGTCACAAAACGCACCACTGAAGATCGCCGTCATATTGGTGAAGTAGTGAGCGTGGTATTCCAAGATCCTGCCACTGCGTTAAATCCTCGTATGAGCGTTGAGGATCAGCTTAAAGATCCATTGCGCGTACATCACGTTGGCAGTGAAGCAGAGCGCGATCAACGCGTTCGAGAACTTCTCAGCCTTGTTGGTTTACCACTATCGGCACTCGGGGCATTACCTGGGCAACTCTCGGGCGGGCAACGCCAGCGCGTTGCTATTGCTCGCGCGCTCTCTCTTGGCCCGAAAGCGATTATCGCCGATGAGCCCACATCTGCCCTAGACGTTTCCGTGCGGGCACAAATCCTCAATCTGCTCAATGATCTCAAACAAGAGCTTGGCCTTGCGATGGTATTTATCTCCCACGATATTCAAACTGTACGCTACATATCCGATCGGATCGCCGTGATGAATAAAGGCATCGTGGTGGAAGAAGGCCCCACTCATGAAATTATGAGCAGCCCGAAAGATCCCTATACCTGCAAGCTGCTTGGAGCGGCGCCCTCGCTGCTCCACCCCGGCCTCTCTTAATCCACAGAGCTAATCCATATTCAAGGAGAAAATTTATGAACCAGCCGCTGCGCGGCGTAGTGCCGCCTCTCACCATTCCACTCAAAAATGGCGCTCTCGATATTCCCTCACTGGAACGGCATATCAACCGTATGATCGACGCCGGAATCCACGGGCTTTTCGTATTAGGCTCCAGTGGTGAAGTGGTGTTTTCCACCGATGCTCGCCGTGGGCAAATCTTGCGTGAAGCACACCGTATTGTGAACGGGCGCATTCCTATTCTCGCTGGCGTGATCGACACGGAAACTGAGCGCGTGATCGAGCATATTCAACAAGCAGAAGAGATCGGAGTAGACGCCGTAGTGGCCACCGCTCCTTTCTATGCTCTACAAGGCCCTCGTGAGGTGCGCAAGCATTTTGAGCTACTGCGCGAAGCCACTGATCTTCCTATCTGGGCTTACGACATTCCTGTGTGCGTGCATTGGAAACTCGATAATTCCATGCTCGTTGAGCTCGCCAAAGCTGGAGTGCTGCAAGGAGTGAAAGATTCTAGTGGCGACGACGTTAGCTTCCGTTTCCTCACACTTCTGAACAACGAAGCAGGCCACCCACTACAACTGTTTACCGGCCATGAAGTAGTAGTAGACGGCGCCTATATGAGCGGTGCAGATGGCTCGGTGCCTGGATTAGGCAATGTAGACCCATACGGCTATGTGCAACAATGGAATGCCTACCAAGCAAACGACTGGAACGCCGTACGCAAAGAGCAAGATCGCCTTGCCGATCTGATGCGCATTGTGCAGGTGCGCGATGTGCAGGGTTTCGGCGCCGGAATTGGTGCTTTCAAAACTGCTCTACAGCTGCTTGGAATTTTTGAAACCAACGAGATGCCACGCCCCGTAGCTGCACTCGAAGGAGAAAATGTGGCACACGTAAAAGCTGTGCTGCACCATGTGGGGCTACTGTAACGAGCTGCGCCTCTTCTGGATTTTCCCAGAAGAGGCTTTGCTTTGAGAACAACTTTGGAAGGAGAAAACTGTGGCGAAAACATTGCCAACTGCCATCGCTGTGGATTTGGGAGGCACCAAAACAGCTGCTGCTCTCGTCAGCTCTCAAGGCGAAATACTCGGTAAAATCATCACGGAACGCACTCCCTCCAGTATCGGAGGTGAGGCGATCCTTGATGTCATAGCTTCCGTAGTTACCCAGCAATATGCTGCTCTCAGCGAAACTCCGGCAGCTATCGGCATCGGAGCTGCCGGATCAATTGACGCCGAGCGTGGGGTCGTTGTGAACTCTTCAGGCACTATTGTGAATTGGATCGGCACCGATATTGTTTCCGGCCTTCGGGCTCGCCTCGATTGGGCGCAAGAGATTCCGATCAAGGTGCAAAATGACGCCGATGCTCACGCTTTAGGGGAATCGTGGCAAGGAGCCGGCCGCGGCGCACAATCTATGCTTATGGTGGCTGTGGGCACGGGAATCGGCTGCGCTTTTTGTGTGAATGGCGCCGTACTGCATGGCGCTCATCATATTGGCGGGGAAATCGGCACTGCTAGGATTCCTTTCCACGACGGTGGCCCCGTTGTGACAGACGGCGCGCTGCCTGGAAAATTTGAGCAAAACAGCGCTGGCCCAGCAATGCTGCGTTTTTACAGAGAGTTAGGTGGAGCTGCAAGTGCTAGTAATCCGCGCGGGCAGTTCGTTATGGAATTAGCTGAAAATGGCGATCCCGTGGCTGTGCGGGTTACACAGATCCTCGGAGCGCGTTTAGGAGAAGTGCTCAGCTGGTATGTGATGATGCTCGATCCTGAAGTGATCGTATTGGGAGGGGGCGTACCCAAGCCGCAAAGTGCCTGGTGGGAAGCCATGGAAAAGCGCCTGCTGGAACTTTTGCCAGAATATATGCGCAACAAGGTGGAACTTCGCCGTGCGAGCCTCAAGAGCAATGCTGCCCTGCTGGGAGCGGCTCTCGACGCGTTCCGTTTGGCCGGAATCGAAACTTATTAAGCGGCAACGTTTCACTCCACGCATGCTCAACTGAGGAAATCAGTTCGTGGAGAGCCTCCTAGCAACCAGCCGCAGCAAAAATCTCGTACATAATTTCACGAAAACACACAAAGGAAGAAGGAAACGTGAGCAATTTAGTAGAGCATCTGCAAGGTGGCCTCATCGTCTCTTGCCAGGCTTACCCTGGTGAACCACTCCGGCGTGCAGATATTACAGCTGCAATGGTACAAGCCGTGGTGGCTGGAGGCGCAGACGCCGTACGTGTACAAGGCGTGGCTGATATCATCGCTGCTCGGCAGGCCACAGATGTTCCGATTATCGGCTTAATTAAGTATGGCCACGAAGGTGTCTACATCACTCCTTCTATCGCACATGCTCGCGCATGTGCCTATGCCGGAGCGGAAATCATCGCTATTGATGCTACGCTTCGCCCACACCTCAATGGAGAAACCTTTGCAGACGCCACACGGGCGATTCACGATGAATTCCCCGGGGTGCTGGTGATGGCCGATTGCGCTTCGGTTCCCGATGCTATTGCCGCAGCCGAAGCAGGGGCAGATTTTATTGGCACCACCCTTGCAGGCTACACACCAGGGTACGAATATGCTCGCGAAAAAACTGACGGGCCAGACTTTGAGTTTATCGAATCTGTGCTGAGTGCCGTGGATAAACCCGTGATTGTGGAGGGGCGTCTTCACCACCCCCACGATGTGGCACAAGCTCTCAGCTTAGGGGCGCATGCTGCCTGCGTAGGCACGGCCATCACTCACCCCACCACGATTACTCGCTGGTTTAAAGAGCAGTGATATGTGAGAGCAGCCTCAGGTTGATACAGAAAGTTGATGTAGAGGAATTCTGGCACTCTCAAACGATTTAAAGCTCGCCGCCAAAATTGGCGAAGCGCGCTCGGCTACCTTGGAACATCAATTCCACTGATCCAGTGGGGCCAGATCGATGCTTGCCGATAATAATTTCAGACGGCGGCTGATCTGGGCCGTTAGAATCCATATCTTTGCGATGAATCAATAAGATCACATCAGCATCCTGCTCCAGTGAACCCGATTCACGCAGATCTGCCACTTGCGGCTTCTTATCAGCACGCGCCTCTGGATTGCGGTTGAGCTGAGCAATTGCCACGATTGGGATATTGAGTTCTTTGGCGAGCAACTTAATAGAGCGCGAGAAATCCGACACCTCTTGTTGGCGTGATTCCACTGCTTTCCCTCCAGAGGTGAGCAGCTGCAGATAATCGATTACGATCATTTGAATGCCCTCTTGCTGAGCTAAACGCCTCGCTTTTGCCCTAATTTCCGTCATAGTGAGGTTGGGGGAATCGTCTACGATCAGCGGAGCATCTCCGATGCGATCCACAGTTTGCGCAATGCGCTGATACTGGTCTTGCTTGAGACCACCTTTGATCAAGTTGTTGAGAAACACATTAGATTCCGCAGCAAGCACGCGCATCACTAATTCGGTACGGTTCATTTCCAGTGAGAAAAAAGCTACCGGCAGGTGTTGCTTGATTGCCACATGCCGGCAAAAATCCATTGCCAAAGTGGATTTCCCCATGCCTGGGCGGGCAGCCACAATAATCATTTGCCCAGCTCGCAGACCACCTAAAATATCATCAAGCTCACTAAATCCAGTGGAGAGGCCCGCTAATTTGCCGTCTCTAGCATTGTTTTTTTCAATCTCCACTAGCACTTCATCAAGCACTGAATCCAGGCGTTTATAGTCGTGCTTAATATGAGATTCCGCCACAGCAAACATCTCTTCTTGAGCGGTTTCCATCAAGCCGTCTACATCGCCACCATCAGTGTTGTATCCGAGCTGCACAATCTTAGTGCCAGCCTCCACCAAGGCTCGCAGCTTGGCCTGATCGAGCACCAGCTTTGCATAATAGGCAGCGTTAGCTGAAGTGGGCACAGAAGAAACTAACGTATGCAGATAAGGCAATCCCCCCACTTGCTCAAGCTTTCCTTGGCGGGAGAGCTCGGCACTCACCGTAATTGCATCAGCTGGCTCTCCTTTGGCAAAGAGATCGAGAATCGTGTGAAAAATAAGGGCGTGCTGAGGGCGATAAAAATCATGCTCGTGGATAATTTCCACCACATCGGCAATGGCATCTTTATTGATGAGCATTCCGCCAAGCACTGATATTTCAGCTTCCACATTTTGTGGCGGTGTTCTATCAAAAGCTGTACCGTCTATGCCTTGTGCCATTTTCCCTCACATTTTCTCGGATTTTGATGCAAAGCAACAACGAAAGCACCATGTGAATGGCTGCAGTTGTGACGCTTAGCTATCTTTAGTATCAGTATGCAGTTTTCAGTATGCCGCAAAGCCCACCATGTACGCACAGCATCACCCTGTGGATTCTTTAAGGAATTCTGTGGACAACGCGCCGATGTTTTGCGAATAAATAGTGGATAAAAGATGAAGTTATCCACAATTTTTTTCTCCATTATTCACACTTGTGGATTATCTCCCAGAAACCGCATGATATTGTCCCCAATATTATCCACATCTGTGGGTAATTAACACTTCGTTTATCCTCTGCGTTTCTTTTCTTTAAAATTTACTTCAAGTTTGCACACGCCATATCAGTGTGTGACACACTCTCATTCATATCTCAAACACTTCTCATTGCCCACACGCCACAAGAATGAGCGGCTTTTACACCAAAACATCGACCTCTGCAGAGTTAGCTATATATACGCATACCCAACGAGCCATACAAATATAAAAAACCGAACTGCAAAAATTCTGTGCTGCTCAGCATCACTGTTTCTGAAGTACTACTTTACTGAGCGAGTGCTGCTACATGCGGAGCTACTCCCACCACCGAATGCTCACGTGCCTGCTGAATACGCTTAAGCGCAGTGTGCGCAGCATCGCCATCCACTCGCATCACCGCTTCTACAAGCTGTAGGCGGTCTTCGCCATCATCTACAAATGTAACTGAAAGATGGAGCTGTGCCAGCAATAATTCATATGTACTACGCCGGTGCACAGCGTGAAGTCGCTCTGATTCGGCCAGCTCCACAAGCTTATCGAGCAGAGAATACGTGGAAGCATCACGCAATTTACGCAAAGGGCGCACATCTGGATCGTTGCGCAGTACCCGCTCTAGTGCAAAATCTTCTGAAATATTAAGTAGCCCAAGAATTTCTGGTATATCGCTTGCCGGCACCCGCGATACCACTGCTGGCATGTGCGGTTTCTTTTGCACCAATCCATCAAGTAAAAGCAGCTCAATGGCTGTGCGAGCCGTTGGGCGAGCCACTCCGTATTCTTGGGCGAGCCCTGCCTCAGCAAGGCTCTCGCCTCCTGGAATATCGCCAGCGATAATACGATCGCGTAGATGTGCAGCAAGCTCATCAGCTAACCGATGCAATCGATTCATGTGCCACCTTATTCTCTATGATCGCTATACAATCACTTGGATCTACATACAATTATATCTAGGACATTCATTTTCACTAGGCTTCAGGGGAATTACGTGGCTCACTTCGATAGTTTTGCCCCTCGTGAACAACACGGCAGAGATAGATACCTCGCAGACCGGCACATGGTGTTTGCCGTGGCCTACTTTGGCTATGCCTTTTGCTACCTCGTGCGCAACAACCTCAAACTCGCCTCCCACCCAATGGCTAATGATCTTGGGATCTCTCCCATACAAATCGGCTTCATTCTCGCCGCTTTTACAGTTGCCTATGCCCCTGGAAAACTGCTGATGGGTGTGTTGATGGATCGCACATCTATGCGCATGATGCTCGCTGGCTGCGTGGCCGCATCATCAGTGATCTGTGCCGCGATTCCATTCCTTAGCTCTTTTCTCGCCCTCGTGGTAGCGATGGCACTCCTGGGCGTACTACAAGGAGCGGGCGCTCCCGCTGCTCTTGGCATGATTAGCACATGGTATCCCAACTCTTTGCGTGGTGCGGCTGTGACGGCCTGGAATACCTCGCAAAATCTCGGTGCAGCTACACTAGCCGCTTTTGCCATGGTGGTGCTTGATAATTTTTCCGGCGAATGGCGCTTGATCTTCTGGATTCCTGCCCTTATTTCATTTATTTTCTCTATTTGGCTTTTCACCGCAGGCAAAGAACGCCCCTGGCAAGAGGGCCACCCTACACTCACAGCAATGTATGGCAAAGCGGGCCTACCAAACACTGATATACACGCACAAGATTCATATTGGCGATTGTTATGGAGCGCACTCACCACATCTCCAGTGCTCTTTATCTTACTTACCCTCAACGCTTTGCTCTATCTCGTGCGTTTTGGTGTAATCAATTGGATTACGTTCTATCTCCCCGAAGCAAAAGGATTTTCGCTCATTCAAGCGCAAAATACATTTGCAGCTTTAGAGCTCACGGCAATTCCTATGGTGATTCTCTTTGCATTTATCGCATGGAAATGGCCTGCTGGAATGTGCACTGTGGGGATAATTTCAATGTTAGTACTCGCAGGGGTTCTACTGATTTATCGCAATGCGCAAGATGCCCATGCCACGTTTTATGCTGCAGCGCTTCTAGGAGGGCTCTTCTATGCTCCGCAAGTGATCGTGAATGTACTCACCGTTAATCTACTACCTCCGCGCATGGTCGGAGCAGCAGTGGGAGCCGTAGGGCTCTCTGGCTATCTCATTGGAGAAGTGCTAGCAAATCTCGCAATCCCTGGGATCGCCGCTCGATACGGCTGGAACTCCATCTATCTCATTCTGGCAGCTGCAGCATTATTAACGGCCATACTGTATCGCTGGCTACGTCCTTATGAAAAACGATCAGTGCTTTTAGCGTATTCATAGCGCATCATCTCTAGCGCGCATCCGCAAACAGCAGATAAAACTAGTACATCCACAGAAATGCGCGAATCACAGATCGCTTTCGATTCCATGCAGCCAACCACGAGCCATCTCTATGAAATCTCACGAGAAACGCATACTGCCCGGCATATTACGCTGATCTGTGATTCGCGCACTTGTTTACGTGCACATATACAACGGAGTGCACACTATTAGACGTCCACCACTTTCTTCTCTGCCCGCGCAAGAGAGAAATACAGCAATCCTGCCACAACACCTGTGCCTGCCATAAATATGAATGACGTCGTCCACGAGAAGGATTGAGCCAGAATAGGCATGATGAGATTCGCTGCGAGTTCACCTACGATATAACCAAAAAGCCCCACAAATCCCACCGCAGTGCCGGCAGCTTCGAGCGGCACAAAGTTGAGAGTGAGGATATTAATAATAAGCTGCGGCCCATAGATCAAAGCTCCCATAATTCCAGAAACAACCAACAAGAGGCCATAGTTCGTATTTTGGTGATACACTACCACGAGCGCAGCGAGGGCGATGAGGCCAATCCCACCTACGAGAGACTGTCGATTCGGCAATTTAAGCGCCACCCAGGCGAAGAAAAAGCACCCCGGAATAGCCACCCATTCGAGCACCGCGAACGCTGTGGTGTATTGAACTTCTGTGAACCCAAGCTCTGTGCCCAAAAATGCCGGCATCCAGTTTTCCACACCAAATCGTAGGAAATACAGAATGGCGTTAATTAAACCAATTGTGAGCAGCAGCCGGTTTGTGAACACATATTTAACCATGATTTGCCAGAAGTTTCCCTCTGGAACTTCATCAGCCATAGGCACACCATGATGCCCATAAATATCACGCAATGTGGGAAGCCCCTCTTCCTCTGGGCGGTCACCACCAAATTTCCAGAAGAGAAACGAAAGCAGCAGCACAATGACGGCAGGCACCCAGAAAGAGTAGCGGATTGGCAAACCAGCACCCGCAAAGCCGCCAAGCATCATGGGCAGCAAGGCACCACCCAGATTTTGCGACGTGTTCCATACGGCAATTCCAGCTCCCCGAGTTTTATTGGGAAACCAGTTTGCAATCATTGATTGCGAACCTGGAGAAAGCACCCCTTGGATCATTCCCAAGCACAGCATCAAAATAAAGAAAAACCACACAGACGTGGTGAAACCCATAACGATACAGATGATGGAAGAGCCCGCAAGTGCCCCCGCAAACGCCTTGCGTAAAGAAATATTATCTACCACCATGCCCATGATGAATTTCCCGATGCCATAAGCGATAGTAAATCCGGTGAGAATCATGCCCACCTGAATTAGCGACCATCCATTGTCGATCCGAATTTGCTCCGATGAAAGCTTGAAATTATTGCGCACTAAATATGCGCACACATAGCCAAAATAGGCCACCGCAAACACTACCCAATGGCGTTTTATATATTCTTTGTATTCTTTCGGGTGAGCTGCTTTATAGCGAAGAGCGATCTGCTCGGCTTCATCTACTTCTTTTTCTTTGTGGGCCATAATTACGATCCGTTCTATCATCATCGATATACCGAGAAACAGTGCTTGTCATACTGCAAAAATGATTGTACTACAATTAGATCAGTTGTCTACTGTAATCAAACTCTGCTCGTTGGTTTTCAGTACTGCCCGGTGGCGATATCAGCAGCTGTGATTGAGCCGAAGAACCGGCCATTTTCGCCAGCCTTCTTAGTGACCACAATCGTTGCCGCCTCGAGCTCATCGCACAGCCCTCAGTAATCGTCAAAGAACGTGGCCATCTCACGGCACCTCAGAGCACAAAAATGGCGAGTTTTCAACGTAATGCGTTGAAAACTCGCCATTGTGAGAACAGCCGAAAGCTTCAGTTACACCGCCCGGCATCACTCTCAGTTGAGTAGTCTAATGAATCACCCATTAATATCATGCAGCTTTTGCCTGCACCTTGATTGCGGCCACAATGTCGTCGTGCAGTTTCACTGAACCGGTGTAGTTGCCAGCGCTCTTCACTGTCGAATCCATCGTGATCGTACGGCGATCCACAGCCTTACCCAGAAGTTCAGTGGCTGCAGCAGCGATATCAGCCGCTGTGATTGAGCCGAAGAATCGGCCATTTTCGCCAGCCTTCTTAGTGACCACAATCGTTGCCGCCTCGAGCTCATCACGCAGCTCGCGTGCCGCTTCTAGATCATCAGTGGCGCGCTTACGCCGGGCTTCAGCGATCTGATCAATCTGGCGCTGGGCACCTTTTGTCCACGCAGCGGCATAGCCACGCGGAATCAAATAGTTGCGGCCATAGCCATCTTTCACTGTCACCACATCGCCAGCAGCACCAAGGCCTTTCACCTCGTGAGTCAGAATAATCTTCATCTGCTACCCTCCTCAGTGCTTTGAGCTCGTGTACGGCAAAAGTGCCATCTCGCGGGCATTTTTCACAGCGCGTGCAATTTGGCGCTGCTCTTGCACACCCACACCAGTCACTCGGCGGGAACGAATCTTGCCGCGATCCGAAATGAAACGGCGCAGCGTGGCTGTGTCTTTGTAATCGATGTGTCCAACTTTGATCGCCTTTACTGGCGCGATCTTCTTCCGCGGCTTGCGCATTGGTTGCTTAGCCATTTTTATCCTCTTTTCCTGGAGTGGCTCCGAAGAGCCGCAAACGCTTTATAGCTTGCTGTATCTCAGCAGCAGCCTATCTCCGAGTAGCTTCTCAGATTGCCTAGAATGGCGGATTATCATCGAAGGAGGAGCCTCCGCGCGGGCCTTGGGCCCACATATCATTGGCTGAACCACCGGCAGGAGCATTGTAGGAAGCCTGGCCGCTACCTTGGCCGTAACCTCCCTGGCTAAAGCCTCCGCGAGCGGAGCCAGAAGTCTTTTCCACCTTTGCTGTGGCATAGCGCAGCGAAGGTCCCACTTCGTCCACCTGCATCTCAATTGATGTACCCTGAGAGCCATCATTGCGCTGATAGCTGCGCACCTGGAGTTTCCCAGTCACTACCACGCGCATTCCCTTGCTGAGTGATTCAGTCACGTTCTCCGCATATTCACGCCACACTGTGCAGCGCACAAACATCGCCTCGCCGTCTTCCCATTCATTGGTTTGCCGGTTCAAAGTGCGCGGTGTTGATGCCACAGTGAAACTCGCCACCGGAATTCCAGAGCTCACATAGCGAAGATCAGGATCAGCAGTGAGGTTGCCCACCAAGGTTATGATCGGTTCGCCTGCCATAATCCGCCTCCCACTCAGTCTTTCTTCACGGAAGGAGCTTCGTAGCGCAGCAGTTTTGTGCGCAAAATTGATTCGTTCAGGTTGAGCTGCCGATCGAGTTCTTGAGCAGTATCAGGTGTGGTGTTCATATAAACCACCACATAGATGCCTTCGCTCTTCTTGTTAATCGGATAAGCAAGCACGCGCCGGCCCATCACATCTACTTTCACAAGAGTGCCACCTTGCTCTGGCACCACGGAAAGCAGCTTATCGAGCATCGACTGCAGATTGCGCTCGTCCACTTCAGGATCGAGAATGATCATCATTTCATAATCACGCATGTGTGTACCCACCTCCTTTGGTCTCAACGGTGACGGTCTCTCCGCCACAGGAGGGTCATGCAATGCACATGGCCTGCGCACCATCACTCAAATTGAGGTATACAGACCACATACAAGCGGTAATTTTATCGCAAAATCTCACTATGCGCACACAAAAGTGAGCAGGCTCCCTCACTACATTCAGCCTTTGTTGTACCTGTGCTCTCAGCCAGCTAATCCACCAGCAGCAGATCCACTGTGCCCTTGGGAAGCTCCGCCCTCTTCGGGGGCTCCGCTGCCCGGAGCGGGATTAGTCTTTGTGGTTTTCTTCACGAGTTCGGTCACATCGGGAAATTTTTCGGCAGTTTTATGCGCGCTGGCTGCCTGCATGAAAGCGCTCCATACCTGCAGCGGATATCCGCTTCCCGCCACATTCTCTGCCCCACCGAATGGCTGCAATTCAGCTAAAGTCCCATCAGCTCTCAGTTGCGTTCCCACTACTGCAGTTACGATCGACGGCGTATAGCCTACAAACCATGCACCCTCAGTGTCTACGCCGTTAGAGGGCAATCCCGCAGCGGGGTGTCGTTCTGCGAAGGCGTGGCCATTTGCATAAGCCACACCATCTTTCGTAAACGGAGTTTGCAGCAAATACGTGGAAAGTTTCGCCGTCTCGGCTTTCATCACTTGAGTTTCGCGGGCACCACCTGTGTAAATAACTGCACCAGCCGCATCACGCACTTCTCGCACAGCGTGCGGCATCGTAAGCACACCGTTATTCGCCACTGCAGCATACGCGCGGGCCATCTCGCGCGCCGTCACTCGCGCAGCGCCAAGGAGGTTAGCTTTTTTATCCGTGAGGCCAGACGCCTGCGCAGGAATTCCCAAAGCAACGGCCCGTTTCATAATCGTATCGGTGCCCACATCGCCACCGAGCCGCACGAACACATCGTTGATATTAAATTTTGTAGCATCTGCGATGCTCAGCACTCCACCAGGCACATCAGGAATGCTGAGATAATTTTCGCCATACACATATCCTGAGATGTAGTGGTAGTAGGTGTTGTTCACACCGAGATCATTTTCAAAATTCTCGATTAAACCAAAGATTTTAAAGGGGCTTCCCGCCGGAACACGCTGATCTGTGGCGTTATTCACGCGGCGCTTCGCAAAATCTGCGCCTCCATAAGCCGCCAGCACTTCCCCATTTTTAGGGTTCATCGCAAAAAGACCAGTTTGAAAATTCGCAGGTCTTCCGTTCGCTGCTGCATTGACGGCGTTCACCGCTTTCTGCTGAGTAGCTGCATCAATCGTGGTAACCACGCTAATCCCACCCCGCTCAATCACTGCGGGAGCAAGGCGAGCTACAGTGAGAAGCTCTTCGCGCACCATCGATACTAAATAGCCATTAGCACCGCTCACAGCACCTACGCCCGAATACGGTAACACCGCAGGAAACTCAACTGCATCAGCAGCACTTTGGCTGAGTACACCGGCCTTCACCATCGCCACTTTTACCGCTTCAAACTGCTTATGGGCCTGGGCGCTATCATAGGCAGGATCCCAAGCGGAGGGGGCCGGCAGTACAGCAGCTAGCAACACCGCTTGTGCAGTGGATAAACTTTGCGCACTCACACCAAAATATGCTTGTGCACCAGCTTCCACCCCGTATGCACCACGGCCAAAATAGGCGGTGTTGAGATACGCTGCCACGATTTGCTCTTTGCTCAGAGCATGATCAATCTTCACCGGCAAAAAAGCATCACGCAGTACTTCAAACACTGGCGCTTTGGCATTTGCACTTGCCGCTTGCACAAATTTATCTGTGAGTGATTCTTCGCTCGCTCCGCCACCACCCCACAGGGATTCCCACCAACGGCTTGCCATACCCGCAAAATTTGCGGCGGGCCGCCGTTCAAATAGAGGATCTTCACTAGCAATCACTGCTGCGCGCATCACTGGAGCTATTTTTTCAGCGGGCACCACAGTGCGGTGCGGAGTCGTTAGTGTGCCAATCGGAGTGGTGCCATCTGCAAAATAAATCGTGCCAGCTTTAGGCAACGCCAGTTTTGCCGGATCGGGCACGCTTGCCATCACATATGCCCCCACAACTACACCCACTGCAGTGGCCAACAACACTAAAAGCGTGCGCCAAATAATTTTGCTCACTGTATGGCGTCGCTGCTGCCGCTTGCCGTTTTTGTGCTGAGCTGTGCGCGAGCGCGCCGCAGGTGTGGGCGTACTCTGTGCAGCCTGATCCGCTTGTGAATCAACGTATGGAATCCAGTGCACCTCAGTCACGCTTTTCACCGGATGCGCCTTCATTGGGGTCACTTTCTTTTTGTGTAGTTTGTGTGGTAATACGCCCTTCAGCAGTCTGAGAACGGGAACGGCGAATGTTGGCACTCCAGGTGGCTAGCTGCCAACGCATACTCCGGCTCGGCCGCTCTGTGGCATTGCGCTGCCGCTGGCGCCGCTGCTGCCTCAGCGCTGCCAAACTAGCTGTGGCATGGAAATCCACTTCAGCAGCCGCGGCCGGAGGATCGGCATCATATAGCCCTGCTTCTGCTTTGCGGCGCGTATCGCTCTCTGAGATGAGGAAAACATCGAGCCATTGGGTGCGTGGATCAGAATCCACGAGGAGAGCTTTAAAAAATAACGTGAGCGGCACGGCGAGTAGCGATCCTAGCCACCCCACCACAGAAGTCCATAGTACAAGTGAAACGAAAGTAACTGAGGGAGATAGCCCTACAACATCGCCAGTGAGCTTCGGCTGAATAAACGTTTGGATCACCACGTTGATTACCGAGTAGAGCACCATCACCCACACCAGCGTTTGCCAACCCGAATCCACGAGCCCCATTATCATTGGCGGAATCACGCCGATCACAAAACCCAAATTTGGAATGTAGTTCGTGATAAAAGCCCACATTCCCCACGTGAGCGGCAACGGCACCCCCAAAATGCTCAGCGCAAACACATCAATCACTGCCACAATCAGGCCAAATACTGTGGATATAATCCAGTAGTGCCGCACTCGCTTCTCAAACCCTTCGAGGGCCTGTGCAATATGCGAATGAGCCCGGCGAGTGATATTCGAGCGCGAGAACAACGTGGTGGTATCTACTGTGAAAAACAGCAAAGCCACGATCACGATAGCGAGCAGGCCGCCCACCGAACGCAATGAATCGAGCAAACTCCACGCCCACGAAATCACTGAATTGAAATTTAGCTGATTCAGATAGATCGACAGATCTGCTGTGTGCACACCTTTCGACTGCAAGAAATCACGTGCGGCGTTGAGCGTGCGCTCAAAATTAGCACTGTAGTTCACAAGGGTTTGCGGCACTGGAGTGAATGCCCACACCAGGAGTGAAACCACACCACCAAAAAGGATAACCAGAGTGAGGAATGAGATTGTGGCAGCCACCCACCCCGGCACATGATGTGCTCGTAGTTTTCGTGTGATCGGCCGCACCGTGAGCACTAGCGTGAGTGCAAGAAAGAGTGGGGTAAACACATCAGCCACTGAATGTAGAGCAAAAAGCATCACCCCAAAAAGCGCGCTACCCACCATGATCTGCATGCCATGCGGCACCGATTTCTGCTCGGAATCCATCTGCACCTCCCGCTGTGTGCTGCCGTGTCTAATGCTACAGCCCGCATGGGGGAATTTTTGAACTAATTTCTACTGGCACTAGTGGTTGCACTAGTTTTGTTCACTCCACCACTGCTGCAAACGCCGTATGGCTTCTTCCCTGCCTAATACCCCTTCTTCAATCCGTAAATTCAGCATAAAAGCTCGCGCTTTGCCCACCGCCGGCCCGGGTTGCAAACCGAGAATATCCATAATCTCGCGCCCGTCAATTTCGGGGCGAATTGCGTCAATTTCCTCTTGTTCTTTCAGCTCTTTCACGCGCTGCTCAAGATCGTCCATCGCCGCCTGCAACCAGCGTGCTTTGCGCTTATTTTGTGTGGTGGAATCCGCACGGGTGAGCCTATTGAGCCGTTCGTAAAGAGCACCGGCATCGGCCACGTAGCGCCGCACCGCTGAATCACTCCACTTCTGCTCGCCATAGCCATGAAATCGCAGATGCATCTCCACCAGGCGAGAGACGTCTTTCACACTTTGCTTATCGAAGCGTAAGGCTTTCATACGTTTGGCAGTGAGCCGCGCACCCACAAGATCGTGGTTATAGAAACTCACTGTGCCATTCTTCTCAAATTTACGGGTGGCCGGTTTCCCCACATCGTGCATCAGTGCGGCAAAGCGCAGCAGAAAATCTGGGCGCGGCACTGGCCCATCTGCGCCAGTTTCTAGGGCAATTGCTTGATCGAGCACCGTGAGGGTGTGCTCATACACATCTTTATGCCGCCCGTGCTCATCTACTAAATTGCGTAAGTTCGCCACCTCAGGCAGCACGATATCCGCCACTCCGGTGTACACCAGCAGCTCGATCCCTCGCCGTGGCGCAGGTGCTGTGATCAATCGGGTGAGCTCTGCTTGCACTCGCTCAGCCGAAACGATATGCAATCTATCAGCGAGCTCTTCCATCGCCATCAGCACATCTTCAGTGACGTCGAACCCCAGCTGAGCAGCAAAGCGCGCGGCGCGCATAATACGCAGCGGATCGTCGCTAAAAGATTGTGTGGCAGCCGCTGGCGTGCGCAGTACTCCCGCTATGAGATCAGTGAGCCCCCCACACGGATCCACAAGCTCCAGCGAAGGAAGCCGCACTGCCATTGCATTCACAGTGAAATCACGGCGCGTGAGATCTCCCTCTAAAGAATCCCCGTAGCGCACCTCAGGTTTGCGGGAAGCCGGATCATATTTTTCACTTCGGTAGGTGGTAACTTCCACCGTGAAACCAGATTTTGCAGCTCCGATAGTGCCGAAATCTTTGCCAATATCCCAAACGGCGTCTCCCCAGAGATTAAGCAGGCGAATAGTCTCTTCCGGCATTGCAGAGGTGGTGAAATCAAAATCGTGAATTGGGCGATCTAAAAACGCATCACGAACTGGCCCACCAACAAGTGCCAATTCTGATCCGTTACGTGCGAAAATAGATCCTAGTTCAAGAATAGTTCGCGGCAGCGCATTCAGGGCCTGGTGGCCATGAGCGAGCACGCGAGCACGCTGGTTCACACCAGCGGTGGAGTTTGCTTGTGGAACAACTGAATCTGGTTCGAGAAATGTCACCCTCTTAGGGTGTCACATTTTTTCGTATTTAGACACGTTGCCCCCGCAGGCGCTAAGTGGCGTGATAAAAATGGCAGAAAGAAAGAAGAGGGCTCCTAAACCACACCCGCCCAAAGGTATGCGGCGAGCGCATACGTGGGAATCGTTTGATCACTCAGAGCACACATTGCCGGTGGCAAATGAAACCTCAGCTGGCGGCGTAATTGTGGCGGTGCGAGACGGCGAGGCATATGTGGCGGTGATCGCCCGCCGGAATCGTGCTGGGCGCCTTGAGTGGTGCCTTCCTAAAGGGCACCTGGAAGGTAATGAAACTCCCGCTCAAGCAGCCGTTCGAGAAGTGAGCGAAGAAACTGGGATTTTTGGCCGGGCACTCAAGCATCTCACCACTATCGACTATTGGTTTTCTGGCCACCACCATCGGATTCACAAGGTGGTGCACCACTATCTTCTCGAGGCGATTTCTGGAACTATCGGGGTTGAAGGAGATCCAGATCATGAAGCAGAGAAGGCAGAATGGGTGCCACTCGCCACAGTGGCTTCCCGCCTCGCCTATCCCAATGAGCGCAAAATCGTGAGTATGGCACGTGATTTATTGAAAGGAGCGTGACTGTGCACATTCGCCACCGCTGGGCGGTTTTATTTGGGGTGCTCATCTGTGCAATCACACTGATAGCACAGCCAATCGGTGGAATCCAGCCCGCTTTTGCTGCGCCGCACACTGCTTCGGCTCCAAAAATCACCACAGCTGCCCTTCATGCCACTGGCGCTCCAGCTCACACAACCGCTCAAAAACTCTCGACTGAGCCGCTCGCCGTCACTATCACATCACTCAGCTCACTATTGCTCAGCGCTCAAACTCCCCTCACAGTGCGCGTAGATATCGCCAACAACTCAGCTGCTACTGCACAGATCACCAGAGCCACATTGGCTAGCTCTCCACAAGTTTTTGCTAACGATTCTGAACTCTACTCCTGGTTTTCCCGCAGCTCTCACGAAACTTTCCCAGAAACGGCCACAGTAGATCAGCAGCTCCCACTCACACTGGCTGCAGGCGAGCATGCCACTATCTCGTTCGCACTAAAAGCGAGCGATCGACAGTGGCATACCTCGTCGTACGAATGGGGAGCCCGCGGGCTAGAGGTTCAGATTGCAGGAAATTCAGCTGGCACTGCACAAACTGCCACGGCACGCACCGTAGTGGTGGCCACCAGCACAAACTCTTCACTCCCGCGTTTTCCAGCTGCCGTGGCCGTGATCTGCACTCCCTCAGTTGCACAACTTTCGGAGCTCCCTGGTCCGCTCGAATCACTTTTACCTCTCGCTCAGCGGCGCGCTAACTCTGGTGCGCGCCTTTCCACTGATTCGGCGCCTTTGCCCACTCCCTCCACGTGGCAACCTTGGGATCACAGTGGGGTGAATCTCTTTTGGGATCCAATGGGCTCAGAAGCGTTAGCTCGCTCTTTGAGCTCTTCCCCACTCACGCCGTCAGCCCCAGAAACTCATAGCTCCACCTCAGAACACACTTCCAGCTCGCCCGATAATGGGAAAAACCCATCTCCTTCAGCTGTTAGTGACGCCGCACCCGCTGTGGTGCCACCGCAATTTCAACGCGCTAAAGAATATCTCTTGCCTCCATTTGATGCGGATATCTCCGCTCTCGCCCACGCTAATGCTGGGCAGTTAGGAAAATTGCTTTTCGGGCTCACTCCCACGGCCACTGGCACCGATACTCCCGCCGGCGCAGCTGCCACAAACCCTGCCCCGCTTCGCACAAACGCGATCTCCCCACGTGCAAACGCACCACGATCTGCATCTCAAGCTGCTGCTTTCGTGCCACTTTCCGGCGCCGTAGATACCACCACACTAGCGTTCTTGAAGGCCCACAGCGCAGGCACCCCTATTGTGTCTGCCCGCAGTTTGGGATGGGAGCAGAGCTTCTATTTCCCAGACGCTCAGGGAGTGATACACAGCGGAAATACTGATTATCCAGCGCTAGTGGCGAATCCCACGGTGAGCGCTGCTCTTTCAGGCACCCTCCTGGCACCCACCAGCACCGAAAACCAGATTCCACTTTCCGCCCTCAACGCGGAAGCAGTGGCTGTGGCAAGCTCTGCTATCTTCTATCGGCAGGCGCCCTCTCAAGAGCGTTCACTCGTGGCAATGGTGCAGGTGCCATGTTTAGATCCCACGGATCCCACAGCGCATTCCCAATTCGCTCGGTGGATATCCACTCTGCTCTCTGCCCCGTGGCTCAGCCCCACAGATCTCTCACGGCTTCCCGCTCGTGAACAGCGCAGTGAATGGACGGCGTCTCGAGATCCGCACCGCAACTCCGGCGAGCTCAGCACTTCCGGAGTGCAGCAGATCTCCACATTTTTCAACGATTCTCGCGAACTCGAGAAAGCCTTTCCCGTGGGCACCGATTTTTCCGAAACTGCTGCCTTAGCGGCTTATCAGCTACTTGCCACTAACTGGCGAAGCAATCCCGCAGCGCGGGCCCGCTTCGCCGCAACCCTCGATATTCCCGCTTTTCTCGCTAAAAATGTGCATATTGAGAGCTCAGCAAGCCTCAATTTAATCGCTGAACAGGCTCAGATTCCCATACGGGTGCACAGCAATCTCAATGTGCCTATAGCAGTAACTCCAACTCTCGATATTCCCGATGCGCGGCTTGCGGAGGGGAATCACACAGCGATTTCGCTAAAGCCCGACAACACCAGCACCGTGCAGATTCCTGTAGAGGCTCGTGGTTCCGGTTTGATCACTGTGACGGCGCAGCTCACCTATACTGGCACCCACATGCTCGCCACCTCTCGCCCTATGAATATTTGGCTCCACGCAAGCTGGGAGAGCATCGGCACCGCCATTCTCGGGGGTATTGTGCTGCTCATTTTCGTGATCGGTATTATTCATTCAGCCCGTAAAGGCCGCCGCTCCAAGCCCATTTCAAACACCACATTTACGGAAGGGCTTGCCTCCGCTCAGCAACATTCATAGCACTCCTGCCACGAAAGTGTGCACGTGCAGTATGCAGCAGTATGCAGTATGAGCACTTTCCTCTGAAGAATTTTCCCACGCGGAAACTCGCCGGTTTATGATTGTGCCGATACACTTAAGGAAGTTGCAGCAATGTGGCCTACTCAGAGAATCAAGGGGGAAACTGGTGAACACTAACACGCCAGTGGCGGGGCGGCGAATTGCCGATCGTTTTGAGCTCGCCACACCTTTCGCTGATTCTTATGAGCGTTACGGCGTGAGCACTTGGAAAGCTATCGACACTGTGCTATCTCAGGAGCTGCGAGCCGTGGTGATTCCTCATGATCACCCGCACCGCGCCCTCGCGATCGACGCCGCCCGAAAAGCAGGCCTCTTTGAGGATCCTCACGCCGCTGCTGTGCTCTTTGTGGTAGATGACGATTCTGCCAGCGCTTTTTTCACTGAATTTCCTATTGGAACTAGCCTTGATCGCAGCCTCACTGGAGCTCCACTTCCTCCCGAGGTGGTCACCGCGATTATCGGAGAGACCACCTCGGTGATCAACCATGCTCGCCACCAGGGATTGCGGCATCTTCAGCTCCAGGCATCGCATATCTTTATCTCTGATTCGGGCGAGCTGATGCTCGATGGCGTGGCCACTATGGCGGGATTGGCAGGAGCCCACACTGAATCGCTGAGCACTGAGCTAGACCGCGCAGAAACTCGTGGCTTGCTGGTGTTCTACGCCGCATTGCTCGCCGGAAAAGATTTCCCTGAAGATCCCGACTCCCATCAAAGCCTTATCGAGAGCACTGCACAACGCTCCGATCTGCCAGACCGCCTGCGGGACGTGTTTCACTCAGAAGCTATCGGCTTCGGCCCACAATCGCCAGCAGATCTCTTGCGTAAGATCGTGCCGTGGGGGGATATCGATGTGGCGCTGCTGCCGAATTTCCACCAGCCCGCAGAAATTTCCCAATTGGGTGGCTCGCTCGCTCCGGGGGCCTCCTCACCAGCTCTCGTGCCACAATGGCCGGATCCAGCGCAGAATTCTCAAGCTTCCGACGGCAATTCCGGAGAAACCGATCTGGAAGTGCGTGAAGATCCTCATCAATCTGATGATGACGACGAAGCTGGCAGCAGTGCTGGCACCAACGAGGGAGCCCAGAACACCGAGGAAATGGATCTTGAGGGAGCTACAGAAGCAAATCTCGAAGAACCGGATCCCGAGGCAGCACACGAAGCAGATAGCGTTCATGAGATTTCTCCAGAGCCCGATGCCGTAGATGCCATAGAATCTGATATCGCAGAGCCTGATGCCAGCAACCCAGAAAATTTGGATAGTGCCCTTGCCCTGCCAAGTTACACTGTGCACGCTCCACCAGCGGATTCTTTAGATTCACAGGCTGTCCCAGATTCACAGGCCACTCCGGAACATTCGCAGGCCGCTTCGGGTGCTGATTCAACTAGCGCTGCTAGCACCTCGCTTTCAGCCAGCTTGGGAGAGATGGCAGAGGCAAATGAAGAGGCTCCATTAGAATCGAGCAGGCGCTTTGGAGAGCTCCCTTCAGAAGCAATTGTTTCCACTGGTTCCTCGAGTATACGCGTTTCCACAGCGGTGATTGCACTGTTTGCCGTGGGAGTTTTCATCGCCCTCATTTTGGGTATGATCAGGCTTTTTGCTCCGCTCGATCCAGTGAAAGTGGCTCCTCCAGATTCCACCACTGGCTCCAGCCAAAACCAAAAAGCGCCGGCTGGAAATGGTGGGTCTGCCGCACGTTCTGAGGCGGCCACGCCCCCTTCTGCGCCATTACCACAAATTGAATCAGCATCTTTTATCTCTGCAGATCCAGCAATCAAAGATGTTGCTAGTGCTGCGCGGCTTTTTGCCGATGCACCTAAAGTGGCAGATGGCAATCCCAGCACCGTATTTCAATCGTGGTTTTTCAACAACCCAGAACTCTCTGCCACTGATCAATTCGGTTTGCTCATTAAACTCAAAGAACCTGCTAGCCTCACTTCAGTGAGCCTCACAACCGCCAGCAAGGGTGGGCAAATCCAGTGGCGAGCCTACAACCAGGCGAATCCTGCTGGAGGCACAGTGATCACTCAAGCAGAAGTGAGCGAAACCACCACGCTCACGGCACCCCAAAAAGTTTCTACTGATTCTGTGCTTATCTGGGTTACTCGCATGCCGAAAGATTCCTCTGGAGAGAATCGCATTCGTATTAGTGAAGTTTCTGTGAAATAGTGTGGGCCTCGGCAGCGTTTGAACTTGATATCATGCTAAGTAGCACCGATTCATGGAGGACAGCGATGGACGACGTTCGCGATATTATTATTGTTGGCTCTGGCCCAGCGGGGTGGACAGCTGCAATCTACACAGCCCGAGCCGGGCTCAAACCGCTGGTGATCGCCGGCGGATTAGACGCCGGCGGCGCCCTTATGACCACCACTGAAGTGGAGAATTTCCCGGGCTGGCCCGAGCCCGTGCTCGGCCCAGAACTGATGGATAAAATGCAGAGCCAGGCCGAAAAGTTTGGCGCTCAAGTGGAATATGAAGATGCCATTGAATTTGATCTTTCCGGCGATGTGAAAACTATCGTAACCGACAGTGGCACATACAAGGCAAAAGCCGTGATTCTAGCGCTTGGCTCCGCCTATAAGAAACTGGGGCTGGAGAGCGAGGCAGCGCTCACAGGCAAAGGTGTGAGCTATTGCGCCACATGTGATGGATTCTTCTTTAAGGATCGGCAAATCGCAGTGATTGGCGGTGGAGATAGCGCAGCCACTGAGGCGCTCTTCCTGGCCCGTTTTGGCGAGACTGTGCACCTCATTCACCGGCGTGATCAAATGCGTGCCGCTAAAGTGCTGGTGGATCGCCTAGAGAACACCTCAAACATTAAGATTCATTGGAATTCTACGGTGGAATCTGTGAATGGTGATGAAAAAGTATCTTCACTCACTCTGAAGAACACTCAAACTGGTGAGCTTTCTGAGTTGCCGATTCAAGGAATGTTTGTGGCTATTGGCCATGCTCCTCGCACTGAGGTGCTCAAAGGCGCTGTTGAACTCGATGATGACGGCTATATCAAAGTAGCTTCGCCCACCACGCTCACCAATATACCCGGCGTCTTTGCCGCCGGAGATGTTGTGGATCATCGCTATCGCCAGGCCGTGACGGCAGCTGGACAGGGGTGCGCTGCTGCTCTTGATGCGCAAACCTATCTCGCTTCGCTATAGCTCTGTTTCACTGTTGATACTGTATGTATCTTCTATATATCCGTTAGCTGCGGGATTGCACTGTACACAGCTCATTTTTGAGGCGTGTTTGTGTTCTGATTCCTTTGATGCCTATGGTTAGCGGTGAACGATTCTGAAAGGATTCCTCATGCAGGAGAATTCACTGCCACACATGAGCTCTGGCACTCGGCTTGATCCTTGGTTTGATCGCTATGCCGACCGCTCTTTAGGAATGCGCCAATCTGAAACGCGTTCGCTATTTGCTGTGGCGAATCGCCCTGAAGTGGTGTCACTTGCAGGAGGCATGCCGTTTATCCAAGGGTTACCCCTCGATTTTCTCGCTGAGATGAGTGCACGGATTATCAGGGAGCGCGGTGCATATGTGCTGCAGTATGGCAGCGGTCAAGGCGAGGTGGAGCTGCGCGAAATGATCGTAGAAGTGATGCGCGCTGAGGGAATTCACGCGTATCCAGACGACATCACCGTAACAACGGGCTCTCAAGCCGCACTCGATATTATGACGGAAGTGTTCATCAATCCGGGTGATGTGATCGTGGCTGAAGCTCCTTCATATGTGGGTGCTCTTGGGGTATTTCGTGCATACCAGGCCAATGTGGTGCACGTGCCACTCGATGCAGACGGGTTAATTCCAGAGGCTCTCGAAGAAACTCTCGCAAAGCTGAAAAAACAGGGCAAAGAGGTTAAATTTCTATATACCGTGCCAAACTTCCATAATCCGGCAGGCGTGACCATGAGTATCGAGCGCCGTCCACGCATTGTGGAGATCTGCCAGCGCTATCACGTATTAATTCTGGAAGATAACCCCTATGGCATGCTGGGATTCAACGATCAAGTGATGCCAGCTTTGCAAACCTATAACCCAGAAGGCGTGGTGTATCTCGGATCTTTCTCGAAAACTTTTGCCCCTGGTTATCGAGTAGGCTGGGCGCTCGCGCCGCACGCCGTCACCCAGCGGCTGGTGCTCGCTAATGAAAGTGAAGTGCTCTCTCCCACGAAAGTGGGGCAGATTTCTATTGCCGAATATCTGCGCACTTACGATTGGATGGGGCAGATCAAAGAGTATCGCTCACTGTATCGTGAACGGCGAGATGCCATGCTCGAGGCTCTCGATATGTATCTCCCCATGTGCCAATGGAATGTGCCCGATGGCGGTTTTTACACATGGGTAAAGCTGCCAGAAGGGCTCGATGCAAAGGCCATGCTTCCGCGGGCCACCAAGAATCTCGTGGCATATGTGAGTGGAACAGCTTTTTACGCCGATGGCCAAGGCGGGGATCATATGCGGCTGAGTTTCTGCTATCCAACTCCCGACAATATTCGCGAGGGAATACGGCGGCTGTCTGGCGTCATTGATCAAGAAATGGAACTCGTGAACATGTTTGGAGTGCACGAACGCCATAGCAACGACGGCGTAGAACGCCCCGTAAGCAACCAAGCCTGAGGAGGAACCTGTGGATAGGCCATTAACTGTTGCAATTCTCGCCGGCGGATTAACTCATGAGCGTGAAGTTTCTCTGCGTTCTGGAAGCCGCGTGGCAGGGGCTTTACGAGATAGCGGCGTGCAAGTGAAAGTGCTGGATTTGGATTCTCAAGTGCTCCAGCGATTAGCCGCCCTCGAGCCAGATATTGTGTGGCCTTTAGTGCACGGCGACACCGGTGAAGATGGTTCCCTGCAAGATCTACTCGATCTCGCTGGCTATCCTTTTGTGGGCTCCACAGCTGCTGCGTGCCGCCTCACCTCTGATAAATCTGTGGCGGCAGCTGTACTCACTCGCGCTGGAATTAAGGTTCCGTCGTCGATGGCGCTGCCTCAGCCGCTTTTCCGTGAAGTGGGTGTCGTGCCTATTTTAGACATGATCGATCAGCGTTATGGTTTCCCTGTGGTGGTGAAGCCTGCTCGCGGCGGTTCTTCTCTTGGCCTCACTGTAGTGTACGATCGCGCCGATCTTCCAGCAGCAATGGTGGATTGTTTCGCTTATGACGACGTAGCGCTTATTCAAAGCTATGTGGCAGGCCGTGAATTCGGAATTGGCGTGGTGGATTTAGGGGACGGCCCGAAAGCGATACCACCTGTGGAAGTGGTGGCTAGTGGCCCCTATGATTACGACGCTCGCTATAATCCTGGGCGCGTGCAGTACTTCGTACCTGCTCATACTACTGATGCTGAATATGCTGCAGTTACTGAACTCGCTGTGGGTGTGCATACTGCACTCGGTCTTCGTCACTATTCACGCACCGATGTGATTCTCGATGAACAAGGCATGGCATGGTTTATCGATGTGAACACCACACCAGGCATGGCGGAAACATCGATTTTCCCGCAGGGCGCAAGTGCCGCTGCTCAAAGCCGTGGAGAATCTATGGAAGATTTTTACCTCGAAATTTTACAGGCAGCACTTGCACATAAGTAGTGGTGAATGTGCCTGCTATCGGCACATTCACCACTGAGTGATTCCGGGTGCTTAATACGCTCGTTCTCGGCCAACACCTTATTCTTGGCTGGGCATTACAGCGACTTCTTCTGCACCAATCTCCTCTAAAATTCTGTTGAGATCTTCAATGCTGGCAAATTCCACACTGAGCCGCCCTTTGTGAGCGCCCATATGAATTTTTACTCGGGTGTTGAGCTGATCCCCTAGTTTTCGTGCAAGAGCCGTGAGCTCTGTTTGATACTGTGATTGCCGTGCCGAGCGAGTGCGGGCAGGCTGCGGAGCTCCTCCAAGTGCCACAATTTCTTCCACAGCTCGCACAGAGAGCCCTTCTGCCACAATCCGCTGTGCTAGCTGCTCCATTTGAGCGGGATCATTTAAACTCAGTAATGCCCGAGCATGGCCTGCTGAAAGCACGCCTGCCGCCACTCTCCTTTGCACAAGAGGAGGCAATTTAAGCAGCCGCAATGTATTAGAAATTTGCGGCCGTGAACGCGCAATCTTTTTTGACAGCTGTTCGTGCGTGATATTGAAATCCTCGAGAAGCTGCTGATATGCTGCCGCTTCTTCTAAAGGATTAAGCTGAGTGCGGTGTAAATTTTCTAAGAGTGCATCTCGTAAAAGATCAGCATCATCTGTGTGCCGTACAATCGCGGGAATTTCTTTTAACCCAGCTAATTTTGTAGCTCGCCATCGCCGCTCGCCCATAATGAGTTCATACCGCGCCTGCGGGTGCTCTGGTAGCGGGGCCGCCAATGGCCGCACCACTATCGGTTGCAGCACTCCCACTTCTTTAATGGAATCAGAAAGCTCTTGTAATTCATCTTCATCAAACACCTGACGAGGTTGTTTTGTATTGGGCACAATGCTCGCTATATCCAATTCACCAAACGTGGCGCCTGGCACTGGGATTAGAGAGCGCGAATCACTATCTTTTACTGCTTGCGGTGTGGGCGCTGTTTTTTTCGGGGGCTTATGCACACTGTGTTGTTGATGAGCTCCTGCCGGTGCAGTTACTGACGCTGGTGCCTTTTTCTTTTCAGAATTATCACTTGAAAAATCCCCTGCCATATTTTTTTTATCTGCAGCCTGAGCACCATTCTCCGCAACTGATTTTTGTGGAGAAGAAAAGAACACATCAATAGGGCGTTTGCTTTTTTCTTCTTGATCCCGTGGGATCAGAGCGCCGATTCCGCGGCCTAAGCCACGCCTTCTTTCAGCCATTATTTCCTCGTTTCTGCTCACACTGTGCGGAACTATGATCGCTTTTAAAAAACGAATTGCTCTCACATATTCTACAGTTTAAATTTTGCATTGTTTCACGTGAAACAATGCGTTAGATGTACGGCGCAACTCAGCTCGTCAAAATAATGCAGTAAACTACACACCAACACAGGCCATTAGCATAGCTACAGCTGATACAACCAACTATGAAATTATCAATACGCTGAGAACAATCTGTGCTAGAAGAATATGCAAAATCTGTCGCTTTTCTGCGGCATTAGCAAAGCGCTATATCCGAAAGTTACCCAGACTTCATATCTTTGGCCATATCATTTAAAAAGTGTGAGATAGCATTTGAATAGCAATTTTTGCTGTGCATTTATACTCAGGCATTGCGTTCTGCGATTTCTTTTGCAGCAGAGAAATAAGCAGCGGCTCCCGCTGAGCGCGGATCATATGAAATCACCGTTTGCCCGAAACTAGGTGCTTCAGAGATGCGCACATTGCGCGGAATTTTAGTTTCTAATAATTCATTCGGGAAGTATGATTGCACATCTGCAGCAACATCATTTGCTAAATTTGTGCGGCGATCAAACATTGTGAGAAGAATTGTAGAGATCTTAAGTTGCGTATTAAACCTCTGCTGAATCGTAGCAATAGTACTCATTAATTGTGTGAGGCCTTCTAGCGCATAATATTCCGCCTGAATTGGAATCATCACTTCTTGTGCCGCCACTAGTGCATTCATCGTGAGCATGCCCAACGATGGGGGAGAATCAATAAAAACGAAATCAAAATGAATACCGTTGCCAGTATGAGCGGCATTCATATATTTCTGCAGTGCATCTCGCAGTCGAAATTCACGGTGTTCTCCCGTCACTAATTCAATTTCTGCGAGTGACAGATCCATCGTGGAGGGAGCTACCCAAAGGTTATTCGCATCTGGAACTTGCCTAATGATATCTGCTAGTTTCATTGCACCTGTTAAAACATGGTAGATCGAAGGCTCGCCGCCAGCGGGTTTCCCCCCTAAAGCGGTGGAAGCATTACCTTGTGGGTCTGCGTCGATCACCAATACCTGCAATCCACCAGCTGCCAAAGCCGCGGCAATATTAACTGCTGTGGTAGTTTTTCCCACTCCACCCTTTTGGTTCGATACTGCCACAATCCGCGAAGCCGCCGGTTTGGGCAACGGACTCGCAAAAAAATCTGCACGGCTCTTCGCATCTCGCATCATCTGCGCAAACATTGAAGAATCATCGCCACTATCAGGCAATTGATTATTAACGTCATTTTCTAGTTCAGTGCTCACATGCCTTGTTTCCTGCACTGAGGTATTCTCTGCATGCGCATCTCCAGAGCCAAATTCAGCTACGATACGATCTCGTAAACCCGTCATATTTGCTCCTCACGCACGTATAAGTTGTTACTCGTCATTACATCTATGCTTTTCATGCACCTGTGATTCAGTTATATGCATGTGCAGCTTAGAGCTTCCAACGCCACGGCTATTATCCCATGCCCACTCACGCTCACACAGCTCACGCGCACAAGTTCTACCTTTATCACGGTGTGAATGTTTCACGTGAAACATTCACACACCTGCTACCGCGCAGCTTATTGTCGTACTACGTGGAGCACTCGCGTGGCTTCGTTAGTACCCCACACAGCCACATCTTCCACAAAAAAATTGGTGGCTTTGAATTTTTTCAACACTCCGCGTGCTGCGTCAATCTCTTGCTCAGCACGTGCACCTTTTAAGGCTAAAAGTTCACCACCACCACGGAGTAAAGGGAGAGTCCACGGTACTAACTTTTTTAGAGGTGCCACTGCGCGCGCCGTCACCGAATCAAATTTTTGCCCACTACTCACCACATTTTCGGCACGGTCATTAAGCACCCGAACATTCGTTAAATGTAGCGTTTCTGCCACTTCAACGAGCCACTGCGCCCTACGTTCCATCGTTTCAATGAGTGATACCTCAGCTCTAGGCCTCAAAATTGCAACAATTATTCCTGGAAAGCCAGCACCAGATCCAATATCGGCAATATCGCATTTTTCGGGCAAATCTCTCACCACAGCAGTGCAGTTGAGGATGTGGCGGCTCCATAGCCTTTCAAGCTCGCGCGGGCCAATCAGCCCTCGCACATCTCCCTCTGCCACCAGCAGACGGCTAAACTCAACGAGCTGAACCCAGGCGCTCTCTCCAAAATGAGAGGCTCCGCCAGCTGGCGGAGCCTCTATCCCAGTATCAGCCATCACTGCTCATGGCTTTCTGCGTCATCGAAGTCATCATCAGCATAGGCAGCGTCAGCGCTAAGAGCACTCAGCTCATCGGCACTCTGTGCACTCTCAAAATCGTCGGCGTCGTCAATATCCTCAGTATCATCAAGTGGCATCATCACAACAACGTGCCGATTTGGCCCCACACCGGAAGAATCAGAATAGAGGCCAGCTTCTGCCACCACATCATGCACTACCTTGCGCTCAAAAGGATTCATCGGCTTCAGAGCGTAATCTTCACCAGTTTCTTTTACATGCTCCACAGCCTCGCGCGCAATAGCTTGAATTGCTTTACGCCGCCCCTCGCGATACCCCAAAATATCGAGCATCAATCGGGATCGCTCACTCGTTTTACACTGCACAGCCAACCGGGTGAGCTCTTGGAGAGCGTCAAGCGTTTCTCCGTGCCGGCCAATGAGCCGCTTCAAACGCCGATCAGATCCATCGTCCATCACGATAGCCACCGCGGCCCGATCCGCTTCTACAGAGATTTCAATATCGCCATCAAGCTGTGCTATATCGAGCAAATCTTCAAGATAATCGGCCGCGAAATCGCCTTCATCTTCAAGCTTTTGCCGAAGTTCAGCGTCACTCACTTCATCGAGTTCTTCCACACTCATCGTTGCCTCTCCTTATCCCCCCAAGAGGAAATCTCATCAACTTTAGAAGTTCCGTTTTTTCTTATTCTGCTGCTGGCGCTTTGCCCGCTGCTGCGCTTTTTCCCTTGAACGCTGCCGCTCAGCGAGCCGCCGCTCATAGCGCTTTTGAGCTCGTTGCGCATCGGTGAGCCCATCTTTACCTACAGCCTCTTGCGCCTCAGTGGCTTCATCACTATCAGCTGACTTTTCAGTGCCGGATTGAGCACCATTGTTTTCACTGCCTACTAAATCAGCTGGCCCATTGGCAAGTGGATCGTAATTCTTACCCTTTTTCTTCTGCCGCTTTGCACTCATTGGTTGCACTCGCTGGCCAGTGGTGCGGGCTTCTTCAGCGGTATCTTCCTCCTCAGGAGGTAAGCCCTTGGCAATCCGCTTTGCCCGAAGCCTTTCCTGCCGCGCCTTATAAGCTGGCGAGCCAGGAGAGGGATTCGTGGTGATGAGCCAGGTCTGCTGCCCCATATTCCAGATATTGCTGGCGAGCCAGTAGACGAGCACTCCTACCTGGAAAGCATAGCCAGTAAACACATAGATGAGTGGCATACCGTAGAGCATGTACTTAGTCATCTTTGCCGCAGGGTTATTAGGATCGTCATTCACTGGCATGTTTTTAGTCATCACCTGTTTCTGGGTGATAAACAGCGTGACGATCATCAATACAATAAGCACCACTGCCACAATGATGATTTGCACTTTCAATGGGCCATAGCTGCCAGCATTCCCAATTGAACTAGTGAGTGGAGCTCCAAATACCGTGGAACCAGCGAGCTCTGTGGCCCGCGCTTTGTCGATCCCCCCGAGCGATGGCCGCGCATATGTGCCATCCGAGAGCGCTCCAATATTCCACAACACTCGATACAGAGCGAAGAAGATCGGCATTTGAATAAACATCGGCAAGCACGATGCAAATGGAGATGATCCATGGCTCTTGTAAAGCGCCATCAGCTCTTCTTGCTGGCGCTGCTGCGATATTTGATCCTTTTTGCCCTTGTATTTCTTCTGGATCTTCTGGATCTCAGGGCTCAGGCGTTGCATTGCCCGCTGGGAGCGAATCTGCTTATTAAAAAGCGGAATCATCAATGCGCGCACGATGATAGTCATACCCACGATTGCCAACACCCATGCAGGGCCAGAACCAGAACTCATTCCAAGAAAGGTGAGCACTTTGTGCACACCCACAATGATCCAGCCAATCACCCACATTAACGGGAAGAGGATAGTATCCACTGTTTTTCTCTCGCTCTCACGCTTACCGTGCTTTTTAATTCTCTCGCTGAGCTGCCATAATCACTGCGATTTCACTCAGCTTATTGTGCCTGGCCCTCATGATCGTGCAGCCGGCGATATTCGAGTAACTCTTCGTAGTTTAAAGGTTTTCGAGGCCATGCACCTCTGGAAGGAACCCAATCCACTCCACCTTTACTCCACGGATTGCACCGCAGAATTCGCCAACTAGCTAAAAGTGTACCTTTGAATACGCCATGAACTTCAATCGCTTCTAGCGCATAAGCTGAGCATGTGGGCTGATATCGGCACACACGCCCACGACCTGCAGAAACATAGCGTTGATACCAATGAATCACCGCACGCAAAAATTTTGCTCCCACACTCATAGAGGCTCCACAGCTGTGGTTGGCTCCACCGCAGGAGCAATGGAAGGCTCTGAATTGTGTGGGGTTTGGGTTTCCACACTTAATCCAAGATAGGCGCAGGCCGCCGTCACATCTGCCGCAATGCGATGGAATGACGCCGATGCCGCACGCGGCTGCGCGCGCACCACCACATGTGCCGGGCGCTCAAATGGAATCAAGCTGCGCATGATATGGCGCAATTGCCGCGATACCCGATGGCGAATCACCGAGTTTCCCACCTTTTTACTCACAACGAAGCCGACCTTCGAGAGGTCGGCTTGCGTAGAGTGCGGCAGATACAGCACATATACCGCCACTGTTTGAGTTTTTCGGCACTTCCCACGCCCAATAGCCGTGGCAAAATCGCCACTGGCACGCATTCGATAGTTTGCGGGAAGCATCAGAATCAAACGGTGAGTTTTGCGCGTCCTTTACGGCGGCGGGCAGCAAGCACGGCGCGGCCAGCACGGGTGCTCATGCGGTGCCGGAATCCGTGCACCTTGTGACGACGACGGTTGTTCGGTTGGAACGTGCGCTTCGTAGACATGATTTAACTCTCCGGATTGTTTGCATCGTTGCCCTGCGGACGCCGAGCAACGAGATGGATAACCACCTATGACCTATCGACTTTATGCGCCAAGATGCCAAAAGGTCAATTAATTATGCCACTGTGGTGAGCGAAGTCTCACCACAGTTTCACAAATAAAATTAACTTTTATTAAATTTTTGGCTTTCTCCACAGCTGTGAATTTTTCCTAAACATTTCACTCTTCACTGAGATAGCGCCATTCACATGATGTAATTACAACAATGTAATATCCACATCTGTGCACAAAGCTGTGGATAACCTCAGTTTTGTTGTGCGATTTTGTGTTTTATGATGGTGCAATAACGTTCAGATGAGCGCGAAAAACTAAAAACTCAACAGAAATTTCACAAGTTATCCACAGAGAGGCAACATGGGCGATTCATTTGCCGCACGCGATGCTTGGCGGGCTGCCGCCGAGTTACTGAAAGACGAAGGTCGTCTTTCTGATTCGCAAATGGCTTTTGTGCGCATGGCACAACCCCTTGTAGCTGTGGACGATATTTTCGTGATCGGCGTCGGCTCTGATTTTGTAAAAGATTGGATCACTGAGCATGTGAGCAGTGTGATGACGGAACAACTGAGCAAAATTCTCGGCCGTGCACTCAACCTCAAAATTTCTGTAGATTCCGCACTTGCTGAGCAGCCCACTCCGCCAGCTCCTAGCCCCACCACTCTCATGTGGGAACCGGCTCACGAAACTCTGCCTTCTGCGTCACCAGCTCCACAGCTCTCACACACAGAACCAGCTATACCCGAATCTAATTTTGATTATTCTGAGCCACCTTCTTTTTCCGAACACGAAGAAATCCCTGCATATGAACGTGCTTATTTTGAAGGACACGGAGAAATCACTCGCGATCATCGCCATGCTTCTCCGCATAATTCAATTGCACAACTCCAGGCAGAAGCACGGCTCAATCCACGCTACACTTTCGATTCTTTTGTGATCGGTGAATCAAATCGATTTGCCCATGCCACTGCACTTGCTGTGGCTGAATCTCCTGGCAGCACATATAATCCACTCTTCCTCTATTCAGATTCAGGCATGGGGAAAACTCACTTGCTCCACGCTATTGGCAACTACACACTCACTCTTTTCCCCAATAAAAAAGTGCTCTATGTTTCCAGCGAAGAATTCACCAATTGGTTCATTAACGCGCTACGTGATCAACAAGTGCACACATTCAAAGATCAATTCCGAAATGTGGATATATTGCTTATTGATGATATCCAGTTCATCTCCAATAAAGATCAGACGCTCGATGAATTTTTCCACACTTTCAATGCGCTCTCTAATGCCAATAAACAAATTGTGATCACTTCTGATGTGGCTCCAAAATTGCTCACTGGCTTTGAAGATCGCATGATTTCACGATTTGCCTCAGGCATTACAGCGAGTATTGATTTACCAAATTTAGAAACTCGCATCGCAATTTTGGATAAAAAAGCAGCCGCCGAAAATATGGCAGTACCTCGTGAAGTGGTGGAATACATTGCCACTCACATGACTTCAAATGTGCGCGAAATGGAAGGAGCACTGCGGAGAGTAACTGCCTACGCAGATCTTGCTCGCCAACCCGTCACTTCAGATATGGCACAGCTCGTGCTCAAAGATATGATCGCTGATCCGTCGTCACTCAAGATCACTGCGAGTATTATCATGGCGCAAACAGCTGCATACTATGAGATAAGCGTGGAGAGCCTCACTTCTCCCACTCGTAGCCGATCAATCACTATGCCACGGCATATAGCTATGTATCTGTGCCGGGAAATGACCGATCTATCACTGCCAAAAATTGCAGAAATTTTCAACCGTCGCGATCACACAACCGTAATTAATGCTGTGCGCAACGTGGAAAACAAAATGGCTGAAAATCAGAGCATCTACAACCAAGTGACGGAACTGACCACCCGCATTAAGCACTCCGCCACTGAAAGTGCACGCCACAGCGAATAACATGCCATTAGCATGTGGATATCCACAGAAAATATGCGAATAAATTCCGCTTAAAAATGCCTCATTCACAGATTACTGAAATTATCCACAGAAGTTATCCACAAAATCACCTCTGTGTAGTTCAGCTTTCTAATGCGGAAAATTCCACTTATCCACATACTTCGCAGTCCCTACTACAACTACTATCTATAAAACTTACAAAATTAATCGATCACCACCGATGCCCACGCAATTTTTGTGTTTTCTGCTGCGCGAATCGTGAGAAGCACGCCATTCTCGCGTAAACTGTGATCAGATACGAAGAAATGAGGAACAATGAGGCTTCACGTTGAGAAAGATATTTTCACAGATGCAGTGGGTTGGGTGGCACGCACGATCCCACATCGTCCTGCCGTACCGGTGCTAGCTGGTATGAAAATAGTGGCTGACGCGGAAGGAAATGTTTCACTCGGCTCACGAGATTCCGATATCACATCACATGCAGATATCGAAGCAGATGTGCTAGAACCTGGTGAAATTCTTGTGAACGGTAAACTTCTTGCTGATATTTGCCGAGCTTTGCCAGCACAGCCCATTGATTTTTCCACTGATGGAAACAAAGTAGATATTGAATGTGGCTCAGCGCATTTTTCCATGAAAGTGATGACGATGGATGATTATGCTGAGCTGCATGATATGCCGCCAGTGGCCGGAACTGTTGACGGGGCACAGTGGCAAGAAGCTGTGCAGCAGGTGACTATCGCTGCCTCAAATGACGACACATTGCCAATGCTTGTTTCGGTATGCATAGAGATTCACGGAGAATCAATACTACTGATGGCCACTGATAGATATCGGTTGGCTGTGAAAGAGATTTCATGGAAGCCTGTAGATCCCGAAATTTCAGTGCGCATTCTAGTGCGTGCCACACGGCTGCTTGATATTGCTAAAGCGCTTGGTTCGGCTGGCCCAGTGGATATCTCACTCAACGATGTGCAGACTCCTACGCTCATCGGGTTTGCTGCAGCTGGGCGGCAAAATACTGTGCAACTCATTGATGGTGATTATCCACAAGTACTGTCGCTATTCCCTGAAGAAGTGGCTGGATCCGCTGTGATGGATAGAGCTGAACTCTCAGAGGCAATTAAACGTGCCCGGCTTGTGGTGGAGAAGAATTCTGCGGTGCGATTGGCATTTTCGGAAGGTGAGCTAGTGCTCGATGCCGGTCAAGGCGATGCAGCTCAAGCTTCAGAGGCTTTGCAAGCCACAGTGGAAGGGAAAGATATCACTATGGCGTTTAATCCAGTGTTCCTACAAGAGGGATTAGCTGTGATGAACGAAGATTTAGTGCGGCTTGCCTATACGCAAGAGAGCAAACCGGCTGTGCTCACGGAGCAAGATGAAAAGGGCACAGTAGATGAAAGTTTTCGCTTGCTGCTAATGCCAATTCGCACATATGGTTCTCGCTGAGTGCAGCAGTGAGCTTACACATAGCGAATTATGCGCAGTGTGTAGTGTGAAAGTGAGCTGCGGCAAAAGTGTATATTTCAGATTTTTCGCTCAACGATTTTCGTTCCTATAGCCAAGTTGTGCTGCATTTTGAGCCGGGTGTGATTACGCTCGTGGGAGCCAACGGGCAGGGAAAAACGAATCTCGTGGAGGGAATCGAATATCTTTCCACATTTAATTCTCATCGAGTGGCTGCTGATGCGGCGTTAGTGCGCCAGGGAGCCGATGCAGCTGTGGTGCGGGCGCGGGTGAACGACGAAAATCACTCGAGTTTGCTTGAGCTAGAGATTCTGGCTGGTCGAGCAAATCGAGCTCGGCTCAACAGAGGATCTGTGCGCCCTGCAGAGATTTTAGGAATGGTGCGCACAGTAGTATTTGCACCTGAAGATTTAGCGCTTGTGGCTGGCGATCCAGGCACTCGCCGGCGTTTTCTCGACAACTTGATGGTGCAAAAATTTCCACGTATGCGAGCGGTAAAAGCGGATTATGAAAAAGTGCTGCGCCAGCGGGCAGCACTGCTAAAAAACATTGGGAAAATGCGCCGGCGTAGAGCTCCCTATGATCTCACTGCTCTCGATATTTGGGATCAACAACTGGTGGAACTTGGAACGCAAATTATTCACGTGCGCGCTGAAATTATTGAGCAATTGAGCGCTCCCGTAGAGCGGTATTATCGCGAAGTTTCAGCAGATAAGCACGTGCTAGCTCACATTGAGTATCAGGCTAATATTGCGCATACCGGCGGGTGGTTGGGAGATAAAAACACCGTGCGCGAAGCTTTTATCGCGGCGCTCAGCGAAAAAAGAGAGCGTGAAATTGAAGCTGGGATTAATCTCGTGGGGCCGCACCGCGATGATATGCAGCTTAGCTTAGGATCATTACCTGCCAAGGGATATGCTTCGCACGGAGAAAGTTGGAGCTACGCGCTTGCGCTGAAACTCGCATGTTGGGATTTACTCAGATCGGGTGAATGGGGGTCGTGGAATGAACATAGTGAACCGATTCTCATTCTCGACGACGTTTTTGCAGAACTGGATTTTCATCGGCGAGAGCGCCTTGTGTCATTGATAGAAAGTGCTGAGCAGGTGTTTGTTACAGCGGCTGTAGGCGATGATCTTCCAGAAAGTTTAAAGGGCACGCAATATATAGTGAAAACTGGAACGGTGACGCCTGTTGCTGAACTATCTGTTACAGGGCGAAGCACTGAAGTTGCAGACACTGGCACTGCAGATGTGAGCGAAACACCCAGTTCCGCCGTCAACAGTGATCACAGTGCTTCCGTGCGCGCGGCGGAGGCCACACAACAGCCTATGTGCCAGCCCATACAACTTATGCAGCCCACTAGCTTAGCTGGTGAACACGATGAATAGTGTGCACCGAGCAAAGATTGCAGCTGCTGAGCGATTCGGCGATATGCTGCCATTGCAGATGTTACAACGAGCTCGAGTGATGGCTGAGCGGCAGGGGTGGGTGCGCCGGCGAAAAGAATCTCGAGTGGCACTTTCAGATTTGCACGCGGCTGGTGAGCAACTTGGTGCTGATGTGTTTGTGCCGGTTCCTGGGCAAGAAGTAGGATCAGGAGCTCGCCCTTCGTGGAGAGATCCCCATGCAATTGGTGTGATGGTGAATGCCACATTGCAGGAGCGTGGTTGGCTTGTGGCTCTCGATGTGGCTGCGATGGCGAATCGTTGGCCAGAAGTGGCTGGGCCACATGTGGCCCAACATTCACATGTGGAAGAATTTTCTGACGACGGAGTGCTCACAATTCAGGCTCATTCAGTGGCATGGGAAACGCAGCTGCGTGCGCTGAGTGCAGTTCTCGACCGGAGATTAGCTGAGGTGCTTGGCGAGGGTGTGGTGAAAGAACTCGTTATAAAAGGGCCGCACTTACGATCATGGAAGCACGGGAAATATTCAGTGCCAGGCAGAGGCCCACGGGATACGTATGACTAACGCTGATGCATCAATACTAAATTTGGGCAATTTCACAGCCAGAATTGAGCTCAGGTGTTGCACCAGAAATAGTGGATATGAGGCTGCTGCCTGTGATGTGCAGCGATGGGCCTCAGATGCCGGAGAATGCCGTAAAAAGGGCTATAATGATTTCAGATAGTGGTTTGGTAGCCCCCTACCAAACCACAGATAAAACTCAGTAGCGGCCAATATGTGCAGGAATGAGAGATAGAGCACATTTTGTGTGTGGATAAAACGGTGCAACACCGCGTGAAGGAGAAAACTGGCGTGAGCGAAACAAGCGCAAACCATATTCCCGAACCCAATGATCACTACGACGCTGGCGATATCACTGTGCTCGAAGGCTTGGAGGCAGTGCGCAAACGCCCAGGCATGTATATTGGCTCCACTGGGGAGCGTGGCCTGCATCATCTTGTGTATGAAGTGGTAGACAATTCGGTAGACGAAGCTCTCGCTGGCTATTGCGATCATATCGAAGTGACACTCCAGGAAGATGGTGGAGTGCGTGTGCAGGATAATGGCCGTGGCATTCCGGTGAATATTCACCCCACTGAAGGGGTGAGCGCCGTGCAAGTGGTGATGACGGTTTTGCATGCTGGCGGAAAGTTTGGCAACGGTTCGTATGCTGTATCTGGCGGTTTGCATGGTGTGGGTATTTCAGTGGTGAATGCGCTCTCTACTCGTATGGAAACTGAAGTGCACCGCGATGGCTACGTGTGGAGAATTTCCTATGAAAATGGTGTGCCGCTAGCGCCGTTAGCCAAAGGTGAACCTGTAGATGATACCGGCACAATTCAAACATTTTGGCCAAATCCAGAAATTTTTGAAACCACCGCATTTGATTTTGAGACACTGCGCAAGCGGTTCCATCAGATGAGCTTCCTCAATAAAGGGCTGCGCATCACTCTCACAGATGAGCGTGCTTCCGCTGTGGCTGAAGGCGATGAAGTGACCGGCGATGAGCTTGGCGAGGCAGATAACCCTCATATCGGGCACTCTGAAGTGAGCTATAAATACGACGGCGGCTTGTTGGATTATGTGAATTTCTTAGTGCACACCAAGAGGGTGGAAAAGATTCACCCAGAGCCAATCTACTTTGAGGCAGAAGATCCAGAAAAAAAGATTGATGTGGAAATTGCGATGCAGTGGACGAGTGCCTATAGCGAATCTCTGCATACTTTTGCCAACACTATTAACACCACTGAAGGTGGCACCCACGAAGAGGGGTTCCGCACAGCTCTCACATCGGTGATGAATAAGTATGCACGCGATAAAGGGCTGCTGAAAGAAAAAGACCCTAATCTCTCTGGCGAAGATATCCGCGAGGGGCTCACAGCTGTGATCTCAGTGAAAATTGCTGAACCGCAGTTTGAAGGGCAAACCAAAACAAAGCTGGGCAACACCGAAGTGCGCACTTTTGTGCAGCAGCAAACCTATGCTTATCTCACCGACTGGCTTGATATGCACCCGAGTGATGGCAAAGAAATTATTCGCAAGGCCACGCAAGCCTTTTCCGCACGGCAGGCGGCACGAAAAGCACGCGAAGCCACTCGCCGCAAGAGTGTGCTCGAATCGGCATCGATGCCTGGAAAGCTCAAGGATTGCACTTCTCGTAATCCCGAAGAATGCGAAATCTTTATTGTAGAGGGCGATTCTGCTGGAGGCTCAGCCGTGAACGGACGGGATCCAAAGCACCAAGCGATTATGCCAATCCGTGGCAAGATTTTGAACGTGGAGAAAGCGCGCCTCGATCGAGCGCTTGGCTCAGAAACGATTCAAGGGCTTATCACAGCCTTTGGCACCGGAGTGGGCGATGATTTTGATTTAGCAAAATTGCGCTACCACAAAATTGTGTTTATGGCTGACGCCGATGTGGACGGCCAGCACATTGCCACCCTCTTGCTCACGCTCGTATATCGCTATATGCGGCCGCTGATCGAGGGAGGCCATATCTATATTGCGATGCCTCCGCTCTATCGCATTAAATGGACGAACGCACCACACGATTATGTGTTTTCCGATAAGGAGCGAGATGAGGCGCTCACGGCTGGATTAGCTGCTGGTAAGAAGCTGCCGAAAGCCGAGGGGCAGGGGATTCAGCGCTACAAAGGCTTGGGTGAAATGAACGCCGAAGAGCTGTGGGAAACTACGATGGACCCAGAAACCCGCACCCTCAAACAAGTGAATATTGGTGAAGCAGCTGAAACAGATGAAACCTTCTCCCTGCTGATGGGTGAAGATGTGAGCTCTCGGCGTGCCTTTATCCAGCGCAACGCCCACGACGTGCGTTTCCTCGATATCTGAGGCATCGGCGTCACAGCGCATATAGGCGCATAGGAAGAACTGAAACACACAACTAAGCGAAGCGAGAACCGTGAGCAGCAACGACGAAACAGACGATCTGCAAGAAGTTGAAGAGAGCACCTACCAGCACGGCAATATCAAAGAAGTTGATTTGCAGCGCGAGATGGAAACTAGCTACCTCGATTACGCCATGAGTGTGATCGTGGGGCGGGCTCTGCCAGATGTGCGCGATGGCTTAAAGCCAGTGCATCGGCGTGTGATTTATGCGATGTGGAACGGTGGCTTCCGCCCTGATGCAAGCTTCTCAAAATCTGTGAAGATTGTGGGCGAAGTGATGGGGCAGTATCACCCGCATGGCGATGCTGCCATCTACGACACGATGGTGCGCCTGGTGCAGCCGTGGAGCATGCGCTATCCACTTGTGGCTGGTCAGGGCAACTTCGGCACAGCCGGGGATTTGGGGGCTGCAGCTCCGCGCTATACCGAAGCCCGCATGGCTCCGCTTGCGATGGAAATGGTGCGCGATATCGCTGAGGAAACTGTGGATTTCGAACCGAACTTCGATGGTTCGGTGCAAGAGCCCACAGTGCTCACTGCGCGAATCCCCAATTTGCTGATCAATGGCTCCGAAGGTATCGCCGTGGGTATGGCTACCCGCATTCCTCCGCATAATCTGCGCGAAGTGAATGACGGCGTGCAGTGGTATCTGCAGCACCCCGAAGCTTCTCGTGATGAGCTCCTCACGGCGCTAATACAGCGCATTAAAGGCCCAGATTTCCCAACCGGGGCAACGATTCTGGGGCGTAAAGGCATTGAGCAGATGTATCGCACTGGGCACGGCTCGATCACGCAGCGCGCTGTGGTGGATATCGAAGAAGTGAATGGGCGCCAGAGCATTGTGGTGACGGATCTGCCATACCAGGTGAATCCCGATCGTTTGCTCGAAAAGATGGTGGAGGGCATCAAAGACGGCCGCTTGCCAGGAATTGCAGATATCCGCGATGAAAGCTCGGGCCGTGCAGGCCAGCGTATCGTGATTGTGCTCAAGCGTGACGCCGTGGCAAAAGTGGTGCTGAATAATCTCTACAAGCACACACAGCTACAAAATAATTTCCCGGCTAATATGCTGGCGTTGGTAGATGGCGTGCCGCGCACGCTCAGCCTCGATGGTTTCGTCTTCCACTGGGTAAATCATCAGGTGGAAGTGATCCGCAGGCGCACTATTTTCCGGCTGAAGAAGCTCGAAGAACGGTTGATGATTTTAGAGGGTCTTATGCGAGCTCTCAATGCTCTTGATGCCGTGATTGCCCTCATTCGCCGTTCACAAACTCCAGATGAAGCCCGCACTGGCTTGATGGATTTGCTCAGCATTAACGAAGTGCAAGCTGATCATATTCTGGCGATGCAGCTGCGCCGTTTGGCAGCTTTGGAGCGCTTAAAGATTCAGCAGGAAAAGGAAGAGAAAGAGGCACTGCGCGAGGATTACAAAGATATTTTGGCCAAGCCGGAGCGCCAGCGCCAGATCGTGAGCACCGAGCTGCAGGAGATTGTGGATAAATACGGCGATGAGCGCCGTACCACGATTGTGCCGTTCGATGGTGAAATGACCGTGGAAGATCTCATTCCTGAAGAAGATGTGGTGGTCACCATCACTCGCTCGGGTTTTGTAAAGCGCACAAAAGTGAGTGAGTATCGCGCGCAGCATCGGGGTGGGAAAGGCATTAAAGGCACCACGCTGCGTGGTGACGACGTGGTGGAGCACTTCGGGATTGGTTCCACACACGATTGGCACCTGTTCTTCACCAACCAAGGCCGGGTATATCGCGTGAAAGGCTATGAGTTGCCAGAGGGCTCACGCGAGAGCAAAGGGCAACACATCGCCAATCTTTTGGCTTTCCAGCCTGGAGAGCGCATTGCTTCTGCGATTTCTCTGCGCGATTATGAGCAGGCCGATTATCTTGTGCTAGCCACAAAGTTTGGCTATGTGAAGAAAACCCGTTTGGCCGATTACGATTCAGCGCGTACGGCCGGCTTGATTGCAATTAACTTGAAAGAGAACGCCGAGGGCGAGCTCGATCAAGTGATGTCGGCACGGCTTGCAAATGAGGGCGACGATCTGATTCTCGTTTCGCGCCACGGAATGAGCGTACGTTTCACAGCCACCAATGAAGCCCTACGGCCAATGGGGCGCAATACAAGCGGCGTCACCGGTATGAAATTCCGCTCTGGAGATTCGCTGCTCACAATGGACGTGGTGCGTGCAGGAGCTGAAGTATTTGTTGTGACGGACGGCGGGTTTGCGAAGCGCACAAGCGAAGATCAGTATCGTGTGCAAGGCCGTGGTGGCCTGGGCATCAAGGTGGCCAATCTCGTGGAGGCGCGCGGAGAGCTTGTAGGCGCGCTGATCACACAGCCAGGCGATGAGATTTTGGTGATTATGGAGAGCGGTAAAGTGGTGCGCTCCAGCGTTGATGAAGTGAATCTCACAGGGCGCAACACTCAGGGAGTAACGTTTGCCCGGCCAGATGGCTCAGATCGAGTGATTGCTATCGCTCTTAACCTCGAAACTGATGACGACGAAAGCGACGGAGAAAACGAAACCGTTGCTGAAGCCGGAGATGGCTCTAACGTGGCTGGAGATAACCAGAGTACGGCCGCTGCGGCAGTTAATAATGGTTCAGATACTGCTAACAACAATGCGGGCACAGCTGGTGGGGCAACAACAGCTGGCGCAGACGACGTCAGTGTTGAAAAAGGAGTGGGCGAAACTGAGGCAAAAGAGTAAATTGAGCTAAAATTCGGATTTTATATCAGCGAAATCTATGAAAGAGCAGCACATTAGCTGCCGAAGAATAGTGCAGCTAATGGAGGAAAAGCGGTAATCTCAGATTATTGCATCACGAGGGTGCTGGTGTTTTCAGTGCCCCACGAAAGGACTGGAGATAACCATGGCTTCTCAAGAAAAGAAACCAGCGGTGAGCGCAAAGCGTTCAATGGGGATTCGGCGCGTGAAAATGACTATTTCACGAGTGGATCCGTGGAGCGCTCTGAAGGTTTCCTTCCTCGTTTCAGTGGCGCTGGGGATCATGATCGTGGTGGCATCGATTGTGCTGTGGTTGCTTTTTGACGCAATGCACGTATGGAGTGGAGTGAACGATTTACTCGTGACGCTCAATAATGAGCAGCTCCTAAAACTCGGGCAGTTCTTGCAATTTGGCCGGATTATCCCATTCTCTGTGGTGGTGGCTGTGGTTGAGATCGTGTTGATGACGGCGTTGGGCACAGTGATGGCGCTGATTTTCAATGTGATTGCCATGCTGGTAGGGGGCGTGCACATCACGGTGACGGACGAGTGAGCTAGAACGAGCTGAATGCGAAGTGAGTAGCGAGCCATTGCAGCGGGGCTGAATGGCAACATTGCTGGGTGCGAAATTGTGAGTAATTACGTGAGATCGCCCGCTGATTTGGCAATTAGCTCAAACGTGAATTAATCTAAGGGAGTGCTTTTGGCAGGCGATGCCGGAGCTCATGAGTTTGGGCCTATAGCTCAGTTGGTTAGAGCGCCACACTGATAATGTGGAGGTCGATGGTTCGAGTCCATCTAGGCCCACGATGAGAGTGTAAGTTCTCACAATCCGAAAGGGCATCATGAAGAAGGCAGCAGTTTTCTTAGTTGCGGCAGCAGCTGGTTATGTTGTTTTCCTCAAGGTTTCCGAATTGGTGCAACGCCAAGGCACATGGCATTCGGTGGCTGATCCGCTCGAAGAGCAGTGACGCGTCGCTAGATATGCTGCAGGATTGGCAGCGGCCGCGTATGGCCACATAAATAAATATTGGGGGTATGGCGCAGCTGGTAGCGCATCTGCTTTGCAAGCAGAGGGTCAGGGGTTCGAGTCCCCTTACCTCCACCA
>JALELI010000118.1 GCA_022768785.1 Arcanobacterium sp. | reverse complement strand
TACTCATAGCACTCCTTTACGCATTCCCTCTGAGCACGTTTCGTATGGATTAAGCGTACGCCAGAATTCCTCATATGCGTTTTGCCGAGCCACAACAGCTGCACAAAGCTACGGCGGCTATCTCTGCCTGCCCTGCTGCCAACCCCGGAATCGTATACTCACACGTCATCGCTACGCAGATAATATTGGGTGATCACGCAGATAATCTCGTGCTGCCAGCACTCCTAACACCAAGCTCGGGCTGCGCAAATCACGGCGAAGCACCGCCTGATGCACCTCAGCAAGCGGCCACCACTGTGCCACGATCTCTCGTTCTTCTTCCACCCGCACAAAATCTGCCCCTACCGCACCCTGGCGCACTGCACTCACCCCAGTGGCGATAAAGATATCGAGGTTTTCGGTGGAACAGCCCGGGGAAGAAAGATAACTCACAGAAGGAATCCACTCGCTAGCTTCCAGCCCAGCTTCCTCAGCTAATTCGCGCTGTGCCGCTAGCAGCGGAGCCTCCCCCTCGTGATCACACAATCCCGCAGGAATTTCCCACAGCAGCGCCTGCACTGGGTGACGATACTGGCGGATCAGCAAGATCTCTGGAACTCCGGCAATCCCTTCCCGCAACGCCACAATAGCCACCGCGTTGTTGTGCACCATGTATTGCCGGCGCGCTTGATCTCCAGCAGCAAACCGCACGGCGTCGTTCACAATTGTGAAAATCGGCCCTTCAAACTCCACCCGCCGCTCTAGCACATGTACGTGCGCCTGCGCGGGAGTATCTTTCAATTCCGTATTCATAGCAGATCCTCACAATCGGCCGCTAGCTCGCCTTTCAATTCGCCAATTCGCCAATTTTTCTTTTCATTCGCCGCAGCGAGCTATAAGCGCGAATCCTTGAGAGGCGAGTGGCTGTGAAGCACAGACGGCAAGCACAAACTCGCACAGGCGCCCTGCACGCCCGCTGTGCGAGAGGGCGCCGCGTGCATTCATGCCGCAGATCACTCCCCTTTGCGCTCCAGCGCAGCCTTGATCAGCCCGGCAAAGAGCGGGTGCGCTTTAGTGGGGCGGCTCTTAAACTCCGGGTGAGCCTGAGTTGCCACATAGTATGGGTGCTGAGAGCGGTCGAGCTCCACAAATTCCACCAGTGAGCCATCTGGAGATGTACCGCTCACGTGCAAACCGGCGGCATCTAACCGATCGCGGTATGCCTGATTCACCTCATAGCGATGGCGATGGCGCTCACTCACTGTGAGCTGCCCATACGTCTCTGCTACCACCGAGCCCTCAGTCAATACCGCCGGATAGGCTCCAAGCCGCATTGTGCCACCCATATCTCCGCCTTGCTCCACAAACGCTTTCTGCTCGTCCATTGTGGCGATCACCGGGTCGGGAGTATGCGGATCAAACTCAGTAGAACTTGCTTCAGCCAAACCGAGCAGATTGCGAGCTGCCTCAATCACCATGCATTGCAGCCCCAAGCAGATTCCGAGAGTGGGAAGTTGGTGTTCGCGGGCATAGCGCAGTGCGCCCACTTTGCCATCGATTCCACGTACTCCGAATCCCCCTGGAATGAGCACGGCATCAACATCTCCGAGTTGGTGCTCCGCCCCCTCAAGAGTTTGGCACTCATCAGCTGGCACCCACTTCACATTTACGCGAGCCTCATGCCGGAAGCCACCGGCTTTGAGAGCTTCTGCCACCGAGAGATACGCATCGTGTAAATCTACATATTTGCCCACAAGAGCAACCGTTACCGAGTGCCTCGGATTGCGCACTCGATCGAGCAGCCGGTTCCACTCTCCCCATTCCACATCGCGGAACGAGAGATTGAGCCTGCGAATCACATAGGCGTCAAGGCCCTCTTTGTGCAACGCCACTGGAATCTCATAGATCGAGCTGCGATCCTCACACTGAATCACACCTTCCCGATCCACGTCACACATCAGAGAGATTTTATCCTTGATCGAATCAGGCAGATCTCGATCACAACGCAATACGATGGCATCGGGTTGGATACCGATCGACCGTAAAGAAGCCACCGAGTGCTGTGTGGGCTTAGTTTTCAGCTCTCCCCCAGCGGCGAGATATGGCACAAGCGAAACGTGCACGAAGAAACAATTTTCACGCCCTAATACCCGGCGCACCTGACGGGCAGCTTCAAGGAACGGCTGCGATTCAATGTCACCTACAGTGCCACCAATTTCAGTGATAATCACATCGGGCACATTGCCGTCGTCATCTGGAACTGCCTGTGCGCGCATTTTATCCATGATTTCGTTCGTGATATGCGGAATCACCTGCACGCATTCACCGAGATATTCACCGGCACGCTCGCGGTTGAGCACGCTCAAATACACCTGGCCAGTGGTGGAATTGGCAGTGCCTTTGAGGTTCACATCGAGGAACCGCTCATAGTGGCCGATATCGAGATCCGTTTCAGCTCCGTCTTCCGTGACGAACACTTCACCGTGCTGGAATGGATTCATCGTGCCCGGATCCACATTCACATACGGATCGAGCTTCTGCATCACCACGTGAAGCCCACGGGAACGGAGTAGCCTACCGAGCGATGACGCCGTGAGCCCTTTTCCAAGAGAACTGGCCACACCGCCCGTCACGAAAATGTGCTTAGTTTGAAACTGCTGTTGTGCCGCATGCGCTGCTGCGCTAAAAGTATCTACCACGGGATTTCATTCTAGCGCGCACCCACAGTATTCGCGTGGTTTTCAGCGCAGCGCGTGCCGTGGCTAATACCACTCGCTCTGCGCACTTGCCACCGTGCCATTAGTGCTGTGGGCCAGCGCCGCCAGCTGGGGCCGTTTTCGGCACCGCTCGCACATCGCCCAGTGCCTTTGCTGCTCCCGCTTCCACCCCAAGATCCACCCGAGTGTGGGCAAGCGTATTGGCAATTGCCACTGGCACGTTGATCGAGCCAAGCGCCGAATCGAGAGAATCCACGGTGGAAGCAGCACTCTTCTGGGCTCGAAGTTGAGTGACGGCATCTTCAGCGGAGTTCGCCGCACCCGCCACCACAGTTGCTCCTTTGCTCGCCAACGTTTCCACAAGTTTCACCAGCATCGTGCGAGTGTATTCCACCACGGCGGTGGCCTGCGCATCAGTTTTTTTATCGCCACTGGCCTGCGGAGCACGCGCATCAGGAGTGAGCACTAGCACGATATCTGCAGCCCCAGAAAGTTTGGCAGACTTCTCGAGCAGCGGAGTATCAGATTCACTCATCACCTGCACTAACGTGGCGTTATTGGGGTCTGTGGAGCCAGCGCGGAGCACCTGGCTGAGTGCCACTCCCAGCGCCGTATCTGCATCGGCACCAGTGGCCACCCCTTTCACATATGTGCTAATTTGCTGAGCAAAAGCAGAGCGATAGGAATTTTGCTGGGCATCTACCCAGAGATTTGTGAGCCCCAATACGGTGCCGAGCTGTGCTCCCGAAAGCTGGAGTTTCGCCGTCACTGCAGCATAGACAGCATCGGTCACTCCCGGAGTGCGCACAATCGCCACATTCTGGCCTGCGAGAGTGTTTTTTAAGAGAGCCGGCGCCAGGGTGTTGAACGCTTGGTCTTGCTTCTGCGCCCGCACGTGGGCCCGCTCAGCCTGCTGCTTCAATTCTGCATTTGAATCGCGTAAGGTTGCTGCCTCGCTGGTGAGCGCCTCCCCAATTGCATTCTGGAGCGGGCCCGCTCCTAAAATCACGCCCACTGAAAGCGCAATAAACACCGAAATCAAAGAAACTAAGTGATATCGAAAATCTACCATTTGTTTTCTCCTCACAACTCTTGCGCCTCTTTCACGCCGTCAGCACCCGGCTCTGCACTCGATAAGCCCACTGCACTGCAATCTATAATCTCTCGAACACTCCACTAGAAAATTCCACCCAGCCAAGCGCCCACTGCAGCAAACCAGCTACCTGCAATCCCCACAGACACTTGCCCCGCAGCCGTGGCTATCATGGCCGTGCCGATAGCAGCCGCACCCGCCACGATAAAAAGTGCGAGCTGCCAGTTGGAAATACGCGAACGATACAGATGCAGTACGGCATTCGCATCAACGAGCTTCGCCCCCACCTGCAGCCGAGTGATCAATGCCGACGCCATACCTCTCCTGCCGCGATCAAACGCCTCTGCGAGAGTGGAATAGCTACCCACCGCAACGATGAGATCAGCATCGTGGGCAGCAGCTAGCAAGATAGCCACATCATCACTCATGCCCACCGCAGCAAATACTATGTGTGGCAAGCCTAGATCTTGCACGCGCCGCTCCCCCGGATTATGCCCCTCTGGAGAGCCATGCACCACTATTTCCGCCCCAGATCGCAGTGCTTTCTCAGACACGCTATCCATATCGCCCACAATCATGCTCAGGTGATAGCCTGCCTCCAGCACGGCATCTGCTCCCGCGTCAACTCCGATAATAACCGGTTGATATTCGCGAATATAGTGCCGCAGCTCCTTCAGCTCTTCGCGGTAGCGGTGCCCTCGAGCCACCACCATCACATGTTTTCCCGCTATTTGTGTGCGCACCTCCGGGATTCCCACGCCATCGAGGATCAGCGCCTGCTGCGCCTCCACATACGCCATCGTATTCGAGGCAAAAGCTTTGAGCTGAAGCGGGAGCCCAGAGCGCGCTCGCGCTAAATTTTCGGTGTTCGTTTCGCTGCTGAGCACAGTTCCCTGGGCGATTAGTTGCTCCCCCACACGCACTTCGCCTGCAGGCGATATCACCACTGAGGCCCCCTCGGCAATATCCATCACGCTCGATCCGAGATCGTCGATCAGCAG
>JALELI010000045.1 GCA_022768785.1 Arcanobacterium sp. | reverse complement strand
ACTCGGTGGAGATTTTTGGCGACGGCATGGATTCTCCTGATCTCGAGGGATTTGAGGGGCTGGGGCTGTTTCACACGTGGGCACATCTCGATCTGTGGCACCGCCACAATTCTTTCTATTTGGGAGAGTGGAAAGATCTCAGCAAAGATCTCAGCAACAAGGGAAACACCACCTCAGATACTGCCGCCCGCACTTCTGCCCCCGAAACCACTGCCGAAAACTCCACCGCAGATACTGCCCTCGCCAAAACTCCCACCGCAGATACTGCCACCGTTGAAATAGTGGGATTCAAGACCCAGTTTGGGCATTCCCGCACTCGCGATGGGAATGCCCCACACGCCGCAGCAGGGTTATCGCTCACGCCGCTCTTCCGCACGAAACGCGGCGTAGATTTCGATGGCACTGAAATAGAGCTCAATTCCGCGGCTTCACAACCAACCTCATCTGAGGGGGGAGCGTATTCCAGCTCGTGGGGCGAGGGCGTGCGCATGAATAATTTCATGGGCACTTATCTCACTGGGCCACTGCTGATTTTGAATCCTCCGTTCACAAAATGGTTGTTAGCCCAGCTCGGAGTGAACAATCCACGCCTGCCGTTTGAAGAGGCTGCGATGGATTCATACCGCACTCGCGTGGCTGATTTCCATGAACCGAGCCGGCACGCCGTCCTCCGCAGCTAACAATCCGGCACGCCGTCCTCCGCAGCTAAAATATTGACGCCGAACCGGCACGCTTCGAATACGCACTACTGTGTGTGCTGCCTGCGATACGTGCTGCCTGCGATGCTGTGTTCCCAGCTCCGCGCAGCATTATGTGCTGCTACCGTGCCTGCACATACCCCGTATACGACGTCACTACCACACACCTCTACATAGCAGCGTCTCCTAAAGCCAGGAAAGATCGTCAGCCCTCTCTTCCCCTGCCCCCCCCAAAAAAAAACAACAATATCTCGAATCTCAGAATTAGATATTCCACAATTTGAAACGAAGTGCTCTGCTAGCACCAGCTGCATAAGCTGGTGCCGTGGCTTTGATGAAAAATTTTCACATAGATAATGTTTCCGCCCTCTCCTCCGGCAAAGTTCGCGATCTCTACGATGCCGGCGATCAACTTCTCATCGTGGTGTCGGATCGTGTGTCTGCATTCGATGTGGTGTTTGATCAACTCATTCCAGATAAAGGCGCTGTGCTCAATAGCATCAGCGCCTTTTGGTTCCGCAAGCTGGCCAACATCGTGCCCAACCACATGGTGAGCACCGATCCGGCAGAGTATCCAGCCCCCTTTAACGAATATGCCGAGCAGCTCACCCGCCGATCTATGCTGGTGAACAAGCTAGACATGGTGCCCGCTGAGTGCATCGTACGCGGCTATCTCGAAGGCTCTGCACTCAAGAGCTACCGCGCAGATGGCACTATCAACGGAGTGAAAATGCCTGCTGGGCTCCGCCAAGGCGATAAACTCCCAGAGCCGATCTTCACTCCCTCCACCAAGGCGGAGAGCGGGCACGATCAAAATATCTCAGTGGCTGAGCTAGCCAATGAGGTTGGCACCGAAACCGCACAGGCCGTGGAAGAAGCCTCTTTGCGGCTCTTTGCTGCTGCGAGCAGCTATGCCGAAAACCGTGGAATTATCTTGGCAGATACCAAATTTGAGTTCGGATTCCGCGATGGGGTGCTCACTCTCGGTGATGAAGCATTCACCCCAGATTCTTCGCGTTTCTGGGACGCCACCACCTGGGAGCCTGGCCACGCACAGGCAAGCTTCGATAAGCAATACTTGCGCGAGTGGCTCGAAACTCTCGACTGGGATAAAACCTATCCAGCTCCAGAGCTCCCAGCCGCCGTGATCCGCAATACTGCAGCGCGATACCGCGAAGCCTATGAGCGCTTAACGGGCGAGCAATGGAAGTGAGGAGCAACAAATGACTGATTTTAAAGTTGCTATCATCATGGGCTCTCGCTCAGATCTAGATGCAATGCAAGAAGCCGCCACTGTGTTGCAAGAATTCGGCATTGACTACGAGATGCGAGCGCTCTCGGCACACCGCACGCCAGCAGCTGTGCAGGAATACGTCTCTTCCCTAGCTGACCGCGGCTTTGCCGCGGTGATCGCAGGGGCTGGAGGCGCCGCCCACCTGGCCGGCGTCTGCGCCTCGCACACACATCTGCCAGTGTTCGGGGTGCCGATGCGCACCTCCTTGGCTGGCGGCCTCGATTCGCTGCTCTCCACAGTGCAAATGCCGCGCGGAATCCCCGTTGCCACCACAGCCACCGGCGGCGCCGGCGCCTACAACGCAGCGTTACTTGCAGTGGCAATGATTTCACTCAGCGATACGCAGCTGCGGGCGAAATATATCGCTTTCCGCACCGCTCAAACCCAAAAAGTGCTCGATCAAAGCGTGATCGAGCACTGACGTAAAGTACTCTGCGCAGTGCCTAGCTCTGTGGCACCTAGGCACTGCGCAACCCCAGAAGCGGCCCCAAGCCCCGAAAAAGAAACCACCCCTCCTGTTCCAGCTCTCTCCCTTTCCTCAGTTCACACCAGCCACCACCCGTTCCTCTGCCGTACTTTTATTCACGATTTTCTTTTATAGAACGATTTTCTTTCATAGAAAGGGGCTCTCCTCATGGATTCTCGGCTCGCTATCCGTAGAAAGCCACAGTTTCAAAGCGAGGAGCAAGCACTGCTGCACACCCTGCAGCAACTAGAGGGAGTAGAAATTCTCAACTCCGTGCACATCATTCATCTTTATGATGTATTTGGAGCCACCTCAGCAGATCTCAACGCCATCACGGCTGTGGTGAAAGACGATCAAACAGATGTGCTCCTTCCCTCAGATTGGTTCACCACGCTCCGTAGCACAGCAGATACTTCCGATATCTCCACATTGGCTGTTGAGCCACTTCCCGGCCAATACGATCAGCGAGCAGACGCCGCCAACCAGGCCCTGCGGCTTTTGCGCCCCAATACCACTGCACGCATCTATTCCAGCGAATTCTATGTGTTCTCTCCCGCTCTGCCATCAGCAGCACTGGCAGCTATCACGGCTTATCTCATCAACCCAGTGGAAGCCGGAGAAAAAAAGATGGAGTTGCTGCGCGAGCCAGATATGGGAGCTCGCGAGCCACTCGCGGTATTTCCTGATTTTCTAGAGCTAGATACCGATGGGCTCACTGCACTACTGGCAGAACGTGGCATGGCGATGAACCTGGCCGATTTGAGATGTATCCAAGAGTATTTCCGCTCCGAGCAACGAGTGCCTACCGAAGTGGAGCTCGCTGTACTCGACACCTACTGGAGTGATCACTGCCGCCACACCACTTTTAACACGGGTCTCACCGAAATCGTCAATCACTCTCAACGCTTTGGTGCTGAGCTTGATCGCGCGCTCGCGCGCTGGAATGAGTTGCGCGCCGCTAATGGGCGCTCTGCCCGTACCCCCACGCTGATGGATCTCGGCACAATCATGGGCAAAGATCTGCGCCGCCGCGGAATCTTGGCCAACCAAGAAGTGAGCGATGAAATTAATGCGTGCTCAGTGCACGTGGCAGTGACCGTGCCTAACGCCGAAAACTGCACAGATGCCGGATTGCAGCTCTGCTGTGACCAACAGAGCCACAGCGCCCAACCCGCCAGTTCCACTCCGCACAGCAACGATTGCGATGGAGAACCATCACAGCACACCGAACCGTGGCTGTTGATGTTCAAAAACGAAACTCACAACCACCCCACCGAGATCGAACCATTTGGCGGAGCTAGCACCTGCCTGGGCGGAGCAATTCGCGATCCACTCTCGGGCCGCTCATGGGTGTATCAGGCACTGCGGCTCTCAGGAGCGGGAGATATTACCGCTCCCCGCAACGAGACCCTCGCTGGCAAACTCCCGCAAGCTGATATTTCCACTCGTGCCACTGCCGGATACTCGAGCTACGGCAACCAAATCGGCCTTGCCACCACCGGAGTGCGCGAGTTTGTGCACCCAGGGTATGTGGCTAAACGCATGGAACTCGGAGCTGTGGTGGCTGCAGCCCCAGAGGCAAATGTGCGCCGGTTGGAGCCGCAAGCAGGTGACGTGGTGATCATTCTCGGTGGGCGCACTGGCCGCGATGGTATCGGCGGCGCCACCGGCAGTTCTAAAGCACACACCGAAGAATCCCTCAGCACAGCAGGGGCAGAAGTACAAAAAGGCAACCCCGTCAATGAACGCAAAATCCAGCGGCTTTTCCGCCGCGCTAGCGTGGCGCAGATGATCGTGCGCTGCAACGATTTTGGCGCTGGCGGCGTGGCCGTGGCCGTGGGAGAGCTCGCTCCTGGCCTGGATATCCACTTAGATCGGGTACCGCTGAAATACGCCGGCTTAAACGCTAAAGAGATCGCAATCAGCGAATCTCAAGAACGCATGGCCGTGGTGGTGAGAGCAGCAGACGCTGAAGCATTTATCACTGCAGCTGTAGCAGAAAACTTAGAAGCAACAGTACTCGCTGAGGTGACGGCGAATGGCCGAATGCGCATGTTTGACGGCGATGAGCTCGTACTCGATCTCGCCCGCGCGTTTATCGACACCAACGGGGCTCCGCGCACACAAAAAGTGCAGATGGTGGATCCCGAGCCCCACCTCAACTCGCAAGAAGTAGCTGGTTCACAAGAAACCGCGCCGTCACACACAGAAACATCTGCCTGGGCCACAGTGCCACTGGCGTCCCCACGCCACGCCGTCACTCCCGCTCCTACGAGCGTGCTCGCTTCGCTCTCTGATCCGAATGTGGCTTCTCAAGAAGGTATGGTAGAGCAGTTCGATTCCACCGTGGGGCGTTCCACTGTGCTGATGCCTTACGGCGGTGCACTGCAGAAAACCCAAGAGAGCGCAAGCATTCAGACCTTGCCAGTGCCAGGCGGCACCAACACTGCTTCCATCATCACATACGGCTATTCTCCGCAGCTGGCTGAAGAATCCCCCTACCTCATGGGAGCTTATTCGGTGGTTGAAGCACTCAGCGCTCTCACAGCAGCTGGCGCAGATCCCACGCAAGCCTGGCTCACCGTGCAGGAATATTTTGAGCGGCCAGATTCAAATCCGCAGGTGTGGGGCACTGTGCTGCAAGCGCTGCTCGGCCTGCTTGAAGCTCAAGACGCTTTCAACGTGGCAGCTATCGGCGGCAAAGATTCCATGAGCGGATCATTTACAGAAGGCGGCCACACACTGCACGTGCCGCCCACGCTGGTGAGCTTTGCGGTGGCCACACTCAACGCAGAGCGGGCAGTGAGTGCCACTCTCCCCGCCCGCCAGCTCGATCTCTACTATCTCCCCCACACCCCACTGCCGTCAGGCGCACCAAATTATGCGCAGCTGCGCGCAAATTTTGAGGTGTTCCATCAGCTCGCTGCTGCAGGTGGTGCAGTGGCCGCCGCTCCCGTGCGCAAGGGGAATTTGGCAGCCACTGTGGTGAATATGTGCCTCGGCAACGAAGTGGGATTCTTCGGCTCAAGCACGTCTATCCGCACCTGGCTCACACCCGGCTGCGAAGCGGCACAGCTCACGTCTGTGCCCCTAGGTGGCATAGTGTTTGCCGTGGATCCTACGGTGAACGTCACACCAATCTTCACTGTGGGATCAAACGCCACAGCTCACTGTGATACAGATTGTGGCGCAGCCTCCAACTCCTCCGAGCCAAGCGCTCACCGTACAGCTGGCACCCCCGATCTGCCCACTAAGCCCCGCGTGATCTATCTTGGAGCCACCACCGATAAAAACCACACCATCGATCTCGGCTTCGAACGCTTCTCAGTGCGCGAAGCACTCTCCGTGCTGGAGCGCGGATATGCCCGCGTTTATCCCATCAATCACACAGAGCCCGAGCCGCTTCCCGAATTTGCCACACAGCTTGGCCACACTAGCGCCAAGGGCGCCGAAAGCTCTGAGAGCACTGAGGGCTTTGAGAGCGCCATCGATAATGCTGCTGAGAACTCTGCCCAGCCGCACCAGATCGCTTCCCACATGCCCTCCGCTTCCACAGCTGCTGGAGCGGAGCACTGTTCGCACAATCAGCCGCACGTACTGCTTCCAGTGTTTCCCGGCACCAACTCGGAATACGATATGGCCGAAGCTTTCCGCGCCGCAGGGGCGAGCACTGAGTTCCTCGTGATTCGCAATCTCACTCCAGAGTTGCTCACAGCAGACACTCACTCGTTCATCGCCAAGCTCAGCGATCCACGCACGCAGATTCTGGCTTTTTCAGGCGGTTTTTCGCTCGGAGATGAGCCCGACGGCAGCGCAAAATTCATGGCGGCGTTTCTCCGCACTCCAGCTGTGGCTGCCGCCGTCACCGATTTCACCGCCCAAGGCGGGCTCGTGCTTGGTATCTGCAACGGTTTCCAGGCGCTCGTGAAATCTGGATTCCTCCCCTATGGCGATCCGAGCAAGCTCACACCAGATTCGCCCACGCTCACGCATAATCGGCAGTTGCGCCACGTGAGCCGGATTGCCACCACGCGTATGGCTAGCGATCCTGCTCGGAGCCCGTGGCTGCGCTCTTTCACTCCCGGCCAAATTCATAAAGTGCCAGTTTCACATGGCGAAGGCCGATTCGTGGTGAGTGAAGCAGAGGCTCGCGCGCTATTCACAGCGGGCCAGGTGGCTTTCCAATATGCCACCGCCGATGGCCAGCCCACGATGGCCGCTCCCGAAAACCCCAACGGATCGAGCTATGCCATCGAGGGAATTATTTCTCCAGATGGAGCTATCCTCGGCAAAATGGGGCACCCTGAGCGCTATCGGAAAGGGCTCATGCTCAATATCCCAGGCGCGGGAGAACAGAGTATCTTCACCAATGCTGTGGAGCACTGCCGCGCTCACCCCCGCAGCCAGCGCTCTGCAGCCCACCCGCCGCTGCTCAGTACTCCGTAGCCTAACAGTCATCTCCCTGGCAACGTGCCAGGCCCTAGCAACCCAGCAGCTCAACACAACCTAGCAACCCATCAACCCTGCTTAGTAGCCCATCAACCCGAGCCCAATGCCCATTGCCCAGCAGAGAGAGGAACCATGAGCCAACCTGCCGAAGTACATACCCCCACATCAGTAGCTGGCGCCGCATATGCAGCTGCCGGTGTGGATCTAGAGCGTGGATATGAAGTGGTGCGCCGAATTCGCTCCAGCGTGGATTCCACTCGCCGCCCAGGAATGATGGGAGGTATCGGTGGATTTGGTGGAATGTTTGATCTCAAAGCTGCTGGCTACCACGATCCGGTGCTCGTTTCTGGCACTGATGGTGTGGGTACTAAGCTCTTCCTTGCCTTTCAAACTGGGATTCATTCCACAGTGGGGATAGATGCTGTGGCTATGTGCGTAAACGATGTGATCGCTCAGGGAGCAGAGCCACTGTTTTTCTTGGATTACGTGGCTATTCCCACAGCAGAGCCCACAGTTGTGGCCGATATCGTGCACGGAATTGCAACGGCATGTGCGGAATCGGGGTGCGCTCTCGTGGGTGGAGAGACGGCGGAAATGAACGATCTCTACGAAGCTGGCACCTACGATATTGCTGGATTTTGTGTGGCTGCCGTGGAGCGCACCAAAATGATCACCGGAGCAGCCACTCAGCCCGGAGATGTGCTGCTGGGGCTGCCGAGCTCTGGTCCACACTCCAATGGCTATTCACTCCTGCGCAAGGTATTTTTTAAAGACCACGATTTTACCGTGGATTCCCTGCTCCCCGAGCTCGCCACACTCACCAGCCCTAGCGGCTCTCCGCTGCCGCTAGGAGAAGTGCTGCTCACCCCCACCACACTGTATGTACAGCCAGTGCTAGCGCTGCTCCGCTCTGGAATCTCACCGCACGGCATGGCTAATATCACCGGCGGTGGCTTCTTTGAAAATATCCCTCGTATGAACGGCGATCTCAGCTACCACATTCAGCTAGGCAGCTGGCCAGAGCTCCCGATTTTCCCCCTTGTGCAATCCCTCAGCGGGCTCCAGCGCAACGCTATGTTTAACGTGTTTAACATGGGAATTGGATTTGTGCTGGCTCTGGCTCCTGATGATGTGCCAGCAGCCCAGGAAGTGTTGCGCACAGCCGGCACTGAGAGCTACGTGATCGGCACGGTGAGTGCTGGTGAACCCGAAACAGAATCCGGAAAAGGAGTGCATCTGCATGAGTGAGAAACCGTTTCCTAGCGCCCTGGGCATCAATAGTGGCCCCAGCTTTCACGACACTCTCGATGCCCTCAGCGCCCTGCAAAAGCGCATCAACATGGCGGTATTCGCCTCTGGAACCGGCAGTAATTTCCGAGCGCTGTGCGATGCTGCTCGGGCAGGCACACTCGGAGCTGCGGAACCAATGCTGCTAATCTGCAACCGCGAGTGCAACGCTATGGATATCGCCCGTGAGAAAGAGATTCCAGCGTATGTATTTTCCCCTCAGACTTTCAATTCTCGACAAGAGTGGGAAGAAAAAATAGTGAGTGTGGTGCATGCTTTTGAAATTGATTTCATCGCACTTGCAGGCTACACAAAGAAAGTGGGAGCTCCGCTGCTCACGGCTTTCCCCGAGAAAATTGTGAACTTGCACCCCTCACTACTTCCGGCCTATTCGGGGCTCCACGCGATTGAACGCATCTGGAATGATGCGCACTCCAGCGATCCCGCAGTGCGCACAGCAGCTCGCACTGCGGCCGGCGTCACTGTGCATATCGCAGACGAGCATCTCGATCATGGCCCAATTTTGGCGCAACGCTCAGTGCCAGTGGAAACCTTTGCGAATCAGGCTGATTTTGAGGCGGCTGTGCACACCGCTGAGCACCTGCTGTTTCCCTCCACTGTGGCAGAATTTGCTGCCACGCTAGAGCGGCAGCAGGAATCTGGCACCCCGGATTGGCTTCAGCAAGCCCGCAAACACCAACATCAACAGTGAGGAGAACTCGATGAAGATTCTGATAGTGGGCGGCGGCGGCCGCGAAATGGCCTTGGCACTTCACCTCACTAACCATCACCATCAAGTGTGGTGCGCCGGAGCGAGCGATGCTATCGCACAGTTCGCCACCGCACTTGCACTGCCGGATTTTGCCGATGCCACCGCTCGGTGGGAAGCGCTGGCTGAAACGGCTAAAAAGCTTGGCATTGATCTCACTATTGTGGGCCCGGAAGCTCCGCTCGCCACGGGAATCACCGACGTATTTGAGAAACATCATCTAGCTATTTTTGCTCCCACACAAGCGGCAGCTCGCATTGAGACCTCGAAGGCGTATGCCAAAGAAATTATGGCACATGCAGGAGTTCCCACCGCTCGCTACCGACTTTTCACGAGTAACACCGAAGCTAGCGCATACCTCTCAGCCCCCAGCACTCCCTATCCTGCGGTGCTCAAAGAGAATGGTTTGCGCGCTGGAAAAGGTGTGACGATCTGCACCGATAGTGGGCACGCCATGGCTGTGGCTGCCGGCCTAGATATCACCACCAGCAATCCACTGCTGGTGGAAGAATTTCTGGAGGGATTTGAGTTCTCCCTGATCGTGATGGCCGCTGGAGATCGCTATGTGGCACTCCCAGTGGCCCAAGATCACAAACCTATCGGCGAGGGGAATACCGGGCCTAACACCGGCGGCATGGGAGCTGTGTCTCCGGTGCCTCGCGTAAACAGCGCAATCTATCGCGATGCTATCGATCACGTGATTGCCCCTACTCTCGCCTATATGAAACAAGCGGGGAATCCATTCACCGGGTTTCTCTACGCCGGGTTGATCGCCACTGCTCACGGTGTAAAAGTGATTGAATTCAATGCTCGGCTAGGAGATCCGGAAGCCGAGGTGATTCTTCCACGGCTCGATGGGGATCTCGCGCAGGTAGCGTGTGAGTTGCTCGCCGGTCGCACTCCACAGCTCGCCGTCAGCGATCGCACATGCTTAGGAATCGTGCTCAGCTCTCCGGGATATCCAGGAACGGTGACGGCGCACCCACAGATTCCCGATGCCCTATTAGCAGCGTTAGATAACAATCCCTATGCACAGGCAATTCATATGGGAACGCAGCTTCACAGTGCATCACCGAAATGGCAGGCAGCCGGCGGGCGAGTGCTTATTGCCACGGTGCTCGGCACTGATATTGCAGATTGCCGAGCGCAGCTTTTGCCTATGCTAGCTAGCACACTTTCCGATTCTGATCTCTATTACCGCACAGATATTGGCACCTTTGCGGGCTGATATTGCCGCGAAAAGG